>NZ_JBBCBO010000008.1:0-234714 GCF_037203865.1 Variovorax sp. CCNWLW186 | reverse complement strand
ACGGTCTGCATGGTGTCGTTGACCACGATGCCGCGGTTGCAGTGCAGGCGCATCTGCTCGGCCAGCTCGGTGTTGGGCCGGATGCCCACAGCCATGACGACCAGGTCGGCGGCCACCTCGGTGCCGTCCTTGAAGCGGATGGCCTTGACCCGGCCGCCTTTGCCCTCGTCCGCGTCGCCCACCAGCTCCTGGGTCTGGGCACCGATGAGGAACTTCAGGCCGCGGTCTTCCAAAGACTTCTGCAGGAGCTTGCCGGCCACGTCGTCCAGCTGGCGCTCCATGAGCCAGGGCATGACATGCACCACGGTGACGCTCATGCCGCGCAGCATGAGGCCGTTGGCCGCCTCCAGGCCCAGGAGGCCCCCGCCGATGACCACCGCATTCTTGTGGGTGCGGGCGGTCTCGATCATGTAGTCGGTGTCGGCGATGTCGCGGTAGGCGATGACGCCTTTGAGGTCCTTGCCGGGCACCGGGAGCATGAAGGGGTTGGAGCCGGTGCACATCAAGAGGCGGTCGTAAGGCGCTTCGGTGCCATCCTCGGCGCGCACGATGCGTTTCACCCGGTCGACTTCGACGACTTTCTTGCCCGCGTGCAGGGTGATGTGGTTGTCGGTGTACCACTCCCAGCTGTTGAGCACGATCTCGTCCACGGTCTGCTCGCCCGCGAGCACGGGCGACAAGAGGATGCGGTTGTAGTTGGGGTGCGGCTCGGCACCGAAGACGGTGATGTCGTACATGTCCGGGGCGAGCTTCAGGAGCTCCTCCAGCGTGCGTACGCCGGCCATGCCGTTGCCGACCATCACGAGCTTGAGTTTCTTCATGGGGTGGGGCCTTTCAACGTTTCAAGCAAAGGAAGCACGCGGTGCGCGTGCAAAGTGCGTGGAAAGCACATGGAGAATGGCGCCATGAGCTTTGAAGTGGACATCGGCTACAGCAGCCAGCGCGGACCGCGCGAAGTGAACGAAGACTTTGCCGGTGCCGTCAACGCACCGCCGGGAGACGAGTCGCGCGGGCTCATTGCCGCCATTGCCGATGGCGTGTCCACCGGCGGACGCGGCCTGGAAGCGGCGCAGACCACCGTGATGGGCCTCCTGGCCGACTACTTCGCCACGCCCGACACCTGGGAGCCGACCGCCGCGCTCGACCGCCTGGTGGCGGCGCAGAACGCCTGGCTTGCCGATCACAACCGCCGGCGCCAAGGCAGCGCGACCGCGCTCACCACGCTCACGGCGCTGGTGCTGCACGGCCAGAGCTACACGCTCGCGCATGTGGGCGACACGCGCGCATGGCGCGTGCGCGCCGACGGCGAGCCGGCCATGCCGCTGACGCAGGACCATGCCTTCGAGCATCCCGACATGCGCAGCCGCTTGACGCGCGCCATCGGCCTGGACGACCAGGTGCGCGTCGACTACGCGCAGGGCGATGTGCGCGTGGGCGACTGCTTCGTGCTCACGTCCGACGGCGTGCACGGTGTGCTCAAGCCGCAGCGCCTGGCCGCTATCGCTTTGCAGGGCAGCGCCGAGCAGGCGAGCGAGGCGCTGGTGAACGCGGCTCTCGAGGCCGGTACGCGCGACAACGCGACCGCCTTGGTCATTCGCGTTGTCGGCCTCGACCCGCGGCAGCTGGACGACGAGCTCGGAGACGGCCGCCGACTGGCCCCGCCGCCCTTGCTGAAGGTGGGCGACGTGCTCGACGGCTACGTGGTCACCGCGCTGGTGGCCGACACCGGCGTGCACCTGCTCTACCAGGCGCGCAATGCCGCCACGCGCGAACTGGTCGCGCTCAAGACGCTGCACCCCTCGCGCGCCAGCGATCCGCAGGAGCGCGCGATGCTCGCGCACGAAGCCTGGCTGGGCCAGCGCGTGGGGAGCGGTGGATTCGTGCGCGTGCACGAGCGCGCCGAGAACGCCAGCGCGCTCTACATCGTGTTCGATTGGCACGGCGGACGCACGCTGGAGCAGATGCGCAAATCCGGCGCGCGCGGTGCGGTGGCCGAGGTGGTCGCCGCGGCCATCGACGTGACCAAGGCCCTGGGCCGGCTGCACCGCCACGGCGTGGTGCACCGCGACATCAAGCCCGGCAACCTGCACCTGGGCGATGACGGCCGCTGGCGCATTCTCGACCTGGGCGTGGCGCTGTCGGGCCGCGAAGGCGCGGCCCAGCGCGAGCTGCATGCGGGCACGCCCAGCTACATCAATCCCGAGCAATGGGAGGGCGCCCCCGCCGACACCGCGAGCGACCTGTTCGCGCTCGGCGTCACGCTGTACCAGTGGCTCGGCGGACACTTGCCCTACGGAGAGATCGAGCCCTACCAGGTGGCGCGCTACCGGCGCGACCCGGCCGCGCTCTCGCGCCTGCGGCCCGATGTGCCCGTGTGGCTCGACCATCTGGTGCGCAAGGCCGTGGCACGCGATCCGCGCGAGCGCTTCGAGACCGCCGAGGAAATGCTGCTCGCCCTGGAGCGGGGCGCGTCCCGGCCGGTGGGTGCGCCGCCCGCCACGCCGCTGATCCGCCGCGACCCGGCCGCGCTCTACAAGATCGCGCTCGCCGTGTCGTTGCTGTTCAACGCACTGCTCGTGGTGTGGCTGCTTTTTCTGCCACGCTGACGGCGAACGGAAAAGGGTCATGGCCGCGTTGCCTTCGGTGGAGCGGTGTACTTGGCCGGAGCCGGTGAGGGCGTGGTGCGCGCACGGCCGCCTTTTTCGGCCCAGGTGCGTGTCCAGCGGATCTGCATCACGCGCATCACGCCCAGCATGACGAGCGACAGCACGCCGAAGAACACGAAGCCCCACACGTAGCTGCCGAGGTATTGCTTCGACAGGCCCATGGCGTTGGGCACCAGGCCGCCGCCCAGCGCGCCGATTTCGCCGATCATCGAACCGGCCACGGCGGTGCTGGTGGGCCAGCGCAGCGGCACCAGCTGGAACAGCGCGCCGTTGCCCGCGCCCAGGGCGGCAAAGCACAAGATCAGGAGCAGCGTGGTGAGCGCAAGCGATGCCGACGAGATGCCCACCAGCACGAGACCGACGGCCACCACAAGCAGCACTACGGTCAGCGTGTTCACGCCGCCCCAGCGGTCGGAGATCCAGCCGCCGACGATGCGCACCGCCGCGCCCATGAAGGCCGCCAGCATGGTGAGTTGCCCCGCCTGCACCTTGCTCACGCCGAACTGGTCGTAGTAGTAAGAGGGCAGGAAGGTGATGAGGCCGATGAAGCCGCCGAAGGTCACGCCGTAGATCAGGCTGAACACCCAGCCGTCTTTTTCGAACAGGCAGGCAATGTGCTCGCGGAAGCTCGCGTGGCTGTCGACGTCGGGCGGCTCCTTGGCGAACAGCACCATCACGACCATCGGCACCAGAATGGCGGCGGCTGCCACGGCATACACCGCCTGCCAGCCGAGCCATTGCGCGAGCGGCGGCGCCACCAGCACCGACACCGCCGTGCCCACGTTGCCGGCGCCCACCAGGCCCATGGCCAGGCCCTTGTGCTGCGGCGGAAACCAGCCCGAACCCAGCGACAGCGCCACGCCGAAACTGGCGCCCGCAATGCCCAGCAGCACGCCCATGGCCAGCAGGTCGTTGAAGCTCTTCACGAAGAAGAAGCCGAACAGCATCGCCACCGCGATAAGGCCCATTTCGACCAGCGTGGCGTTCTTGCGGCCGATGTATTGCGAGAGGATGCCGAGCGGAAAGCGCATGAGCGCACCCGCGATGATGGGCACCGACAGCATCAGCCCCTTTTGCGCAGGCGAAAGATCGAAGGTTTCGCCGATGAACGGCGCCATGGCGCCGTTGAGCACCCAGATGCAGCAGGAGAACGAGAAGTACAGAAAGGCCGCGAACAGCGTCGGGCCGTGGCCTGAGTGCAAGAAGGTCCTGAAACTGGACATGGCGTTCAATCGTGCGAAATGCCGCGGCGCAGCCTGTGGAGGGCCGAGTCGACGGACGGGGTTGGGGCGGAATGCCGGCAGCGAACGCTGTCGGCGTGGGGGTGCTTCCCGGCCATTGCGCAGCCAGGATGGATGCAGGAGCCTGCAGCCTCACCAAAGCGGTGCTTCGTTACACCGCACCCGTGTCGATGCAAGAGACGTGCCTGCGCAAATGCGCGGGCGTGGCCTATGCTTGCCGTGCCTCCAACCGCTTTTCCATGATGTCCCTTCTTGTCGTTCTGCCCAATGATTTCGCCGAATCCGCGCCGCTGCCGGAGCCTCTGCAGCAGGCGCTGGCGAGTACCGGCGTCGCTGCCGTCGAGCGGAGCACCTGCCACACGCTGGTGCAGAAGGTGGGTGAGCTTGCACCGCAACAGGTGATGGCCTGGCTGCCCGCACCGGCGCAACAGCTGCAGGCGCTGCTCGATGCCGTCGGCGAATGGAAGGGCACGCCTCCTTGCGGGCTGAGCCTCGTCAGCGCACCGCTGGACAGCGCCCAGCACGAAGCGCTGGTTGCTCTGGGCGTGCATGCGTGGCTGCCGATCGAAGCTTTCGATGGCACCTCGCTTCGCGCGCTGATGACCCTGGCGCCGGTCCGGCGTGAACGCGAGGCCGCGCTGCGCACCGAACTCGACGGCTTGCGCACGCGCATGGACGAACGCAAATGGGTCGACCGCGCCAAGGGCCTGCTGATGTCGTCCCGCGGCATCGGGGAGGACGAGGCCTTCGGCTTGCTCCGCGGCGCGGCCATGCATGCCAACCTGCGGCTGGGCGAGGTGTCGCGCTCGGTGATCGAGGCCGCGCAGTGGGCCGACGCGATCAACCGCGCCGGGCAACTGCGCATGCTGTCGCAGCGGCTGGTGCGGATTGCGGCGCAGATGCTCGCCGGCATCGACGTGCAGCGCGCGCGCGTGTTGCGCACGCAATCGGTCGAGCGGGTGCAGCAGAACCTGGATCATCTGGCCACCCTTGAGCTGGGCGCCCCGGGCGCGGGCGCGCTGGGCGATGTGCAAGCTGCGTGGAGCGGGCTTTCCGCCGCGCTGGCGGCGCGCGCGGTGCCGCAGGCGCTGGCTGACATCGACAAGCTCGGCGACGAGCTGCTGGCCGCGGCCGAGGCGCTGACCGATGCGCTCGAAGCCTCCGGCGCGCGCCGTGCGCTGCGCATCGTCAACATCTGCGGGCGGCAGCGCATGCGCGCACAGCGCCTGGCCAAGGACGCGTTGCTGGCTTCGGCGCTCGCTGCAGGGCCTTCGCGCGAACGGCTGCTGCCGACCATGAACGAGTTTGAGGCGGCGCTGCTGGAGCTGGAGCGCGCGCCCCTCAGTTCACCCGAGATTCGCGCCGCACTGGCGGCCGCGCGGGACGAATGGCTGCGCCTGGTCGGCGGCGTGCAGGCACTCGAAAGCCCTGAAGGCCGCGCCACGCTGGTGCGTTCCAGCGAAGCGCTGGTGGACACTTTCGAGCGGCTCACCGCCTGGTACGAGCACAGCCTGCAAGTCATCATGTCCTGACTCCGGTTGTGCCGTGCCGGCGGTGTCAGGCCGCAACCTTCTCCACGTGCGCCTGGCGCGTGTAGAGAAAATCGATCACCGCCTTGCGGGCGTGCACATAGGTCGGGTCTTCGGCCAGTTCGACGCGGTTGCGCGGACGTGCGATGTCGACCTTCAGCACCTCGCCGATGGTGGCGGCCGGGCCGTTGGTGAGCATCACGATGCGGTCGCTCAGCAGCACCGCTTCGTCGACGTCGTGCGTGACCATGACGACGGTGCTCTGGGTCTTCTGCACGATGCCGAGCAGTTCGTCCTGCAGCTTGGCGCGCGTGAGCGCGTCCAGGGCGCCGAAGGGTTCGTCCATCAGCAGCACCTTGGGTTCCATCGAGAGCGCGCGTGCAATGCCCACGCGCTGCTTCATGCCGCCCGAAATTTCGCCGGGGCGCTTTTGCGCGGCAGGCGTAAGGCCGACCATTGCAAGCGCCGCATCGGTGCGTGCGCGCAACTGCGCCTTGTTCTCGGTGGCGGCAAAGACGCGCTCGACGGCGAGGTACACGTTCTCGAAGCAGGTGAGCCAGGGCAGCAGCGAGTGGTTCTGGAAGACCACCGCGCGCTCGGGGCCGGGGCCCTTGATTTCGCGGTTGGCGCACAGCAGCACGCCCTGCGTGGGCGTCGTCAGGCCGGCAATCAGGTTCAGCAGCGTCGACTTGCCGCAGCCCGAATGGCCGATGAGCGTGATGAACTCGCCCTTGGCCACGTTCAGGTTGATGCCCTGCAGCGCCAGGAAGCTGCCCTTGGCGGTCTTGAAGCGCTGCTCGACGTTGTGGATCTCGATGTACTTGGAATCATCATTCATGACTTCACCTCTTCAAACGTGAACGCGGTTGCAAGCTTGATGAGCGCGAACTCCAGCACCAGGCCGACGATGCCGATGACGAAGATCGCGATGATGATGTTGGCGACGTTGAGGTTGTTCCACTCGTCCCACACCCAGAAGCCGATGCCGACGCCGCCGGTGAGCATTTCGGCCGCGACGATCACCAGCCAGGCGGTGCCCACCGCCAGGCGAACGCCGGTCAGCATGTAGGGCAGCACGGCGGGGAACAGGATCTTGGTGAAGATCTTCCATTCGCTGAGGTTGAGCACCTTGGCCACGTTCATGTAGTCGCTCGGCACGCGCTGCACGCCCACGGCGGTGTTGATCACCATCGGCCAGATCGAGCAGATGAAGATGGTCCAGATGGCGGCGGGGTTGGCGCCCTTGAACACCAGCAGGCCGATTGGCAGCCAGGCCAGCGGCGACACGGGGCGCAGCAGGCTGATCAGCGGATTGAACATGCGCGAAAGAAACTCGAAGCGTCCGATGGCAAAGCCAGCCGGAATACCGACTGCAGCCGCGAGCCCGAAGCCCAATGCCACGCGCTGCAGCGACGAGAGCACGTTCCAGCCCACACCCTGGTCGTTCGGCCCCTTGCTGTAGAACGGATCGCTGAACACCGTGAGCGCCTGCTGCCAGGTGGCGAGCGGCGAAGGAAAGCCGGTGGTGCTCTTCATGGCGACCAGCTCCCAGATCAGCACCAGCAGGCCGAAGCCCGCGAGCGGTGGCAGCACGCGCATCCAGAAGGCGCGCAGGTCGATGGATGTGCGTTGCTTTTGCTCCTTCTCCACTTTGGGCAGTGGGGCGGGGAGGGGGGCAGCTTCTGCACGGGGCGAACCCTCACCCCGGCCCTCTCCCGCACGCGGGAGAGGGAGCGAGGCATCCAGGGGCGAATGGAAGACGGCACTGACCATGATGTGTTTCTCCTCAGTCGTCTCAGACGTGGATCTTGAAAGAGTCGGCATATTTCTTCGGGTCCTTGCCGTCCCACACGGAGCCGTCGAACAGCTTGCTGGTGCGCATCACGTCCTTGGGAACCGGCGTCTGCGTGGCGGCGGCGGCCTGCTTGTAGATGTCGATGCGGTTGATCTCGGTGGCCACCTTCAGGTAGTCCGGATGCTCCTTCAGCAAGCCCCAGCGCTTGTGCTGCGTGAGGAACCACATGCCGTCCGACAGGTAGGGGAAGCTCACGGCGCCGCCGTTGTAGAACTTCATGTGGTTGGGATCGTCCCAGCTCTTGCCCATGCCGTTGACATAGCGGCCCAGGATGCGCTGGTTGATGGCGTCCACGCTGGTGTTGACGTAGCTCTTGTCGGCAATGGTCTCGGCCATCTTGTTCTTGTTCTGCAGGCCGGTGTCGATCCACTTGCCCGCTTCGATGATGGCCGCGGTCACGGCGCGCGCGGTGTTGGGGTACTTCTTGACGAAGTCGCCCGTGGTGCCGAGCACCTTCTCCGGATGGTCCTTCCAGATGTCCTGCGTGGTGATCGCTGTCACGCCGATGCCGTCCATGATCGCGCGCTGGCCCCAGGGCTCGCCCACGCAGTAGCCGTCCATGTTGCCGACGCGCATGTTGGCCACCATCTGCGGAGGCGGCACGGTGATGTTCTTGACGTCCTTGAACGGGTCGATGCCGGCCGAGGCCAGCCAGTAGTAGAGCCACATTGCGTGGGTGCCCGTGGGAAAGGTCTGCGCAAAGGTGTATTCGCGCTTTTCGGTGGCGATGAGCTTGGCGAGCGAGGCAGCGTCCACTGCACCCTTGTCGGCCAGCTTCTTCGACAGCGTGATGGCCTGGCCGTTGTTGTTGAGGGTCATGAGCACGGCCATGTCCTTCTTGGGGCCGCTCAGGCCCAGGTGCATGCCGTAGACGAGGCCGTAGAGAACGTGCGCCATGTCCAGGTCGCCATTGGAGAGCTTGTCGCGCACGCCGGCCCAGCTGGCTTCCTTGCTGGGCACGATCTTCACGCCGTACTTCTTGTCGATGCCCAGCACCGAGGCCATCACCACGCTGGCGCAGTCGGTCAGCGGAATGAAGCCGATCTTCACTTCTTCCTTTTCCGGCTTGTCGGAGCCCTGGGCCCAGACGGCGGCGCGCAGGGCGGGATCGATTCCCACAGCGCCAATGGCAGCGGCTTGCAATACGCGGCGGCGGCTGAGGCGGGTTTTCAGCAGGTCGGTCATGTGGCGGGCTCCGGTTGAAGAACAACAACAAACAAAAGGAAGGACAGAAAACAAAAAAGGCGTCCCGCACCGCGCAGGGGCTGCTCGAAAACGAGCCCTTGCGGGATGGGGGACGCCTTTGTCCAATTTCGGTGGGCAACACCCGCCGTTGGGTGCTGCCTGCCTCGGACCCAGGGGTCCATGTACTACTTCAGCAAACTGCGTGCCAGCTTTATCGACCGTGTTTTGCTATCGAATAGGCAGCAAAAGAGCGGCTGCCACTGGGTGCGCAGGGCAGCTGAGACGGAAAGTCGGCGCCATGCACGCTTGTTGTGCGCCGCACCATTTCGAACGCAATGCACGCGGCCGTTCAGCGCCGCGACGCCGTATCCAGGGGCAGGTAGTCGGCCATGGCGAGCATCGACTCGGCCACGTCCACCAGGCGGCGCTTCTGGTTCATGGCGGTCTGCAGCAGCATCTTGTGGGCTTCGTTTTCGCTCATGCGGCGGTGCGCCATCAGGAGGCCCTTGGCCCGTTCGACCAGCTTGCGCTCGTTGAGGGAGGCGCGAACGGTTTCGAGCTCTTCGCTCATGGCCTGCAGCCGGTGCGATTGCTCCTGCACCATGTCGAGCACCGAGCGTTCGAGATGCCGCCCGTACTGCGCCGGCGCCGTGGCCTCCGCACCGATGTCGTCGAAGAAGACCGCGCCTTCGGCCTGCGGCGCGAGGGTGCCGAGCACCTCCTGGTATTTCTGCAGTTCGCCGCGTGCCTGCGCGATCTTGCGGGCGCAGAGTTCGCGCAGTTCTTCCGCCAGCCGGTGTTCGACGGTCTTCATGGCGTCGATGCGGAGGGTGCAGCAGTCGAACCAGTTCTGGCTCAGCCGGGGATCGGGCGCAGCCGCCGAGGCCGCCTGGGCCGAGGTCACGCTCATGCGGCGCAGGCGCTCGATCTCGGCCATGACGGCGTCGGACTGGCTCTGGTGCCAGAGCGCAAGCACGCCGCTGCTCGAGAAGTCGATGAACACCTGGAAGCAGCGCTCCTGCAGCTCGATGAGGTGCAGCCATTGCTGGCGCTGCGCTTCGTCGGTACGCCCCACCGCCAGTGACGCGGCTCCGAAGGCGCGCTCCTGGCCGGCAAACTCCTTGCCCTGCATGAAGTTGAACATCGCGACGAGCAGGCGCGAAATCTCGGGGTCGGTGGCGCCGTCGGCTGCCTCGAACACCACCGCCAGCAGGCCGGCAACGAGCTTGGCGAAAGCGGCGGTGGCCTGCGCGGGCGTCAGTTCGAGCGCGCCGACGCGGCGGCGCAGCGCGGGCAAGCCGTCCAGGCCGGGAAGCACCCAGGCAATGCGGCTGAAGAGGCGGGCGCTGTTGCCCGCGGTGGCGCCCGGGCGGCCTTCGGTTTCGAGCTGGTCGAAGCCGGCGCGCACCTCCTGTTCGAGCGCCAGGCATTCGGCGATCTGCGGGTCGCGCTGGTCGGCAAAGCGAACCCCGCGCGAGGCGAGAAACACGTTGGACATGCCGCGCTCCCGCTGCAGCGCATGAACCAGCCGGGCGATCAGCCCGACCAGGTCGCTGGTGCGCGCGAGCTGGTCGAGCTCGTCGATTTCGCACTTTCTGGCGGCGATCAGGAAATTCAGTCCGGATTTCATGGCGGGGGAGGGGAGGCAAAAGGCTTGCTGCAACATCCGTGCCGCACGGGCATTCGGCGGCGCCTACACTCCTGCGGATGCTTCTTCTGGGAATCGAATCCTCCTGCGACGAAACCGGCGTGGCGCTGGTCGAATCGCACGGCGACGCGCTGCCGCTGTTGCGCTCGCACGCACTGCACAGCCAGATCGCCATGCACCAGGCCTATGGCGGCGTGGTGCCCGAACTCGCCAGCCGAGACCACATCCGCCGCGTGCTGCCGCTGACCGAAGCCGTCATGGCGGAGGCCGGGCGCTCGCTGGCCGAAATCGACGTGGTCGCCTACACGCGCGGCCCGGGCCTTGCGGGGGCCTTGCTGGTGGGCGCGGGCGTGGCGTGCGCCCTGGGGGCGGCGCTCGGCAAGCCGGTGCTCGGGGTGCATCACCTCGAGGGGCACCTGCTGTCACCCTTCCTGAGTGCGGATCCGCCGGAGTTTCCGTTCGTGGCGCTGCTCGTTTCGGGCGGGCACACGCAGTTGATGCGGGTCGACGGCGTGGGGCGCTACGAGCTGCTGGGCGAAACCATCGACGACGCGGCAGGCGAGGCTTTCGACAAGAGCGCCAAGCTCATGGGCCTGCCGTATCCGGGTGGCCCGTGGCTGGCCAAGCTGGCGGAAGAGGGCAATGCCGAGGCGTTCAAGCTGCCGCGGCCGCTCCTGCACAGCGGTGATCTGGATTTCTCATTCGCCGGGCTGAAGACCGCGGTGCTGACGCAGGCCAAGAAGCTCGGCGCCGGGCTGGAGGCGAGCAAGGCCGACCTGGCCGCTTCCACGCAAGCGGCCATCGTCGAGGTGCTGCTGAAGAAGTCGCTGGCCGCGCTCGGGCAGACCGGCCTGAAGCGGTTGGTCGTCGCAGGCGGCGTGGGCGCCAATCGAAGCCTGCGGGAGCAACTGAACGCCGCCTGCGCCAGGCGCGGCGTGCGTGTGCACTACCCCGAGCTGCACCTGTGCACCGACAACGGCGCAATGATCGCAATGGCGGCCGCCATGCGGCTGCAGTCGGGCCTGGCGCAGGCCAGCGCGCGCTATGCCTTCGACGTCAAGCCGCGATGGCCCATGGCTTCGCTGATGGCATCCGAGGCGGCGCCGCAGGTGCCCGCGTAGCAGCGGGGCGCTGCGCCCGGCCGAGCGACGGCACCGGCAGCACGTCGAGCATGTTGCGCCACAGCTGGCGCCACTGCGGCCAGTCGTGGCCGCCTTCGGTGGTGAACACGCGGCCTTCGGGCAGCGCATCCGCCAGCAGCTTGTGGTTGCTCGCAAAACGGTCGCTCAGGCCGAACCCCAGGTAGAGCTGCGGCAGGTTCTTGGATCTTTGGGGTTCCAGGTATTGCTGGAACCAGGGCCACAGCTTGCGGTCGACTTCCTCGTCGGGCTGCGGGCCGGTGGGCGCCTGCCAAGTGCGCAGGCCGCCGGCCTTGTGGATTTCGGCGCCCAGAACGCGCCGCCCCAGGTAGGGTGCCAGCGCGACGATGCCGTCGACCGAGCCCGGCCTGGACAACTCGTGGATCAGCGCGCCGAAGCCGCCGATGGAAATGCCCACGAGCCAGATCGACTTGTAGCCCTTGGCGCGCTGCGGCTCGATGACGTCCGCATGCAGGCGGTCGCTGAGCGTCTGGTCGTAGTAGTAGGAAACGTCGGCGTCCACCAGCAGCGAGTCGGCGGCCAGATGGCGCTCTCGCACGGCGCTGATGAAACCTTCGCGTTCGAATTCGTCGGGTTTGAGATAGGCACCGGGCAGGAATACCAGGAGCGTATCGGACCGTTCATTGTCATTGGCTGACTTGAGGTGCGTGATCATGGCGTGCCTTAAGGGGCACCCGAATCCGCACCGTCAGCGATTCGGTGCGTTTGCGAGACGCCCACGAAGAAGAAAAGAAGAAAAATGTGAATACGTCACATGATGTGACGTTATTCACTGCCCTATTGTGATTAGGGAGCGTCTTCAAAGTCAAAAACAATAGTTAACGACACTTTCCTCTCGTGGGCATTGCAAGATCAGTTGATCTGCAGCTCCGAAACGCGGCTCACCGGCACTTGCTTGCCCAGCTTCAGCGTGAGCACGCCGTTCTCGAGCTTGGCTTCGCTCGCGCTCACGTCGATGTCTTGCGGCAACTCGTACGCGGCCTTGAACTGGCGCTTGGCTTCGGCCTTGCTGTCGATGCGGACCACGGTGCCCTCGATGCCGATGGTGAGGTCTTCGCGCGAAAGGCCGGGCACATCGATGGAAAGCGTCCAGCTCTTGTCGTCCTGTTCGACGAGCGGCGACTTGCGTGCGCCGGCAAAGGCTTCGTTGACGAAGCGCTCGAAGGCGCGGTCGTACGAACGCGGAGCAAAGCGGGCGGTATGAAGGGCGGGTGCGAAAAACATGAAAGAACTCCTGAATGAACACAATGGGAACAAGAATGTGTGTCCCTTACACTGCGCGGCCATTCAATGCTGAGTGCCGCTTGCCACCACATCTAGGCGCGGCCGCAACCGTTTCAAGACAATGAATCCCCCCTTTATTTGGCGTCGCAAGGCCTTGAAATTTGCGGCGCTGGCGCTATGCGCGGCCCCGTTCGCCGCAACGGCGCAAACGCCGCCGGCGCCCATTCGCCTGGCGCTGATCGAGAGCATGAGCGGTCCCTTCGCCAACACCGGAGAAGCGGTGTTTCGCAATCTGCTGTGGGCCGTGGAGCGCGTGAATGCGCGCGGCGGCGTCAAGCTGCCGGGTGTGCCCGGCGGTGCGCGGCCGCTGCAGCTCGACCGCTACGACAGCAAGGGGCAGAACGAAGAAGCTCTGTCGGCGTTGCGCGCGGCCATGGACGACGGTGCGCGCATCGTGCTGCAGGGCAACTCGTCGGCCACCGCCGCGGCGTTGGTCGATGCCATTGAAAAGAACAACGAACGCGATCCGTCGCGGCGCGTGATCTTTCTCAACTACGCGGCGGTCGATCCGGTGCTCACCAACGAGCGCTGCAGCTTCTGGCACTTTCGCTTCGATGCCCATGCCGACATGCGCGTGGCCGCGCTGATGGATGTGGTGAAGGACGATGCAACGCTCAAGCGCGCGTACCTCATCGGCCAGGACTACAGCTTTGGCCAGGCGGTGCTGCGCGAGACGAAACGCCAACTCGGCGTGCAGCGGCCCGATGTGGAAATCGTCGGGGACGAGCTGCACCCGATGGGCAGGGTGAAGGACTTCGCGCCTTACGCCGGCAAGATCATTGCAAGCGGCGCACAGGCGGTATTCACCGGCAATTGGGGCAACGACCTCACGCTGCTCGTGAAGGCGGCGCGCGAGGGTGGATTCAACGGCACCTTCTATACCTTCTACGGCAACGCGCTCGGTGCGCCGGCCGCCATCGGCGATGCAGGCATCGGCCGCGTGATCGCGGTGGCCGACTGGTTGCCCAACGTGCAGACCGCGCAGTCCGAGGCGTTCTATCGCGCATTCCGCGCGCGCTTTCCCAAGCCTGCCGACGACTACGTGCACATGCGCATGCAACTGCTGGTGGAGTCGCTGGCGCAGGCCATCGAGCGCGCGGGCAGCGTCGATGCGGCGGCCGTGGCGCGGGCGCTCGAACAGGCCGATGTGAGCCTCTACGGACAGCGCGGACGCATGCGTGCGGCGGACCATCAGTTCCAGCAGCAACTCGTGGTCGGCGTGATGGACAGGCAGGGCAGGCCGGGCGTGCAGTTCGATGTCGAAGGCTCCGGCTACGGCTTCCGCGTGATCAAGACCATCGCACCCGAACGCGCCGAACTGCCGACCACCTGCAAGATGAAGAGAAGCTAGGAAAACCAACTCATGCGAGAAGCCATCCACAACCTCGAAGCCTCCAAGATCCGCGAGGTTGCCAATGCCGGTCTGGGCCGCGACGACGTGCTCGCCTTCTGGTTCGGCGAAAGCGACGAAGTCACGCCCGAGGTGATCCGCCAGGCGGCCATCGACTCGCTGCAGCGCGGCGAAACCTTTTACGCGCACAATCTCGGCCTGCCCGAACTGCGCGAGGCAATTGCCGGCTACACCAGCAAGCTGCACCCCAAGGTCGATGCTTCGCGCATTGCCGTGACTTCCGGCGGCGTGAGCGCGCTGATGCTGGCGGTGCAGGCACTGGTCGATGCGGGCGACGAAGTGGTCGCGGTCACGCCGGTGTGGCCCAACCTCACGGCGCAGCCCGCGATTCTTGGCGCGGTGGTGCGCACGGTGTCGCTGGTGCCTGCCGATGGCCAATGGACGCTCGACCTTGCAGCCTTGCGCAAGGCCATCACGCCAAAGACCAAGCTCCTGATCGTCAACGCGCCCAACAACCCGACCGGCTGGACCATGACGCGCGAAGAGCAGCAGGCCGTGCTCGACCACTGCCGCGAAACCGGCACCTGGATCCTGGCCGACGAGGTGTATGAGCGGCTGTATTTCGAGCCCACACCCAACGGCTGCGCGCCGAGCTTCCTGGACATTTCGAAGCCTGACGACCGGCTGGTGGTGACACACAGCTTCTCGAAGAGCTTTCTCATGACCGGCTGGCGCTTGGGGTGGCTGGTGCTGCCGCCCGCGCTGGTCGAGGGCATCGGCAAGCTGATCGAGTTCAACACCTCCTGCGCAAGCGTCTTTACCCAGCGCGCCGCCGTTGCCGCCATCGAGCACACCGCGGAGATCACGCCCCGCGTGGTCGCCCACCTGAAACAGTGCCGCGACACCCTGGTGCCGCTGCTGGAAGCCTTGCCCGGTGTGCAGGTAGCCCCGGCCAAGGGCGGCATGTACGCCTTTTTCCGCCTTGAAGGCTTCGGCGACTCTCTCGAGCTTGCCAAGCGCCTGGTCGTAGAGGCTGGCCTTGGCCTGGCCCCCGGCAATGCCTTTGCTCCGGAAGCCCAGGGGTGGCTGCGCTGGTGCTTCGCTTCGAAGGACCCGCAGCGCCTTGTGCAGGGGGTGGAGCGCCTGAAAACCTGGCTATCCAGACAGTAAACGCGCAAGCCCCGGGCGAGCTATAATCCCGAGGCTTTGCATGCCGCAAGGCGCACGGTGAGGGCAGTTCCAGCGCTCACCGCAAGTCAAACATCCCGGAACAAGGAAATTCAACATGATCGCAGCCTCCATCAAGGCCGAAGTCGTCAAAGACAACGCCCGCGCCGCCAACGATACCGGTAGCCCCGAAGTGCAAGTCGCACTGCTGACCGCCCGTATCAACGAGCTCACCCCCCACTTCAAGACGCACGCCAAGGATCACCACGGCCGTCGCGGCCTGCTGCGCATGGTGAGCCGTCGCCGCAAGCTCCTGGACTACCTCAAGTCCAAGGACGCCGATCGTTACACCGCGCTGATCGCCAAGCTGGGTCTGCGCAAGTAAACCGAATCGCATGAAAAAACGCCTGGGTTAGTCCGCTAGCTCAGGCGTTTTTTACTTCGCGATCCACTTTCGGAGTGCCAAAACAGAGCGAAGCTGTGTCATTCCAATGAAGTTCCCGCCGAGCTTCGCTGGAATGGCATCGTGTTCTGAGAAGCCTCCGTCCCTGCGAAACCTGTGATGAATACAGGTCCATCGCTATCAAAACAGGAGCAAACATGAGCCTCTTCAACAAAGTCACCAAGTCCTTCCAATGGGGCGACAAGACTGTCGTCATGGAAACCGGTGAAATCGCCCGCCAGGCCAGCGGCGCCGTGGTGGTCGACATCGACGGAACCGTGGTCCTGGCGACCGTGGTGGCCTCCAAGTCGGCAAAGCCCGGACAGGACTTCTTCCCGCTGACCGTCGATTACATCGAGAAGACCTATGCCGCGGGCAAGATCCCCGGCAGCTTCTTCAAGCGCGAAGCCAAGCCCAGCGAACACGAAACGCTGACCAGCCGCCTGATCGACCGTCCGATCCGCCCGCTGTTCCCCGAAGGCTTCCTGAACGAAGTGCACGTGGTCATCCACACACTGTCGCTCAACCCCGAAGTCGACGCCGACATCGCCGCCATGATCGGCGTGAGCGCCGCGCTGTCGATTTCCGGCATTCCGTTCAGCGGCCCGATCGGCGCTGCACGCGTGGGCTACATCAACGGCCAGTACGTGCTGAATCCGGGCCAGACCGCCCGCAAGGATTCGCAGATGGACCTCGTCGTGGCAGGCACCGAAGCCGCCGTGCTGATGGTCGAATCCGAAGCACAGCAACTCAGCGAAGAAATCATGCTGGGCGGCGTGGTATTCGGCCACGAACAAGCCAACATCGCGATCAACGCGATTCATGAACTCGTGCGCGACGCCGGCAAGCCGGTGTGGGACTGGCAGCCGCCGGCCGAAGACGAAGCCTTCGTCGCCAAGGTCAAGAGCCTGGCCGAAGAAAAGCTGCGCGCCGTCTATCAAATCCGCAGCAAGCAGGCCCGCACGCAAGCCCTGCGCGAAGCCAATGCCAGCGTGATGAACACGCTGAAGGAAAGCGGCGAGCCCTTCGACGCCGGCAAGGTCAACGACCTGCTGTTCTCGATCGAATCGAAGATCGTCCGCAGCCAGATCCTGTCGGGCGAACCCCGCATCGACGGCCGCGACACGCGCACCGTGCGCCCCATCGAGATCCGCAACTCCGTGCTGCCGCGCACCCACGGCTCGGCGCTGTTCACGCGTGGCGAGACGCAGGGCCTAGTCGTGACCACGCTTGGCACCGAGCGCGACGCACAGCGCATCGATGCGCTGGCCGGCGAGTACGAAGACCGCTTCCTGTTCCACTACAACATGCCTCCCTTCGCCACCGGTGAAGTGGGCCGCATGGGCTCGACCAAGCGCCGCGAAATCGGCCATGGCCGCCTGGCCAAGCGCGCGCTCGTCGCCGTGCTGCCGACCAAGGAAGAGTTCCCGTACACCATTCGCGTGGTGTCGGAAATCACCGAATCGAACGGCTCCTCGTCGATGGCTTCGGTCTGCGGCGGCTGCCTCTCGATGATGGACGCCGGCGTGCCGATGAAGGCGCACGTGGCCGGCATTGCCATGGGCCTGATCAAGGAGGACAACCGCTTTGCGGTGCTGACCGACATCCTGGGCGACGAAGATCACCTGGGCGACATGGACTTCAAGGTGGCCGGCACGACCAACGGCATCACCGCGCTGCAGATGGACATCAAGATCCAGGGCATCACCAAGGAAATCATGCAGGTCGCACTGGCGCAGGCCAAGGAAGCGCGCATGCACATCCTGGGCAAGATGCAGGAAGCCATGGGCGAAGCCAAGACCGAGGTGTCGCAGTTCGCACCGCGCCTGACCACGCTCAAGATCAATCCCGAGAAGATCCGCGACGTGATCGGCAAGGGTGGCGCGGTCATTCGCGGCCTGCAGGAAGAAACCGGCACGACGATCAACATCGACGAAGACGGCACCATCACCATTGCCTCGACCGATCCGGAAAAGGCGGAGTTCGCCAAGCGCCGCATCGAGCAGATCACCGCTGAAGTCGAAATCGGCAAGGTCTACGAAGGCCCGGTCACCAAGATCCTGGACTTCGGCGCGCTCATCAACCTGCTGCCCGGCAAGGACGGCCTGCTGCACATCAGCCAGATCGCGCACGAGCGCGTCGAGAAGGTGACCGACTATCTGAGCGAAGGCCAGATCGTGAAGGTCAAGGTTCTCGAGACGGACGAAAAGGGCCGCGTCAAGCTGTCCATGAAGGCCCTGACCGAGCGTCCGGCCGGCATGGAGTTCCAGGAGCGCGCACCGCGTGAAGACCGCGGCGGCGACCGTGGTGATCGTGGTGATCGTGGCGGCGATCGTCGCGAACGTTCGGACCGCGGTGACCGTGGTGGTGACCGCGGCGGCGAACGTGCGCCTCGTTTCAACAACGAGCAGCAGCAGCCGCGCAACGAGCAGTCGCAGGCCCCCGCCGGCGAGCAGCCGTACGCACCGCGCGAATCGCAAGAGTAAGAAGGGCGCAACGGCAGCTTTGCCGCCGTTGCCAACTTTTTAAACAGCTAACCACGCCCGGACACGGGCGTTGCAGGCCAAAGACCATGAAAGCCATTGAAATCACTTCGTACGGCGCCCCTGAGGTGCTGCGCGCCGTGGAGCGCCCCGATCCGGTGGCCGGCGTGGGCGAACTATTGATCCGTGTTGCAGCCAGCGGCGTGAACCGTCCGGATGTGTTGCAGCGCAAAGGCCACTACCCGGTGCCGCCGGGCGCTTCCGACCTGCCGGGCCTCGAAGTCGCCGGCGAGATCGTGTCGGGCGACGCCGCGGCCCTGGCCGAGGCGGGCTTCAAGATCGGCGACCGCGTCTGCGCGCTGATCGCCGGCGGCGGCTATGCCGAGCTGTGCGTGGCCCCCGTGGCGCAATGTCTTCCGGTGCCCAAGGGGTGGAGCGATAGCGAGGCAGCTTCGCTGCCCGAGACCTTCTTCACCGTCTGGAGCAACGTGTTCGACCGGGGCCGCCTGCAAAAGGGCGAAACCCTGCTGATCCAGGGCGGTTCGAGCGGCATCGGCGTGACGGCGATCCAGATTGCCAAGGCGCTGGGCGCAACGGTGATCGTCACGGCCGGCAGCGACGACAAGTGCGAAGCCTGCAAGAAGCTGGGCGCGGACCACGCCATCAACTACCGCACGAGCGATTTTGCCGAAGAGGCGAAGAAGCTCACCGGCGGCAAGGGCGTGGACGTGATCCTCGACATGGTCGCGGGCGACTACGTGGCGCGCGAGATCGAATGCATGGCCGAAGACGGCCGGCTGGTGATCATCGCGGTGCAGGGCGGCGTCAAGAGCGACTTCAATGCGGGCCTGGTGCTGCGCAAGCGGCTGGTGATCACCGGCTCGACGCTGCGTCCCCGGCCGGTGGCGTTCAAGGGCGCCATTGCCAAGGCGCTGCGCGAAAAGGTCTGGCCGCTGCTCGAAAGCGGCGCGGTCAAGCCCGTGATCCACAGCACCTTTGCAGCGGGCGGCGAACCCAGCGGCGCGGCGCAGGCGCATGCACTCATGGAATCCAACCAGCACATCGGCAAGATCGTGCTGACATGGTGACGGGCAACAACACGATGACAGCCAAGAAGAAGTTGATCGCCGGCAACTGGAAGATGAACGGCAGCCTGGCTGCCAACGAGGCGCTGGTGAAGGCCCTGCTGCAAGGCCTGGCTGCTGCGCCGGCCAGTTGCGATGTCGCGCTTTGCGCGCCGGCTCCGTATTTCGCGCAGCTGCAATCGCTGCTGGCGGACTCGAAAGCCATTGCACTTGGTGCGCAGGACATTTCGGCGCACCCGCAAGGTGCGTTCACCGGCGAGCAATCGGCGGCCATGCTGAAGGAATTCGGCGTGCGCTATGCCATCGTCGGCCATTCGGAGCGTCGCCAGTACCACGGCGAAACCGACGAAGCGGTGGCAGCCAAGACGGCGGCTGCGCTCGCGAACGGCATCACGCCGATCGTCTGCGTGGGCGAAACGCTGGCCGAGCGCGAAGCCGGGCATACCGAAGAAGTCGTCAAGCGCCAACTGGCCGCGGTGATCCACGTCAATGGCCACTGCATCAGCGAGATCGTCGTGGCTTATGAGCCCGTCTGGGCCATCGGCACCGGCAAGACCGCCACGCCCGAGCAGGCGCAGGCCGTGCACGCCGTGCTGCGTGCGCAACTGCACCATGCGGCCAGCGAACACGCGGCCGGCATCTGCATCCTCTACGGCGGCAGCATGAACGCGGCCAACGCCGCCCAGTTGCTGGCGCAGCCCGACATCGATGGCGGCCTCATCGGCGGCGCTTCGCTCAAGGCAGCAGACTTTTTGCAGATCATTTCCGCTGCCGCTCGCTGAACGCGAGGGGCGGCTGACATCAATTAGGAGTAAGAACGAATGAATGTGGTCCTCAATCTCTTGGTCGGCGTGCAGATGCTGTCGGCCCTTGCAATGATCGGGCTGATCCTGATCCAGCACGGCAAGGGCGCCGACATGGGCGCGGCCTTCGGCAGCGGCAGCGCCGGCAGCCTGTTCGGCGCGAGCGGCAGCGCGAATTTCCTTTCGCGCACCACGGCAGTGCTGGCGGCGGTGTTCTTTGTGTGCACGTTGCTGCTGGCCTACTTCAGCCACGCACGGCCCGCCGGCGGCGGCAGCCTGCTGGAGCGCGCAGCCGTCGGGGCACCTGCCACGCCTGCTTCCGCTCCCGCAGGGCAAATTCCCGGCCAGATTCCCTCGGGTACCTCGGGCGCTGCGCCGGCCAACGCGCCTGCCTCGGCTCCTGCCGCGCCTGTTTCGGGCCCGGGTCAGATCCCGAACAAATAATCAAGTTGTTTTCATGGAGTCGCCAGTGAGAAACGGCTCCATTTCAGGGTAAACTCTAAAGCTGTTCGGAAAGCCAAACACCTTCACAGGTACCTCATGCCATCCGAACAAAAAACCGCGGTCGTGGTGAAATTGGTAGACACGCTATCTTGAGGGGGTAGTGGCGAAAGCTGTGCGAGTTCGAGTCTCGCCGACCGCACCAAATCTCACCGGCAGAAAACTCATCCAGAGCGTTTCTGCCGGTGGCAAGCGGTGAAAATCTCCCGATGAACCTCGATTCCTATCTCCCCGTCCTTTTGTTTATTTTGGTCGGTGTCGGTGTAGGTGTCGCACCGCAAGTCATCGGCTACATCCTGGGTCCCAATCGGCCCGACGCAGCGAAGAACGCTCCCTACGAGTGTGGCTTCGAGGCCTTCGAGGATGCGCGCATGAAGTTCGACGTGCGCTATTACCTCGTCGCCATTCTCTTCATCCTGTTCGATCTCGAGATTGCCTTTCTCTTTCCGTGGGCCATTGCGCTCAAGGAAATCGGCGCCGTCGGCTTCTGGGCCATGATGATCTTTCTCGCCATCCTCGTCGTGGGCTTTGCCTACGAGTGGAAAAAAGGCGCGCTCGACTGGGAATGACAAGGAATCATCAAAATGGCCATTGAAGGCGTCATGAAGGAAGGCTTCGTCACCACCACCTACGACTCGGTGGTGAACTGGGCGAAGACTGGATCACTCTGGCCGATGACTTTCGGTCTGGCTTGCTGTGCCGTCGAAATGATGCACGCAGGCGCGGCCCGCTACGACATCGACCGTTTCGGCATGCTGTTTCGGCCCAGCCCCCGCCAGTCCGATCTGATGATCGTGGCCGGCACGCTGTGCAACAAGATGGCGCCCGCTCTGCGCAAGGTCTACGACCAGATGCCCGAGCCGCGCTGGGTTCTTTCCATGGGCTCCTGCGCCAACGGCGGCGGCTACTACCACTACAGCTATTCGGTGGTGCGCGGCTGCGACCGCATCGTGCCGGTGGACGTCTATGTGCCGGGTTGCCCGCCCACCGCCGAGGCCTTGCTCTACGGTGTGATCCAGCTGCAGCAGAAGATTCGCCGCACCAACACCATTGCCCGCGCCTGAGAGACTGCCGACGATGACCGACTTTGCAATATCGCCGGAGGTGCTGCGCGCCACCATCGCCGAGACCCTTGGCGCCAAAGCCAAGAGTGTGACGATCGCGCTGGGCGAGGTGACCGTGGTCGTCGGCGCTGCCGACTACATCGAAGCCGCCACGCTGCTGCGCGATGCGCCCGGCTGCCGCTTCGAGCAGCTGATCGACCTTTGCGGCATGGATTACTCCGACTACCGCGAAGGCGAGTGGCAAGGCGAGCGCTATTGCGTCGTCACGCACCTGCTTTCGGTGAGCCTCAACCAGCGCGTTCGCCTCAAGGTGTTTGCGCCGAACGAAGACCTGCCCGTGGTCGATTCGCTCCAGCCTGTGTGGAATGCCGCCACGTGGTTCGAGCGCGAAGCCTTCGACCTCTACGGCATCGTGTTCGAGGGGCATGACGACCTGCGCCGCATCCTGACCGACTACGGTTTCATCGGCCATCCGTTCCGCAAGGACTTCCCGGTGTCGGGGCACGTCGAAATGCGCTACGACGAAGAGCAGAAGCGCGTCATCTACCAGCCGGTCTCCATCGAGCCGCGGGAAATCACGCCGCGCGTGATTCGCGAAGACAACTACGGCAGCGGTTTGCACTGATATGGCCGAAATCAAGAACTACACACTCAACTTCGGTCCCCAGCATCCTGCAGCGCACGGCGTGCTGCGCCTGGTGCTCGAGCTCGACGGCGAAGTGATCCAGCGCGCCGATCCGCACATCGGCCTGTTGCACCGTGCGACCGAAAAGCTCGCCGAATCGCGCACCTTCATCCAGTCGCTGCCGTACATGGACCGTCTCGACTACGTGTCGATGATGAGCAACGAGCACGCCTATTGCCTGGCCATCGAGCGGATGATGGGCCTCGAAGTGCCGATTCGCGCGCAGTACATCCGCGTGATGTTCGCCGAGATCACCCGCCTGCTGAACCACCTGCTGTGGCTCGGCGCGCACGGTCTCGACTGCGGCGCGATGAACATGCTCATCTATTGCTTCCGCGAGCGTGAAGACCTGTTCGACATGTACGAAGCCGTGTCGGGCGCGCGCATGCATGCGGCGTACTTCCGTCCGGGCGGCGTGTACCGCGACCTGCCGGATGCCATGCCGCAGTACAAGGTCAGCAAGATCAAGAATGCGAAGGCCATCGAGAAGCTCAACGAGAACCGCCAGGGCTCGCTGCTCGACTTCATCGACGACTTCTGCAAGCGCTTCCCCAAGATGGTCGACGAGTACGAAACGCTGCTTACCGACAACCGCATCTGGAAGCAGCGCACCGTGGGCATTGGCGTGGTCACGCCGGAGCGCGCGCTGAATCTCGGCTTCACCGGCCCCATGCTGCGTGGCTCGGGCGTGGAGTGGGACCTGCGCAAGAAGCAGCCCTACGACGTCTACGACCAGATGCAGTTCGACGTGCCGGTCGGCAAGACGGGTGACTGCTACGACCGTTACCTGGTGCGCGTGGAAGAAATGCGCCAGGCCAACAAGATCATCCAGCAGTGCTCGGCATGGCTGCGCGCCAACCCCGGCCCGGTCATCACCGACAACCACAAGGTCGCCGCGCCCGCGCGCGAATCGATGAAGGCGAACATGGAGGAGCTGATCCACCATTTCAAGCTCTTCACGGAAGGCTTCCACGTGCCCGAAGGCGAAGCGTATGCCGCCGTCGAGCACCCGAAGGGCGAGTTCGGCATCTACCTGGTGAGCGACGGCGCCAACAAGCCGTACCGCCTGAAGATCCGTGCGCCCGGTTTCCCGCACCTCGCCGCCCTCGACGAAATGTCGCGCGGCCACATGATCGCCGACGCTGTCGCGGTGATCGGCACGATGGACATCGTGTTCGGCGAAATCGACAGGTGAGAAAGAGCGAATGACGACTTCCTCGACCCACCATGACACGGCGCCTACGGCGCCTTCTGCTCCTCTGAGGCCCGCGATTCTCGAGCGCTTTGCGCGCGAGGTTGCCAAGTACCCTGAAGCGGGCAAGCAATCGGCCGTGATGGCCTGCCTGGCCATCGTGCAGCAGGACGAAGGCTACGTGAGCATGCAGCGCGAGCGCGAGATCGCCGAATACCTCGGCATGGCGCCCATCGCCGTGCATGAGGTCACGACCTTCTACAACATGTACAACCAGCACCCGGTGGGCAAGTTCAAGCTCAACGTGTGCACCAACCTGCCGTGCCAGCTGCGTGACGGCGTCACAGCGCTCGTTCACCTCGAGAAGAAGCTCGGCATCAAGATGGGCGAGACCACGGCCGACGGCCTGTTCACGCTGCAACAGAGCGAATGCCTGGGCGCCTGCGCCGATTCGCCCGTGATGCTGGTCAACGACCGCACCATGTGCAGCTTCATGAGCAACGAGAAGCTCGACCAGCTCATCGACGGGCTGCGTGGTTCGACCAAAGGGGAGGCCGCATGATGTCGCCCGAACAAGTGCTCCAGCAGTTCCAGGCCACGGGCGTCCAGACCTGCTTCCATGACCGCCACATCGAGCCGCAGATCTATGCCGGCCTCGACGGCACCAACTGGCGCCTGGCCGACTACGAAGCGCGCGGCGGCTACCAGGCGCTGCGCAAGATCCTCACCGAGGGCCTCACGCCCGACCAGGTGATTGCCGAAGTCAAGGCCTCGGGCCTGCGCGGCCGCGGCGGCGCGGGCTTTCCCACGGGCCTGAAGTGGAGCTTCATGCCCCGCCAGTTCCCGGGCCAGAAATACCTGGTCTGCAATTCCGACGAAGGCGAGCCGGGCACGTGCAAGGACCGCGACATCCTGCAGTTCAACCCGCACATCGTGATCGAAGGCATGGCCATCGCCGCGTATGCAATGGGCATCAGCGTGGGCTACAACTACATCCACGGCGAGATCTTCCAGAGCTACGACCGCTTCGAGGAAGCCCTCGAGGAAGCGCGCGCCGCCGGCTACCTTGGCGACGGCATCATGGGCAGCACGTACAACTTCCAGTTGCACGCGGCCCACGGTTTTGGCGCCTATATCTGCGGCGAAGAAACCGCACTGCTCGAGTCGCTCGAAGGCAAGAAGGGCCAGCCGCGCTTCAAGCCGCCGTTCCCGGCCAGCTTTGGCCTGTACGGCAAGCCGACCACCATCAACAACACCGAGACCTTCGCGGCGGTGCCCTGGATCATCCGCAACGGCGGCCAGGCCTACCTCGAGTGCGGCAAGCCGAACAACGGCGGCACCAAGATCTATTCGGTGAGCGGCGACGTCGAGCTGCCCGGCAACTACGAAGTGCCCATGGGCACGCCGTTCTCCAAGCTGCTTGAACTGGCCGGCGGTGTTCGCAAGGGCCGCACGCTCAAGGCCGTGATTCCCGGTGGATCGTCGTCGCCGGTGCTGCCGGCGTCGATCATGATGGAATGCACGATGGACTACGACTCCATCGCCAAGGCCGGCTCCATGCTGGGTTCGGGCGCGGTCATCGTCATGGACGACAGCCGTTCGATGGTCGAGTCGCTGCGGCGCCTCTCGTATTTCTATATGCACGAATCCTGCGGCCAGTGCACGCCTTGCCGCGAAGGCACGGGCTGGCTGTATCGCGTGGTGGACCGCATCCACAACGGGCAGGGCAGGGCGTCCGACATGGACCTGCTCAACTCCGTGGCAGACAACATTCAGGGCCGCACGATCTGCGCGCTCGGCGACGCGGCGGCCATGCCGGTGCGCGCCATGATCAAGCACTACCGTCACGAGTTCGAGGCCTTGATTCCGGGCTACGTCCCGAAAGCGCCTGTCCAGGCCTGAGCGCGAGAAACACATATATGGTTGAAATCGAACTCGACGGCAAGAAGGTCGAAGTGACCGAAGGCAGCATGGTGATGCATGCGGCCGACAAGGCGGGCACGTACATTCCGCACTTCTGCTATCACAAGAAGCTCAGCATTGCGGCCAACTGCCGCATGTGCCTGGTCGACGTGGAAAAGGCGCCCAAGCCGATGCCGGCCTGCGCCACGCCCGTCACGCAGGGCATGATCGTTCGCACCAAGAGCGAAAAGGCCATCAAGGCGCAGCAGTCGGTCATGGAGTTCCTCCTGATCAACCACCCGCTGGATTGCCCCATTTGCGACCAGGGCGGCGAGTGCCAACTGCAAGACCTGGCGGTGGGCTACGGTGGTTCTTCTTCGCGCTACGAAGAAGAAAAGCGCGTCGTGTTCCACAAGGACGTCGGCCCGCTGATCAGCATGGAAGAGATGAGCCGCTGCATCCATTGCACGCGCTGCGTCCGCTTCGGCCAGGAAGTGGCCGGCGTGATGGAGCTCGGCATGACCCAGCGCGGCGAGCACTCCGAAATCGAAACCTTCCTCGGCGACTCGGTCGACTCGGAACTCTCGGGCAACATGATCGACATCTGCCCGGTCGGCGCGCTCACGAGCAAGCCGTTCCGCTACAGCGCCCGCACGTGGGAGCTGTCGCGCCGCAAGTCGGTGAGCCCGCATGACTCCACCGGTGCCAACCTGATCGTCCAGGTCAAGAACAACCGCGTGATGCGCGTGGTGCCGCTCGAGAACGAAGACGTCAACGAATGCTGGATTGCCGACCGCGACCGCTTTTCGTACGAAGGGCTCAACGGCCCCGAACGCCTCACGCAGCCCATGCTCAAGCAGGGCGGCCAATGGCAGCAGGTCGACTGGCAGACCGCGCTTGAATACGTGGCCAACGGCCTCAAGCAGATCAAGGCCGACCACGGCGTGCAGAGCATCGGCACGCTGGTCAGCCCGCACAGCACGCTCGAAGAGCTGCAGCTTGCCGCCATGCTCACGCGTGAGCTCGGCAGCGACAACATCGACTACCGCCTGCGCAATGCCGAATTCACGGCGTTCGAAGGCGTGCGCTGGCTCGGCACCTCGATTGCATCGCTTACGCAGCTGCAGCGCGCATTCGTGATCGGCTCGAACCTGCGCAAGGACCATCCGCTGTTCGCGCAGCGCATCCGCCAGGCCGTGCGCAAGGGCGCCGCGCTGTCGGTGCTGACCTCGTCCAACCTCATGGCCGACCGCGAAGCGTGGGCCATGAGCGTGGCGCAGGCGTCGATCGTCGATGCCGGCCAGTGGGTCGAAGTGCTCGCCGGCATTGCCGCCGCCGTGGGCCAGACCACTGGCCAGGCCGCGCCGCTCGCACCGGCAAACGCACCCGACGCCGCGGCGCAAGCCATTGCGGCTTCGCTGCTGAGCGGCGAGCGCAAGGCCATCCTGCTCGGCAACGCCGCCGCCCACCATGCGCAAGCCAGCAGCCTGCTGGCGCTTGCAAACTGGATCGGCGCGCAAACTGGCGCCACCGTCGGCTACCTGACCGAAGCCGCCAATACCGTGGGCGCGCAACTCGTCGGCGCATTCCCCAAGAACGGCGGCCTCGATGCCGGCCGCATGCTGGCAGCCGGTTCCGGCCTCAAGGCCGTGGTGCTGCTCAACACCGAACCGGTGTTCGACTCCGCCGCGGGTGCCGCAGCCGCCGATGTCATCGGCAATGCGCAGATGGTCGTCACGTTGAGCCCCTTCAAGGCCAACCTCGAGTTCAGCGATGTGCTGCTGCCCATCGCGCCGTTCACCGAAACGCCCGGTACCTTCGTCAATGCCGAAGGCCGTGTGCAAAGCTTCCATGCCGTCGTCAAGCCGCAAGGCGAGACGCGCCCGGCCTGGAAGGTGCTGCGCGTGCTGGCCAACCTGCTCGGCCTGCCCGGCTTTGCTTTCGAATCGACCGCTGAAGTGCTCCGCACCATTGGCGACAACGGCGCCGTGCCCGCGGATGCGCTCGGCAACGCCACCGCCGCCAAGGCAGTGGCTGCCAGCGGCGCGGTTCCCGCACCCGTGGTGGCGAGCATCTATCAGCTCGACTCCATCGTGCGCCGCGCACCGTCGCTGCAACTCACCGCCGACGCGCGCAACGCAATGACGGCCGCACCGGCCCGTGCCGAGGAGGCATTGGCATGATCGACGCAGTGCATGCTTTCGGCCAGGGGCTTATCAACGCCGGCTGGTGGACCTCGGCGGGTTGGCCTGTGATCTGGACATTGATCAAGATCATCGTGGTCGTGCTTCCGCTGATGGGCGCCGTGGCCTACCTCACGCTGTGGGAACGCAAGGCCATCGGATTCACGCAGATCCGCGTGGGCCCGAACCGCATCGGACCGCTGGGCCTGCTGCAGCCCATTGCGGACGCGCTCAAGCTGATGACCAAGGAAATCATTCTTCCGACGGTCGCCAACAAGGGCCTGTTCCTACTGGGCCCGATCATGACCATCATGCCGGCGCTCGTCGCATGGGCCGTGATTCCGTTCGGCCCTGAAATGGCGCTGGCCAACATCAATGCCGGCCTGCTCTTCGTGATGGCCATCACCTCGCTCGAGGTCTACGGCGTGATCATCGCGGGCTGGGCATCGAACTCGAAGTACGCCTTCCTGGGCGCGCTGCGCGCCTCGGCGCAAATGGTGAGCTACGAAATCGCGATGGGCTTCTGCTTCGTCGTGGTGCTGATGGTTTCGGGCAGCCTGAACATGAGCGAAATCGTGAATGTGCAGGGCAAGGGCATGTTCTTTGACATGGGCCTCAACTTCCTCTCGTGGAACTGGCTGCCGCTGTTGCCGATCTTCGTCGTCTACTTCATCTCGGGCCTGGCTGAAACCAACCGCCACCCCTTCGACGTGGTCGAAGGCGAATCTGAAATCGTCGCGGGCCACATGATCGAGTACTCGGGCATGAGCTTTGCCATGTTCTTCCTGGCCGAGTACGCCAACATGTGGCTGGTCTCGATCCTGTGCGTGGTGCTGTTCCTCGGTGGATGGCTGCCGCCGTTCGAGTTCCTGAGCTTCATTCCCGGCTGGATCTGGCTCGGTGCCAAGACCTTCTGCGTGGTCACCATGTTCCTGTGGGTTCGCTCGACGTTCCCGCGCTTCCGCTATGACCAGATCATGCGTCTGGGCTGGAAGATCTTCATTCCGGTCACGCTCGTGTGGCTGGTCGTGGTCGGCGCCTGGATGCAGACCCCGTTCAATATCTGGAAATAACTGGAAGCGCCAACATCATGTCTGCTGCGCATACCGCAACAACGTCCGCTCCGTTCTCGCTCAAGGACTTCCTGGGCAGCTTCATGCTGTTCGAACTGTTCAAGGGCCTGGCCATCACCGGCAAGTACGCTTTCGCCCGCAAGATCACGGTGCAGTTCCCGGAAGAGAAGACGCCGCTGTCGCCGCGTTTTCGCGGCCTGCATGCGCTGCGCCGCTATGAAAACGGCGAAGAGCGCTGCATTGCCTGCAAGCTCTGCGAGGCCGTGTGCCCCGCACTCGCCATCACCATCGAATCCGATGTGCGCGACGACGGCTCGCGCCGCACCACGCGCTACGACATCGACCTGACCAAGTGCATCTTCTGCGGCTTCTGCGAAGAAAGCTGCCCGGTCGATTCGATCGTCGAGACCCACATCTTCGAATACCACGGCGAAAAGCGCGGCGACCTGTACTTCACCAAGGACATGCTCCTGGCCGTGGGCGACCGCTACGAAAAAGAAATTGCAGCGAACAAGGCGGCCGACGCCAAGTACCGCTGATCCCGGCCAGCCCGAACCCCGTACCAATTCGAATTCCAATGGACGTCAAGACCGGTCTGTTCTATCTGTTTGCCGCGGTGCTGCTGTTCGCGGCCTTCCGCGTCATCACCGCCCGCAATCCCGTATACGCGGCGCTGTACCTGGTGCTCGCCTTCTTCCAGGCGTCCGCCATCTGGCTGCTGCTGCGCGCCGAGTTCCTGGCGATTTCGCTTGTGCTCGTCTACGTGGGCGCGGTGATGGTGCTGTTCCTGTTTGTCGTGATGATGCTGGACATCAACGTGGACGGTCTGCGGCAGGGCTTCTGGAAGCACTTTCCGCTGGCCGCGGGCGTGGGGGCGCTCATTGCGCTTGAAATGGCTGCGGTGCTGATGGGCGGCTTCCGCCTGGCCGAGCCGCCGCGCGCCGGGGCTGCCGTTGCGGCCAACAGCTCGAACACGCTCGAGCTCGGCAAGCTCCTGTACTCCGAGTACCTGTACCCGCTCGAAATTGCGGCTGTCATTTTGCTCGTGGCCATCGTGGCCGCCATCGCACTCACGCTGCGTACCCGCAAGGACAGCAAGTACGTCAACCCGTCCGACCAGGTGCGCGTGAAGGCGCGCGACCGCGTGCGCATCGTGCAGATGCCGGTCACGCGCGCCGCCGAGCCGGTGGTCGAAGCACCCGCCGATGCAGGCGCAGCAGCGGCGGCAAAGGAAAACAAGGCATGACGCTCACGCTCGGACACTTTCTTTCGCTTGGCGCAATGCTCTTTGCGCTTTCGGTGATCGGCATCTTCCTGAACCGCAAGAACCTGATCGTGCTGCTGATGGCGATCGAGCTGATGCTGCTCGCGGTGAACATGAACTTCGTGGCGTTCTCGTACTACCTGGGCGACATGCACGGCCAGATCTTCGTGTTCTTCATCCTGACGGTGGCTGCGGCCGAGTCGGCAATCGGTCTCGCGCTGCTGGTCTTGTTGTTCCGCAACAAATCCAACATCAACGTAGACGAACTCAACTCGCTCAAGGGTTGAAAGCAGTATGAGCGCAACCCTTTCCGCATCCACCCTGCTGGCGGTGCCGCTGGCACCCCTGGTCGGCGCCGCCGTTGCCGGCCTGTTCGGCACCAAGTTCGGCGGCAACCACATCGGCCGCAAAGTCACGCATTCGCTGACCATTCTCGGCGTGCTTGTCGCCTTCATCATCTCGGCCATGACGCTGAAGTCGGTCGTCGTCGATGGCGCTCGCTTCAACGCGACCATCTACGAATGGATGGTGGTCGGCGGCCTGAAGATGGAAGTCGGCTTCCTGGTCGACGGCCTCACGGCCATGATGATGTGCGTGGTGACCTTCGTCTCGCTGATGGTGCACATCTACACCATCGGCTACATGGAAGAAGACGAAGGCTACAACCGCTTCTTCGCGTACATCTCGCTCTTCACCTTCTCGATGCTGATGCTCGTCATGAGCAACAACATGCTCCAGCTGTTCTTCGGCTGGGAAGCGGTGGGCCTGGTGTCGTACCTGCTGATCGGCTTCTGGTTCAACAAGCCCACGGCCATCTTCGCGAACATGAAGGCGTTCCTGGTCAACCGCGTGGGCGACTTCGGCTTCATCCTGGGCATCGGCCTCATCGCAGCCTATGCCGGCACGCTGAACTACGGCGAAGCCTTTGCCAAGGCCAGCACGCTGGCCGGCATCACCTTCCCCGGCACCGAATGGATGCTGGTGACCGTGATCTGCATCTGCCTGTTCATCGGCGCCATGGGCAAGAGCGCGCAGTTCCCGCTGCACGTATGGCTGCCCGACTCGATGGAAGGCCCGACGCCCATCTCCGCGCTGATCCACGCGGCAACCATGGTGACGGCGGGCATCTTCATGGTGGCTCGCATGTCGCCGCTGTTCGAACTCAGCGACACGGCGCTCTCGTTCATCCTGGTGATCGGTGCCATCACGGCGCTGTTCATGGGTTTCCTGGGCATCATCCAGAACGACATCAAGCGCGTGGTCGCGTACTCGACGCTCTCGCAGCTCGGCTACATGACGGTGGCGCTCGGCGCGTCGGCCTATTCGGTCGCGGTGTTCCACCTGATGACGCACGCCTTCTTCAAGGCGCTGCTCTTCCTGGGCGCGGGCTCGGTGATCATCGGCATGCACCACAACCAGGACATCCGCTGGATGGGCGGCGTGCGCAAGTACATGCCCATCACCTGGATCACCTCGCTGCTGGGGTCGCTTGCACTGATAGGCACGCCGTTCTTCTCGGGCTTCTACTCGAAGGACAGCATCATCGAGGCGGTGCATGAAAGCCACCTGTGGGGCGCGCAGTTTGCCTACTACGCGGTGCTGGCCGGCGTGTTCGTCACGGCGTTCTACTCGTTCCGCATGTACTTCCTGGTGTTCCACGGCAAGGAGCGCTACGACCAGAACCCTGACGCACACCACGACGACCATGCCGCGCATGGCGACGACCACGGCCATGGCCATCACGACCACAAGCCGCACGAGTCGCCGGTGGTGGTGTGGCTGCCGCTGGTGCTGCTGGCCATTCCGTCGGTGGTGATCGGCTTCATGACGATCCAGCCGATGCTTTTCGGCGAGTTCTTCAAGGACGCAATCTTCGTGGACGCCGCCAAGCACCATGCCATGAAGGAGCTCGGCGAAGCGTTCCACGGCCCGGTGGCCATGGCTATCCACGGCTTGCAGACGGCGCCGTTCTGGCTGGCTCTGGCAGGCGTGGTTGTTTCGTACCTCATGTACATGCAGTTCCCGGCGGTGCCGACTGCGATCAAGCGCGCCTTCGGCCCGGTCTATCGCCTGCTCGACAACAAGTACTACCTCGACTGGATCAACGAGAACATCATCGCCCGCGGTGCGCGTGCCCTTGGCACCGGCCTGTGGAAGGGTGGCGACCAGGCGCTGATCGACGGTGCCGTGGTCAATGGTTCGTGGAAGGTCGTCGGCCGCATCTCCGGTGTGGTGCGGTGGCTGCAGTCGGGCTACATCTATCACTACGCCTTTGCGATGCTGCTCGGCATCTTCATCCTGATGACGTACTTCGTCTGGTTCAAACGCTGAGCCCGAACGCTGGAGAAAAAGAAAAATGGGTTTGTTGAGCCTTGCCATCTGGGTGCCGATCGCATTCGGTACCGCGCTGCTGGCGTTTGGGCGTGACGAGAACGCCAGGGGCGTGCGCTGGGTCGCACTGGTCGGCGCGATCGTCAGCTTCCTGGTCACGGTGCCGCTTTACACGGGCTTCCAGAACGGCACTGCCGCAATGCAGTTCGTCGAGAAGACGAGCTGGATTGCGCGCTTCAACGTCAACTATCACCTCGGTGTCGATGGCTTGTCGCTCTGGCTGGTGCTGCTGACCTCGTTCATTACCGTGGTGGTCGTGATCTCGGCCTGGGAAGTGATTACCGAGCGCGTCAACCAGTACATGGGCGCGTTCCTGATTCTTTCGGGCTTCATGATCGGCGTGTTCGCCGCGCTCGACGGCGTGCTTTTCTACGTGTTCTTCGAAGCCACGCTGATCCCGATGTACCTGATCATCGGCATCTGGGGCGGTCCGAACAAGATCTACGCGGCGTTCAAGTTCTTCATCTACACCTTGCTCGGCTCGCTGCTGATGCTGGTGGCGCTGATCTACCTGTACAACAAGTCGGGCGGCAGCTTCGACATCCTGAGCTGGCACAAGCTGCCGCTGGACTCGAAGGCGCAGACCTTCCTGTTCTTTGCGTTCTTCGCCGCCTTTGCCGTCAAGGTACCCATGTGGCCGGTCCACACCTGGCTGCCCGACGTGCACGTCGAGGCGCCGACCGGCGGCTCGGCCGTGCTGGCGGCCATCATGCTGAAGCTCGGCGCCTATGGCTTCCTGCGCTTCTCGATGCCGATTGCTCCCGACGCCTCGCACGAATGGGCCTGGCTCATGATCGCGCTGTCGCTCATCGCGGTGATCTACGTCGGCCTGGTGGCGCTGGTGCAGGAAGACATGAAGAAGCTCGTGGCTTATTCGTCGGTCGCGCACATGGGCTTCGTGACGCTCGGCTTCTTCATCTTCAACGAGCTGGGCGTGTCCGGCGGCATCGTGCAGATGATTGCGCACGGTTTCGTCTCGGGCGCCATGTTCCTGGGCATCGGCGTGCTCTACGACCGCGTGCATTCGCGCCAGATTGCCGACTACGGCGGCGTGGTGAACACCATGCCCAAGTTTGCCGCGTTCGCGCTGCTGTTCGCCATGGCCAACTGCGGCCTGCCGGGCACCGCCGGTTTCGTGGGCGAATGGATGGTCATCCTGGGCGCGGTCAAGTACAACTTCTGGATCGGCCTGGGTTCCGCAACGGCGTTGATCTTCGGCGCTGCCTACACCCTCTGGATGTACAAGCGGGTGTACCTCGGCCCGGTCGGCAACGACCACGTTAAGGAGCTCACCGACATCAACGCCCGCGAGTTCCTGATGCTCTCGCTGCTGGCCATTGCCGTGCTGTGGATGGGCATCTATCCGAAGCCGTTCACCGATGTGATGGATGTTTCCGTGACGGAGCTCCTGCGCCATGTGGCAACGTCCAAACTGCCCTGATTCCACGCTGAAGAAGAGAACGAGATGATTGACAAACTCAGCTGGGTCGCGATCTACCCCGAAATCGTGCTGCTGGTCATGGCCTGCATCATTGCGCTGGTCGACCTGTCGACCACCAGCCCCCGCCGCACGCGCACCTATATCCTGACGCTGCTCACGCTGGCCGTGGTGGCCGTGCTGACCGGCATGGCCGCCAACGACGGCAAGACGATCTACGGCTTTGGCGGCATGGTCGTGAGCGACCCCATGGGCAACTGGCTCAAGTGCTTTGCCACGGTTGCGCTGATGGTCACGCTGGTCTACGGCCGCCCCTACGCGGCAGACCGCGACATGCTGCGCGGCGGCGAACTGTTCACCATCAGCATGTTCGCGCTGCTGGGCATGTTCGTGATGATCTCGGGCAGCAACTTCCTCCTGATCTACCTGGGTCTCGAGCTGCTCACCTTGTCCAGCTACGCCCTGGTGGCGCTGCGCCGCGACAACGCGGTCGCCAGCGAGGCGGCCATGAAGTACTTCGTGCTCGGCGCCATGGCCAGCGGCTTTTTGCTCTACGGCCTTTCGATGCTCTACGGCGCCACCGGCTCGCTCGACGTGAACGAGGTGTTCAAGATCATCGCCAGCGGCAAGGTGAACCATCAGGTGCTGGTGTTCGGCCTGGTGTTCATCGTGGCGGGCCTGGCATTCAAGGTGGGGGCGGCGCCTTTCCACATGTGGGTGCCCGACGTGTACCAGGGCGCTCCGACGGCGGTGACGCTGCTGATCGGCGCGGCGCCCGAGCTGGCCGCCTTCGCCATCATCATCCGCCTGCTGGTGGAAGGGCTGCTGCCGCTGGCCATCGACTGGCAGCAGATGCTGGCCTTGCTGGCTATTGCCTCGCTGCTGGTGGGCAACCTGGCCGCCATTGCGCAGACCAACCTCAAGCGCATGCTGGCCTACTCGACCATTGCGCAAATGGGCTTCATGCTGCTCGGCCTGGTGGCGGGCGTGGTCAACGGCAACACCTACAACGCGCAGTTCGCATACAGCGCGTCGATGTTCTACATCGTGACCTACGTGCTGACCACGCTGGCGAGCTTCGGCATCATTCTGCTGCTGGCACGCGAAGGCTTCGAAAGCGAAGAGATTACCGATCTGGCCGGCCTGAACCAGCGCAGCCCGCTGTATGCCGGCGTGATGGCCATTGCGATGTTCTCGCTCGCGGGCCTGCCGCCGCTGGTCGGGTTCTACGCCAAGCTTGCGGTGCTCCAGGCGCTGATCGCGTCGGGCCAGGCGATCTACATCGGTCTTGCGGTGTTCGCGGTGATCATGTCGCTGATCGGCGCCTTCTACTACCTGCGCGTGGTCAAGGTCATGTACTTCGATGCGCCGGTAACCGCCAGCACCGTGTCTGCGCCGCGCGACGTGCGTGCCGTGCTCTCCGTCAATGGCTTGCTCATTCTCGTGCTGGGCATCGTTCCCGGCGGCCTCATGACGCTGTGCGCCAAGGCGATCGTGGCCACGCTGGCCAACTGATCGCGGTTGCCCACGGTGTCGCAAACCGCGTCGGTCTGGGTCGTTCTGCTGGTGGCGCTGGTGGCGGCCAACTTGCCGTTCCTCAATGAGCGGTTGTTCGGCTTCGTGCCGCTGGCCACGCAACCCAAGCCGCTCGCGGTGCGGCTCGCCGAACTGGTGGTGCTGTACTTCGTGGCCGGCGGCGTCGGCCTGCTGTTCGAGAGCCGGGCAGGGCAGATTGCCCCGCAGGGCTGGGAGTTCTACGCCGTGACCGGTGCTCTCTTCATCGTGCTGGCCTTTCCCGGTTTCACCTGGCGCTACCTGATGAAACATAGGCACTGACATGACCGATCCCGCCATCGATTCGCACCTGAAGGAAGAACGCACGGCCAGCGAGGTTCTGCTCAAGGGCAATTTCCTCCAGGTCTGCCGCGACACCGTGCGGCTGCCCGACGGCCACACCGCCACGCGCGAATACGTGATTCATCCGGGCGCGGTGGTGGTGGTTCCTCTTCTGGACGACGGCCGTGTGGTGCTGGAGCGGCAATACCGCTATCCGGTCGGGCACGTGATGGTCGAGTTTCCGGCCGGCAAGCTCGACGCGGGCGAAGATCCGCTCGTTTGCGGCCAGCGCGAACTGCTCGAGGAAACCGGCTACACCGCTCGTGAATGGGCCTATGCCGGCGCCATGCACCTGGCGGTGGCGTATTCCACCGAAATCATCCACATCTACTTTGCGCGCGGCCTTTCGCTCGGCACGCGCCAGCTCGACCACGGCGAATTCCTCGACGTGTTCACGGCCACGCCGCAAGAAGTGGCCGACTGGTGCCGCGAAGGCAAGATCACCGACGCCAAGTCGCTCACTTGCACGCTCTGGCTGCAGAACGTCCTTTCGGGCGCATGGGCACTCGATTGGCAGGGTACCGCTTCGCAAGGCGGCGCGGGATAATCCGCGCATGAAGGTTCTCGATCTCCGCTGCTCGCACGGCCACGGCTTCGAAGGCTGGTTTGCGTCCAACGAAGCTTTTGAAAGTCAACTTGCCGATGGCCTGGTCGAATGTCCGGTCTGCGCCGACACGCGCATCGTCAAGCTGTTGAGCGCACCGCGCCTCAACCTGGGCAATGCCAAGGCGCCCGCAGAGACCGCCGCATCGCCGGCACCAGCAGCACCGTCAGCCCAGGTGCCCGCCGAATCGTCTCCCGAAGCGCGCTGGATGCGCGCCGTCCGCGAGGTTCTCGCAAAGACCGAGGACGTCGGCGACCGCTTCGCCGACGAGGCGCGCAAGATGCACTACGGCGAAACCGAAGAGCGGGGTATCCGCGGCCAGGCAACGCGCGAGCAGACCGAAGCGCTGCTCGACGAGGGCATTCCCGTCATGCCGCTGCCGATTCCCGCGGCGCTCAAGGAAACGCTGCAATAGGCCGCGTTTCTGCCGCGTCTCTGCTGCGGACTTGCCGCAGCGACACCAGGTCAAGCAGTGAACTGAAGCGCAGCCAGGCGGGCATACACCCCGCCTTGCGCCACCAGCGTGGCATGCGTCCCTTGTTCCACGATGCCGCCATGATCGAGAACGATGATGCGATCGGCCTTTTGCACCGTGGCGAGCCTGTGCGCAATGACAAGCGTGGTGCGGCCTTCCATGGCCGATTCGAGTGCGGCCTGTACCATGCGCTCGCTCTCCGCATCGAGCGCACTCGTGGCTTCGTCGAGCAGCAGCAGCGGTGGGTTCTTGAGAATGGCGCGCGCAATCGCGATGCGCTGTCGCTGTCCGCCCGACAGGCGCACCCCGCGTTCGCCCAGGAAGGTGTCGTAGCCCTCAGGCAGCGCCTGCAGAAAGTCGTGCGCAAAAGCTGCGCGCGCAGCCGCATGCACCTCGTCAGCCGTCGCTTCCGGGCGGCCATAGCGAATGTTCTCGAACGCACTGGCCGAGAAGATCACCGCGTCTTGCGGCACCAGGCCAATGCGTGTGCGCAGGTCCGGCAAGGCCAATGAAGCGAGCGGCGCTCCGTCGAGCAGCAGCCGGCCCGACTGCGGATCGTAGTAGCGCAGCAGCAGCTGGAACACCGTGCTCTTGCCCGCGCCGCTCGAACCCACCAGCGCCACCGTTTCGCCGGGAGCAATGTCCAGGCTGAAATCTTTCAGGGCCGGAGTGCCGGGCCTGGAGGGGTAGTGGAAAGTGACCGCCTCGAACTTGACTGCGCTACCCGCGACCGGCACAGGCGCAGCCGCCGGGTTGGCCGGCGAAACGATGGCCGCCGGCGCGTGCAGCAGTTCCATCAGGCGCTCGGTCGCGCCCGCTGCCCGCAGCAGGTCGCCGTAGACCTCGCCGAGCACGGCCGTCGCGCTTGCAAGAATGGCGACGTAGACGACCGTCTGGCCGAGATGGCCGGCCGTGATGTCGCCGCGCAGCACGGCTTGCGTACCCTGGTACAGGCCCCAGAGCAGCGCCGCCGACGTGGCGATGATGATGAATGCCACCAGCACCGAGCGTGCCTTGGTGCGCCGCACGGCGGTTCTGAAGGCGTTCTCGGTCGACGCATTGAAGCGGCCGGCCTCGCGCGCTTCGGCGGTGTAGCTTTGCACCACCGGAATCGCATTGAGCACCTCCGCCGCAATGGCGCTCGAATCGGCCACGCGGTCCTGGCTGGCGCGCGAGAGCTTGCGCACCCGCCGGCCGAACCACATGCTCGGCAGCACCACCAAAACCAAAATGCCCAGCACCTGCACCATCACATAAGGGTTGGTCCAGATCAGCACCGCCAGCGCGCCCACGCCCATCACGGCGTTGCGCAGTCCCATGCTCAGCGACGAGCCCACCACCGTCTGTACCAGTGTGGTGTCGGCCGTCAGGCGCGACAGCACTTCGCCGGTCTGCGTCGTCTCGAAAAATGCCGGGCTCTGGCGCAGCACGTGGCCGTACACCGCGTTGCGCAAATCGGCCGTCACGCGCTCGCCGAGCCAGCTCACCGTATAGAAGCGTGCCGCCGAGAACAGGCCCAGCGCCACGGCCACGGCGAAGAGGGCGCCGAAATGTTCGCGCAGCGCCATGGTCTGCGCACCCTTGTCGGAGCTGATCAGCCCGCCGTCGATCAGGCTTCTGAGCGCCAGCGGAAACACCAGCGTCGTGACGGCAGCCATCACCAGAAAAATGCCCGCCAGGACGATCTGCACGCGGTAGGGCCGAAGAAAAGGGCTCAGGCCCGACAGCGATCGGGGCGAGCCCTTGGCCGGTGAGGACAGGGGGGAAGAAGCCATGGCGCGGATTCTACCGACCCTTGCCCTCACAAAGGCAGCCTTGACAATAATTGCCGAGGCAACTAATATTCAGGGCATGAGCGATACAGACACCCCGCAAGTCCCGCCGGCTTCTGGCGGCGCCGAGCGCCGGCCGGCCGACTTCTATCGCGCCGAGACCTACCAGGCCGAAGAGAGCATCGGCTACCTCATGCGCCGCATCCTGAGTGCGGTGGCGCAGGCGGTCGAAACCCGCATGTGCGAGCCCGGCAGCCCGACTTTTCCGCAATGGCTGCCGCTGTACAAGCTGCACATCGGTGCCGCGACCACGGTGGCCGAACTTGCCCGCGCCTGCGAGCTCGACACCGGCGCCATGACGCGCCTGCTCGACCGGCTCGAGGCCAAGGGTTTGTGCCGCCGCGTGCGGTCGCTCGAAGACCGGCGCGTGGTGAACATCGAACTCACCGAAGAAGGCCGCGCCGCCGCCAAGGAAGTGCCGTACGTGCTCAGCCGCGTGCAGAACGAACACCTGGCGGGTTTCACCAAAGAGGAATGGGAGCAGCTCAAGGGCTATCTGCGCCGCATTCTCGACAACGCGCAGGCCCTTGCAGCCCGTGGAGAAAAAAATGACTGATTCTTTTGCTGCCCGCACCGTGCGGCGCACCCCCGTCATGGCCGCCGCACTGCTGGTGGTCGCACTGGCCGGCTGTGCCGACATGGCCGGCATCGGTTCGCACGCCAGGCTGCGCGACACGTCGTCGCTCGGCATTGCCCCGGACACCAGCGCCGCGGTTGTGCCCAGTGTCGACAGCCAATGGTGGCGGGCATTCGGCGACGCGCAACTCAACACGCTGGTCGACCAGGCGGTGGCCGGCAATCCCAACCTCCAGGTGGCACGTGCACGCCTTGCGCGCGCGCAGGCCTCCGCGGACATTGCCGAGTCGGCTCTGAAGCCCAAGGTGAACGGTGAGCTCGACCTGAACCGCCAGAAGTTCAACAGCAACTACATCTATCCCGCACCGCTCGGGGGCTCGACCCAGAACATCGGCCTGCTGCAGCTCGGCGCGAGCTGGGAGCTCGACTTCTTCGGCAAGAACCGCACTGCGCTCGATGCCGCCATCGGCGCCGCCAATGCAGCCGCGGCCGATGCCGACGCAGCCCGCGTGCTGCTGGCCAGCAACGTGGCGCGCAGCTACTTTCAATGGGCCCGGTTGAACGAGCAGCTCGGCGTGGCCCAGCGCACGCTGGCCCAGCGCGATGAAACGCTCAAGCTCGTGCGCGACCGCGTGTCCGCCGGCCTCGACACCCGGCTTGAGCTGCGCCAGAGCGAAGGCGGCTTGCCCGAGGCACGCCAGCAGATCGAAGCGCTCAAGGAGCAGATTGCGCTGCAGCAGCACGCGCTCGATGCACTCGTGGGCCAGCCCAGCGTGTCCGCGTCGCTCAAGCCGCCGATGCTCGAGGCCGTCAAGCCCATCGCGCTGCAAGCCAACATTCCGGCCGACCTGCTCGGCCGCCGCGCCGACATCGCGGCGGCGCGCTGGCGCGTCGAGGCTGCCACGAGCGACGTGGCCAATGCAAAGACGCAGTTCTATCCCAACGTGAACCTCACGGCCTTCGTGGGCTTCCAGAGCCTGGGTTTCGGCAAGCTGCTCAAGTCGGGCAGCGAGCAGTGGGGCGTGGGTCCCGCCATCCACTTGCCGATCTTCGAAGGCGGCCAGTTGCGTGCCAACCTGCGCGGCAAGGCGGCCGATCTCGACGCGGCCATCGAGAGCTACAACGCCGCCGTGATCGATGCGGTGCGCGACGCGGCCGACCAGGTGTCGAGCGCACAGTCGATCGCGCGCCAGCAGGCCGAACAACGCGACGCGCAGACCGCGGCCGAAGGTGCCTACGACATTGCCGTGCAGCGCTATCGCGCGGGCCTTGGCAACTACCTCAACGTGCTGACCGCGGAAACCGCCGTGCTCGCACAACGCCGCCTGGCCGTCGACCTTGCCGCCCGCGCCCTCGACACGCAGGTGGGCCTGGCGCGCGCCCTCGGCGGCGGCTGGCAAGCACCAGCCACGACCACGGCCAATGCGCCGGCTTCATCCGCCGCGCTGAACTGAACCGACTTTTCTCGTCTTCGGAAAGAACTTCATCATGAGCGATAACAACACTCCGACGCCCGCTGCCACTGCAGCATCCGCAACGCCTGAAGCCCCCGCCGGCAACGGCAAGCGCCGCCGCGCACTCACCGCGCTTGCCGCGGTGGTCATCGTCGCCGGCGGCGGCTGGGGCCTCTACGAATGGCTGGTTGCCAGCCACTACGAGAACACCGACAACGCCTACGTGCAGGGCAACGTGATCCAGATCACGCCGCAGATCGGCGGCACCGTCATGGCCATCAACGCCGACGACACCGACTTCGTGAAGGCCGGCCAGCCGCTGGTGCAGCTGGACCCCGCCGATGCGAAGGTGGCGCTCGAGCAGGCCGAGGCTGCGCTCGCGCAAGCGGTGCGCCAGGTGCGCACGCTGTACGCCAACAACGGCTCGCTCGCGGCGCAGGTCAGCTTGCGCCAGGCCGACATCGTCAAGGCGCAGAGCGACATCGCCAAGGCGCAGGACGACCTGCAGCGCCGCCGGGCGCTGTCGGGCAACGGCGCGGTCTCGAAGGAAGAACTCAACCACGCCGAAACCGCGCTCGACAACGCCAAGAGCCAACTCGCGGCGGCGCAGGCCGGCGTGGTGGCCGCGCGCGAAGCGCTGGCCAGCAACCAGTCGCTGACCGAAGGCACCAGCGTGGCCCAACACCCGAGCGTGCAGGCCGCCGCCGCCAAGGTGCGCGAGGCCTACCTCGCCACGCAGCGCGTGGCCATGCCCGCGCCCGTGGACGGCTACGTTGCCAAGCGCACGGTGCAGCTCGGCCAACGCGTGGCGGCCGGCACGCCGATGATGTCGATCGTGCCGCTCAACCAGCTGTGGGTCGACGCCAACTTCAAGGAAGTGCAGCTGCGCAACATCCGCATCGACCAGCCCGTGAAGCTCACCGCCGACGTGTACGGCAAGAAGGTCGAGTACACCGGCAAGGTCGCGGGCCTGGGCGTAGGCACTGGCAGTGCGTTCGCGCTGCTGCCGGCGCAAAACGCCACCGGCAACTGGATCAAGGTGGTGCAGCGCGTGCCCGTGCGCATTGCGCTCGACCCCGAGCAGCTCAAGGCCAACCCGCTGCGCATCGGCCTTTCGATGGACGCGGAGATCGACATCACGCAGAAGGGCGGCAAGATGCTGGCCGATGCACCGCGCGCCACGGCCATTTCGCAGACGCAGGTCTACAGCAAGCTCGACGACGGTGCCAATGCAGAGGTCGATCGCATCGTGGCCGCCAACCTCGGCCGCAGCGCTCCCGCCGCCGCCGCGCAGCCCGCGGGCCGTTCCACAGCAACCTCCGCAACCGCAGGCAACGCGGGCCACACGGCATCGCAGTCGCACCCCGGCTGATCGGCGCCGGTCTTCAAGGCAAAGCCAATGGCCACTGCTGCCGCTCCCGCTTACGTAGCGCCGCCGCCGCTCGAGGGCTCCGCCCGCGTGTGGGGGACCATCGCGCTCTCTGCGGCAACGTTCATGAACGTGCTCGATTCGTCGATCGCGAACGTGTCGCTGCCGGCCATCTCGGGCGACCTGGGGGTGAGCACCACCCAGGGCACCTGGGTCATCACAAGCTTCGCTGTGGCCAACGCCATTGCGGTGCCGCTCACGGGTTTCATGACCCAGCGCTTCGGTCAGGTGCGCCTGTTCATGGCGAGCGTGATCCTCTTCATGATCAGCTCGCTGCTCTGCGGGTTGGCGCCCAACATGACCATGCTGATCGCGTTCCGCGCGCTGCAGGGTTTCGTCGCGGGCCCGATGATCCCGCTGTCGCAGACGCTGCTGCTGTCGAGCTATCCGCGCGCCAAGGCCGGCCTGGCCATGGCCATGTGGTCGATGACCACGCTGGTGGCGCCTGTGATGGGGCCGCTCCTTGGCGGCTGGATCACCGACAACATCTCATGGCCGTGGATCTTCTACATCAACATTCCCGTGGGCATTGTTGCGGCGGCCATCACGTGGGCGCTTTACCGCGACCGTGAAAGCACCACGCGCAAGGTACCCATCGACGCCATCGGCCTCGCGCTGCTGGTGCTGTGGGTCGGCGCGATGCAGCTCATGCTCGACAAGGGCAAGGAGCTCGACTGGTTCCATTCGCCAGAGATCATCACGATGGCCGTCGTGGCCGTGGTCGGCTTCGCGTTCTTCCTGATCTGGGAGCTGACCGACAAGCACCCGGTGGTCGACCTTTCGCTGTTCAAGCGGCGCAACTTCTGGTCGGGTGCGGTAGCCACCGCGGTGGCCTACGGGCTGTTCTTCGGCAATGTGGTGCTGCTGCCGCTATGGCTTCAGCAGTGGATGGGCTACACCGCCACGCAGGCCGGCATGATCATGGCGCCCGTGGGGCTATTGGCCATCTTCTTCTCGCCGGTGGTGGGGCTCACGGTGTCCAAGATCGATCCGCGCCGCTACGCGACCTTCTCGTTCCTGGTGTTTGCGCTGGTGCTGTGGATGCGGTCGAACTTCAACACGCAGGCCGACTTCGTGACGATCATCATCCCGACCATCATCCAGGGCATTGCGATGGCGTTCTTCTTCATTCCGCTGGTGACCATCACGCTCTCGGGCCTTACGCCCGACCGCATTCCGGCGGCATCGGGGTTGTCGAACTTCCTGCGCATTACCGCGGGCGCCATGGGCACTTCGATCACCACCACGCTGTGGGAGAACCGCGCGGCGCTGCATCACTCGCAACTGGCCGAATCGGTGAACCTGGGCAATGGCGCTGCGACCAGCGCGATGAACGGCTTGGCAAGCAGCGGCTTGAACAGCGAACAGGTGCTGGGCCAGATCAACCGGCTGGTCGACCAGCAGTCGTTCATGCTGGCTGCGAACGACATCTTCTATGCGTCGGCCATTTTGTTTCTGCTGCTGATCCCGCTGGTGTGGCTGGCACGGCCGCAAAAGGGCGGTGCGGGCGGCGATGCCGCGGCAGGCGCGCACTAGGCCTTCAGGCAAAGTCGCGAAGGGGCGCGCTGGTCACGTACCCAGCGCGCGCAGCACGTCGTAGCACGCGCCCATGGTGTGATAGTCGGTCTTGCCGGCGGGGCTCTTCTCGTCGCTGATCTTGCGGTTGTCCGGCGTGAGAATGCGGTACCACGCACCGTGCCGGTGGTCGACAAAGTGCTCCCAGCTGTAGGCCCAGATGCGGTCGTACCAGCTCCAGTAGCCCTCGTCGCCGGTGCGCACGGCCAGCAGCGCCGCGGCGGCGAAGCTTTCGGCCTGCACCCAGAAGTACTTGTCGCCGTCGCACACCTCGCTGTCGGGGCCGAACCCGTAGACGAGGCCGCCATGCGCCGCGTCCCAGCCGCGCAGCATGGCGGTGTCGAAGAAATGCTTTGCGCGAGGCACGATCCAGTCCGCTTCACGGCCCGCGGCAACAAGCGCTCGCTCGAGCTGCAGCAGCAGCTTGGTCCACTCGGTGAGATGGCCGGTCTGAAAACCCCAGGGCCTGAAGATGTTGGTCTTGTCGCCGCGGTTGTAGTCCCAGTCGATCGACCAGTCTTCGCGGTAGTGCTCCCACACGAGCCCGCCGGCCAGCGCGGCAAGCTTGCCCGTCACCGATTCCGCAAGCGCCAGCGCGCGATCGAGATAGCGCGCGTCCTGCGTGGCGTCGTATGCGGCAAGCATCGCCTCGCAGGCGTGCATGTTGGCGTTCTGGCCCCGATAGGGCCCCACCTGCCAATCAGGAGTGGCCTCGTCGGCATACAGCGCATGGTGCGGCTCCCAGAAACGCTGTTCCATCAGCTGCCAGGTTTGCTCGAGCCCCGCGCGTGCTTCGCCGATGCCCGCCATCAGCGCGTGCGCGTGTGCAAGCAGCACAAAGGCCAGGCCGTAGCAGTGGAGCGTGCTGTCTTGCACGGTTGCGCGCGCATCGTGCCAGTCGATCTGCCATGCATAGCCGCCTCCCGGCTGTGCATGCGCATGCTGCACGAACGCAAGGCCGTGGCGTGCGGCCTCCAGATCCTGCGCCTTGCCGAAGCGCCGGTACGCCATGGCGTGGTTGAAGACGAAGCGCGTGCTGCTTACCAGGTGCCGCGTGCGCCGGTCGTACACCGCGCCGTCGTCCTTGAAGAAATGAAAGAAGCCGCCTGAGGGATCGCGGCTGACCGGCGCATAGAACGCCAGCGTGTTCAGGATGTGGTCAGCAAGAAAGTCGGGTGAGCGGAAGTTCTGCATGGAAGGCACGGAAGGTACACGAGTAAGGGTTCGAACCGATAGGTCATTGTCATTGTGACGACAGTCGCCCGATGCCGGAACCGCCGGCGCGGGCAGGTTGCACTGCAGCATAGGCATTTGCCCCAGTATGCAAGTGCGAGGCGCCCACCAACAATCAGGCCGCGCTCGGTAGTGGCGCATGAGATGGACCGCATGACCGACATATCTTTCCTGAACCCGGGCGACTTCGCGAGATGAGCGACGTCATCCTCGAAACACGCGAGCTCACCAAGGAATTCAAAGGGTTCACCGCGGTCAGCAAGGTCAACCTGTCGGTGGTGCGCGGCTCCATTCATGCGCTCATTGGTCCCAACGGGGCCGGCAAGACCACCTGCTTCAACCTGCTCACCAAGTTTCTCGAGCCGACCAGCGGCACGATTCTTTTCAACGGGCAAGACATCACGGGCGAGCAGCCCGCGCAAATTGCCCGGCGCGGCATCATCCGCTCGTTCCAGATCTCGGCGGTGTTTCCGCACCTCACGCTGCTGGAGAACGTGCGCCTCGGCCTGCAGCGCGCGCTCGGCACTTCGTACCATTTCTGGAAGAGCGAAAAGACGCTCACGCCGCTCGACGCGCGCGCCCGCGAACTGCTGGCCGAAGTCGGCCTCGCGGACCAGGCGGACGAGCTGACCGTGAACCTGCCTTACGGCCACAAGCGCGCGCTCGAAATTGCCACCACGCTGGCCATGGACCCTGAGCTGATGCTGCTCGACGAACCCACGCAGGGCATGGGCCATGAAGACGTGCACCGCGTGGCCGAACTCATCAAGCGCGTGTCGGCCGGCCGCACCATCCTCATGGTCGAGCACAACATGAGCGTGGTCTCCACCATTGCAGACACCATCACCGTGCTTCAGCGCGGCGCGGTTCTGGCCGAAGGCCCGTACGCTGAAGTCTCGAAGAATCCGCAGGTGATGGAGGCCTACATGGGCACCACCGAAGGACAGCTGCAAGGGGCTCATTGACATGACCGCCGCGCTTGAAATCAAGGACCTCCACGCCTGGTACGGCGAATCGCACGTGCTGCACGGCGTCAACATGGTGGTGCAGCCCGGCGAGGTGGTCACGCTGCTCGGGCGCAACGGCGCAGGGCGCACCAGCACGCTGCGCGCCATCATGGGCCTGACCGGCTCGCGCAAGGGCAGCATCGAAGTCAACGGCGTGCAGACCATCGGCATGGCCACGCACCGCATTGCGCACCTGGGCATCGGCTATTGCCCCGAAGAGCGCGGCATCTTCGCGAGTCTCTCGGCCGAAGAAAACCTGCTGCTGCCGCCAGCGCTCAAAGGCGCGGGGCAGGGCATGTCGGTGGCCGAAATCTACGAGATGTTTCCCAACCTGGCCGAGCGCCGCAACAGCCCGGGCACGCGGCTGTCGGGCGGCGAGCAGCAGATGCTGGCGGTGGCGCGCATCCTGCGCACCGGCGCCAAGCTGCTGCTGCTCGACGAAATTTCCGAAGGCCTGGCGCCGGTGATCGTGCAGGCCCTTGCGCGAATGATCCACACCCTGCGCGGCAAGGGCTACACCATCGTGATGGTGGAGCAGAACTTCCGTTTTGCCGCGCCGCTGGCCGACCGCTTCTACGTAATGGAGCACGGCCGCATGGTCGAGGCCTTCGGCGCCAAGGAGCTCGACGCCAAGATGCCCGTGCTCAGCGAGCTGCTGGGCGTGTAGCCGAGCACTAGCCAATCGTTTTCCGTTGACTCTCTCAAATCATCCAGGAGACACCATGCAAACCAAGCTCAAAATCATTGCTCTCATGCTCGGAGCCGCGGGTCTTGCGAGCCATGCCGTGCAGGCGCAAGAGAAGGTCGTCATCGGCTACATCAGCGACCTCTCGGGCCTGTATGCCGACCTGGAAGGCAAGGGCGGCGCAACCGCCATCCAGATGGCCATCGACGACATGGGTGGCAAGGTGCTCGGCCAGCCGGTGGAAGTGCTGAGCGTCGACCACCAGAACAAGCCCGATATCGCCGCCTCCAAGGCCCGCGAGTGGATCGACACCGCCGGCGCCACGATGATTTTCGCGGGCACCAATTCGGGCGTGGCGCTGGCCACCGCCAAGGTCGCGCAAGAAAAGAAGCGTGTGTTCTTCACCAACGGCGCGGCCACCTCGGCACTCACCAACGCGCAGTGCAGCCCCTACACCGTGCACTACGCCTACGACACCGTCGCGCTGGCCAAGAGCACCGGCGGCGCCGTGGTCGACACGGGCGGCAAGAGCTGGTTCTTCCTGACGGCCGACTACGCCTTCGGCCACGCACTCGAGGCCGACACCGCCAAGGTCGTCAAGGCCAAGGGCGGCTCGGTGGTGGGCACGGTGCGTGCGCCGCTCAACGCGTCGGACTTCTCGTCCTTCCTGCTGCAGGCGCAGAACTCCAAGGCCCAGGTGCTCGGCCTGGCCAATGCCGGCGGCGACTTCATCAACTCGATGAAGGCATCGAAGGAATTCGGCATCGACAAGTCGATGAAGGTCGCGGGCCTGCTGGTGTTCCTCACCGACGTGAAGAGCCTGGGTCTGCCGGCCACGCAGGGCCTGCTGCACACGACCAGCTGGTACTGGGACGCCGACGACGAGTCGCGCAAGTGGGCCGCCCGCTACGAAGCCAAGACCAAGAACAAGCCGACCGACATCCAGGCCGCCGACTACTCGGCCACCATGGCCTACCTCAAGGCCGTCGAAGCCGTGAAGAGCACCGACGCCGACAAGGTGATGGCGCACCTCAAGAAGACGCCGATCAACGACTTCTACGCCAAGGGCGTGATTCGCCCCGACGGCCGCATGGTGCACGACATGCTGCTGGCCGAGGTCAAGAAGCCTTCGGAGTCCAAGGGCCCCTGGGACCTGCTGAAGATCGTCAAGAAGGTGCCGGGCGACCAGGTCTACACGACCAAGGAAGAAAGCACCTGCGCCCTCTGGAAGTAAATGTTGCTCGCCCCCCAGTCTTCGCGCACTGCGTGTCGCTGCGCCAACCCCCTGACCGGGGGGCGGTCCGGCCGCTTCGGGCGGCCGTGCGCGGCGGCCCCCACGTGAAGTCATTGCTATTTTTCTGAACCTCGTCGAAACGATGAACATCTCTATGCCTGCCCTGTTGAGCCAGCTCCTTCTGGGGCTGGTCAACGGGTCGTTCTACGCGATCCTGAGCCTGGGGCTGGCGGTGATCTTCGGGCTGCTCAACGTCATCAACTTCGCGCATGGCGCGCTGTTCATGATGGGGGCGGTGCTGTCGTGGATGGCGATGAATTACTTCAACGTCAACTACTGGGTCATGCTGGCGGTGGCGCCGCTCATCGTCGGCCTGTTCGGCGTGCTCATCGAGCGGCTGCTGCTGCGCTGGATCTACAAGCTCGACCACCTGTACGGCCTGTTGCTCACGCTGGGCCTCACGCTGCTGATCGAAGGCGGCTTCCGTTCGGTGTACGGCGTCTCGGGCCTGGCCTACAACACGCCGGAGGCACTGAGCGGCGGCACCAACCTGGGCTTCATGTTCTTGCCCAACTATCGCGCCTGGGTGGTGGTGGCGTCTCTGGTGGTGTGCTTTGCCACCTGGTATGCCATCGAGAAGACGCGGCTCGGCGCCTACCTTCGCGCGGGCACCGAGAACCCGCGGCTGGTCGAGGCCTTCGGTGTCAACGTGCCGCTGATGGTGACGCTGACCTACGGCTTCGGCGTGGCGCTTGCCGCATTCGCGGGCGTGCTTGCCGCGCCGGTGATCCAGATTTCTCCGCTGATGGGGCAGAACCTCATCATCATCGTGTTCGCGGTGGTCGTCATTGGCGGCATGGGCTCGATCATGGGGGCCATCCTCACGGGCCTGGGGCTCGGCGTGATCGAGGGGCTGACCAAGGTGTTCTATCCGGAGGCCTCGGCCACCGTGGTGTTCGTGATCATGGTCGTGGTGCTGCTGATTCGTCCGGCCGGCCTCTTCGGCAGCGAGAAGTAAAAGTCCATGAAGAAAATATCGCTCGTCGTCTACGGGGTGCTGCTGCTGGCGCTCATTGCCGCACCTTTCATCGGCTTCTACCCCGTGTTCGTGATGAAGGTGCTGTGCTTCGCACTGTTCGCCTGCGCCTTCAACCTGCTGCTGGGCTACACCGGCATGCTGTCTTTCGGCCATGCCGCATTTCTGGGCGGCTCGGCTTACCTTACGGGCCAGGCGCTCAAGGTCTGGCATCTCACGCCCGAGCTGGGCTTGATCCTGGGGACGCTCGCCGGTGCGCTGCTGGGCCTGGTGTTCGGCTGGCTGGCCATTCGCCGCCAGGGCATCTACTTTTCGATGATCACGCTGGCGCTGGCGCAGATGATGTATTTCGTCGCGCTGCAGGCCAAGTTCACCGGCGGCGAAGACGGCCTGCAGAGCGTGCCGCGCGGCAAGCTCTTCGGCCTGGTCGATTTGCGCGACGACCTGACGATGTATTACGTCGCGCTGGTCATCGTCGTCGCGGCTTTCCTGCTCATTGCGCGCACCGTGCACTCGCCTTTCGGGCAGGTGCTCAAGGGCATCAAGGAAAACGAGCCGCGCGCCATCTCGCTCGGCTACGACGTCAACCGCTTCAAGCTGCTGGCTTTCGTGATCTCGGCCGCGCTGTCGGGCCTTGCCGGTTCGCTCAAGACGCTGGTGCTCGGCTTCGCTTCGCTCAGCGACGTGCACTGGACTGCCTCGGGCCACGTCATCCTGATGACGCTGGTAGGCGGCCTCGGCACCCTCTCGGGTCCGCTGGTGGGTTCGGCCGTGGTGGTGCTGCTGGAAAACAAGGTCGGCGACTTCGGCACCTTCATGGCGCGCCTCACGGGCGTCGACTGGTTCAACACGCTCGGCGAATCGGTGACCATGGTCACGGGCCTGATCTTCGTGATCTGCGTGCTGGCGTTCCGCAAGGGCATCATGGGCGAGGTCATCGCCTTCATCGACCGCCGAAAAGGCAAGGCGCGATGAAATGAAAAAAGGCGGACCCTGTCCGCCTTTTTCATTTCTGGGGCGGAAGCCCGCTCAGGGCAGCACAGTGATGCGGTTGGCAGTGGGCGGCGCCAGCGGGCTGTTCGCCTTGATGTAGGCCTCCAGCGCATCCACGTCCTGGTCGCCGCCCAGCGTGTCCGTGCCCTGGTTGAAGACCGTGAAGTTGTCTCCGCCTGTGGCCAGAAAGCTGTTCATCGTCACGCGGTAGCTCGCGCCGTCCGTCATCGCGGTGCCGTTGAGTGCCATGTTGCTGATGCGCGAGCCCGCGGGTGCCGAGAGGCTGTAGCTGTAGCTCAGGCTGCGCGAAGGCAGCAGCACCCTCGGCGACGCGACCGTGTTGGTGCCGCTGTTGAACTGCTGCTCGAGCAGCGCCTTGATCTGCGCGCCCGTCATCGTCTTCACCACCAGGCTGTTGCCGAAGGGCTGCACGCTGAAGAGCTGGCCATAGGTCACGCTGCCGTCATTGGCCGGCACGAGGTCGGCCCGCACGCCGCCCGGGTTCATGAAGGCGATTTGCGCGCCGCCCTTGTTGCTGGGGCTGGTGGCATCGAGCTGTGCATCGGCAATCAGGTTACCCAGCACGCTTTCGCGCGATGCCGTCTGCGTGCGCGTGGCCGGGGCCGAGAGGGTGCCCACCACCCGCTGCACCAGCGGCGCCGCAACGGAAAGGTACTGGCTGATGAGCGCGGCCACTTCCTGGTTCTTGCCGAACACCGGGTACTGGTCGGTCACGGCCACCGTGTTGGCACCGCTGGTGTAGGCCTCGCCCTGGACGATCACGTTGTCGGCCGACTTGGCCGTGACCTTGCGCGTGCGCGTGTCGATCGTCAGGTTGATGTCGGTCAGCAAGGTGCCGTACTGGCCGGCGCTCGTCAGCAGGAAGGGCTTGGCCGGGTTGGTCTTGCTGTAGTCGCAGATGTACGAGCGGTGCGTGTGGCCCGAGATCACCACGTCGACGGCCGCATCGAGCTTGTTGAGAATTGGCAGGATGTCGCCGCTCAGCCCCGCGCAGCTCTTGTCGTTGTAGCCGACGGTGGTCGTGGCGCCTTCGTGCACCACGACGACGATGGCGTCGGCGCCCTCGGCTTTCAGCTGCGGAATCAGCGCGTTGGCGGTGTCCGCCTCGTCCTTGAAGCTCAGGCCCGCAACGCCGGCCGGCGTCACGATGCTCGGCGTGCCCTTGAGCGTCATGCCGATGAACGCCACCTTTACCGTGGCACCGTCCTTGGTGAAGGTCTTCATGCCCGTGGCGGGGAAGAGCGTGTTGCCGTCGTTCTTCACGGTGTTGGCGGCCAGGAACCCGAAGTTGGCACCCGGAAAGGCCTTGTTGACCCGGCACGGCTCCAGCGGCGTGTTCTTGGCGCAGCCGCCGTTCTTCATGCGCAGGAGTTCGGTCTGGCCCTTGTCGAACTCATGGTTGCCGACCGCGTTGAAGTCGATCTTCATCGCGTTCACGGCTTCGATGGTCGGCTCGTCGAGGAACAGCGCCGACACCAGCGGCGAGGCGCCGATCATGTCGCCGGCAGAAACCACGGCGTTGTTTTCGTTCTTGGCCTTGAGCGACGCAATGGCCGAAGCCATATACGCGGCGCCGCCCGCCGGCACCGGCACCGTGCCGCCGCCGTTGGCCGGGGCGGTGATGGAAAGCCGGGGTGGCTCGAGGTTGCCGTGCAGGTCGTTGAAGGCGATGAGCTTCACCTCCACGCTGCCGGGCGTCGCCGGAGCAGGCGGCGGTGCCGGAGGAGCGGGGGCCGGTGCCGGCGGCGGGAGAAACGGAATGAAGCCGTTCGAGTCGTTGCTTCCGCCGCAGGCGGACAACGTGGCCAGGACAACCCCCGCCATGGCGAGATGTTTCAGCGATGCAGGCATGAGCCTCTCCTCTTTTTGATGGAATGCAGCGCATGCTGGACAAGGCAGATGACGTCACCATGACCGCTGTCGCAACGCACCGCACATCGCATGCTCAAGAGAGCGGAATGAGGCGGATGGTTACCTCAGGGCCGAAGGCGCGTTGCAGCAGTTGCTTTGCTTGCGCGCTGCGACCGTCATTCGGCGACTGCACGGCCAGCCATGCATCGGTGGCGTGCCGCTGCAGGTGCCAGCCCTCTTGCCCAAGGCGGATGAGGCTGGCGAGCGACGCGGCATCGGCCACGGGCAGCGCCGCGGGCGCGATGTCGAGCCAGTCCACCACCTGGTTGGCTTCTCCGCCGAGCCGTGCGGTCGCGCCTTCCACCAGCACGTGCTGCGTGGCCGCGTCCCTCACCGCGCCCTGGAGGACGATGCCGTTGCCGTGCCAGCGAATTTCAAGCAGTGCGTTCGTTGCCGGCGATACGGGCCGCATGGCCGCGAACACCCACGCGGCGCCCGCAGCAGCCGCTACAACCATCAGCAGCGCGATGAGCCGGAGTCTTCTGTTCATTCAAGCCTTGGTGCACGTTCAATCGTGCAATGTCGGAGGCCGAGTTCAGGGCCGCGGCATGACGGCTTGATGACAGACGCGCGCTGCGTGGCCTCAGAGCCGCAGCGGTGCGGCGTAGCCGGTCATCTCCAGGTAGCCCCGGCCGACCCGGCGGCCTTGCGCATCGAGCAGGTCGCTCACGCCTTCCCAGTACACCCCGCCGGTGGAGCCGCGACTGTCGAGCTCCTGGTCGTCGAGAAGCGCGAGCACTCCGAAGATTCCCGATGGTGTCTGCACGCGCCACCGGGTGGGGTACTTTGCCTGCGTGCGTGGGCTGGTCCACGCATCGGCACCATCGAAGCGCACCTCGTCGTTGCTGAAGACACGCAGCGCACCGTCGCGCGAGCGAAACGAACCGCCGGCCCACAGCGCGCTGCCGTCGCGGCGCCGCAGGCGGAAGGCGGTGAGGGCGCTGCCGTCGTCCAGGTTCATGCCGATCCAGTCCCAGCCCACAGCCTCGGGATGCATCAGCGCCTCGCTCCATTCATGGTCGAGCCAGGCCGTTCCGTCGACATCGAAGGCCTGGCCCTTGAGCGTGAGCCGGCCCTGCGCCTTGAGCTGCGGCTCGCTGTAGTAGTAGCTTGCCTGCGCGTCTTCGGGGCCTTTGCGCGAGAGCCCGCTCTTGCCTTGCAGCAGCACCGGCTGCGTGGGCGCAAAGCGCAGGTCGAGCGTGAATTCGCCCGCTGGCACGCGGGCCGAATAGCTGCCGTCCTTGCGCACGAGGGACCAGTCGCGCAGGCGCACGTCGGTGTCGGCTTCGCTGGCCGACGCAACGCCGAAGCCCGCGCGCGCAATGCGCTGGTCATGCAGCAGCACACGGCCTTCAAGGTCGGTAACCGCGGCGTGCGCAAACACGAGGTTCTTGGCCGCGAACGCCGAGCGCATGCCCTGCGCGGCATCGACGCGCGAACGAAAGAACGTCACCTGAAAACCGAACTCGCGTCCCGCCGAAGTTCTTGCATGGCCCGTGATGTACCACCATTCGGTGCGCAGGTCGGGGTGGCTGCCGAAGTCGCGCGGAAACTGCAGGGTGCGCTCGGGCAGCGCCCAGCTTGCGGGCGCTGCGGCCAGCGCCGTCAGCAGCAGGCTGCGGCGCGAGAGCTTGCAGAAGGCCGGCGCAGGCATCACTGTGCAACCAGCGCGTCGATGCGCTGCTGTGCTGGGCCCACGTCGCCAAAGGCGCTCTGCACCCACGCCGCATCGTGATAGCTCGGCAGGTAGCGCTCGCCCGCATCGCACAGCAGCGAAAGAATGGAGCCTTGCTGGCCGGCCGCGCGCATCTCGCGTGCAATGGCCAGCATGCCGACAAAGTTGGTGCCGGTCGATGGCCCGACCTTGCGCCCCAGCAGTGCCGAAAGCGCATGCATGGCCGCCACCGAGTCGAGGTTGGGCACTTCGATCATGCGGTCGACCAAGGTGCGGACGAAGCTCGGCTCCACCCGCGGCCGGCCGATGCCTTCGATGCGCGAGCCCGCCGCCGTCAGCGTTGCGTCGCCCGTGCGGTGATAGGCCGAGAACACCGAACCTTCGGGGTCGGGCACGCACACCTGCGTGTCGTGGCAGCGAAAGCGCACGTAGCGCCCGATGGTGGCGCTGGTGCCGCCGGTGCCCGCGCCCACCACGATCCATGCCGGCACCGGATGCCGCTCGCGCGCCATCTGCTGGAACATGCTCTCGGCGATGTTGTTGTTGCCGCGCCAGTCGGTCGCGCGTTCGGCATACGTGAACTGGTCCATGTAGTGGCCGCCGGTCTGCTCGGCGAGCGCGCGCGCCTCTTCGTAGACCTGCGCCGCATGATCGACGAAGTGGCAGCGCGCGCCATAGAAGGCAATTTGCGCCACCTTCTCGGGCGAGGTGCTGCGCGGCATCACCGCGATGAAGGGCAGGCCCAGAAGCCGCGCGAAGTAGGCTTCGCTCACCGCCGTGGAGCCGCTCGAGGCCTCGACGATGGTCGTGCCTTCGCGCACCCATCCGTTGCACAGCGCATAGAGAAAAAGCGAACGCGCGAGCCGGTGCTTGAGGCTGCCTGTAGGGTGCGTCGACTCGTCCTTCAGGTACAGGTCGATGCCGGCTGCGGCAAGCGCGGGCAGCGGCAGCGGAATCAGGTGCGTGTCGGCGCTGCGCTGGTAGTCGGCTTCGATGCGGCGTATGGCACTGCCGAGCCAGCCGCCGCATGAAATGGAGGAGGGTGTTTGCTGCATGTAGGAGGAAGTCTACAAGTCATCCCTCGCAGCACCCAGCGAACGCGCAAATCGGGATACTGTGCGCTGCCAAATTCCACCCGGCAGGAGACAAGACGCATGAGAACAAGACACCTGCGCCCGACGTCGCGGCGCTCGTTAGGTCAAAGGCATTCCATTGGCGCCACAGCGCTCGCGGCCCTCGTGCTCGCGGGCTGCGCATCGGGGCCGCCGGGTGTGCAGACGCCACCGCGCGCGCCATCGTCCTTTGCGGTGCCGGGTCTCGAGAAACCCGCCGAGGTGCTGGTCGACCGCTGGGGCGTGCCGCACCTGTATGCCGGCACGCTCTACGATGCCTTCGTGGCGCAGGGCTTCATCGCCGCGCGCGACCGGCTCTGGCAGATGGACCTGTGGCGCAAGCGCGGCCTCGGCGAAATGGCGAAGGACTTCGGCCCCGCATGGGTCGAGAGCGACCGTGCCGCACGCGCCGTGCTCTATCGCGGCGACATGTACCGGGAATGGCTGGCCTACGGCTCCGATGCCAAGCGCGTGGCCGAGGCCTTTACCGCGGGCGTCAACGCTTATGTCGCCCAGGTGCGCGCGCAGCCGGCGCTGCTGCCGACCGAGTTTGCGCTGCTGGGCTACCAGCCGGCCGCGTGGTCGCCCGAAGACGTGGTGCGAATCCGGCATCACGGCCTCACGCTCAACTTCACGTCCGAGGTGGACCGTGCCCGCGCCTTCTGCGCTGGCAGCGAAGGCATCAAGGCGGACTGGCTGCGCCGCGAACTCGATCCGCCGGTCACGCCACAGGTGCCGCCCGGCTTCGATCCCTGCGCCATTCCAGCAGCCGAGTTGCGCGCCGCCTACCTGCGCGCCACCGAGTCGCCGCGCTTCACCAAGGAGAACACGCGGCTGGCGGGTGCGGCGCCTGCTTCGGTGGCTGCAAGGGCCGATGAAGAAGATGAGCAGCAGGCCATGCAAGGCGACCCCACGGCCGGCTATGGCAGCAACAACTGGGTCATCGCGCCCCAGCTCACATCCACCGGAAGGCCCATCCTCGCGAACGACCCGCACCGCGCCCATGGCGCGCCGAGCCTGCGCTACATGACGCATCTCAGCGCGCCGGGCATGGACGCCATCGGCGCGGGCGAGCCCTTCCTGCCCGGCCTTTCGATCGGCCACAACGGCACCATTGCCTTCGGCCTCACGCGCTTCTACATGTACCAGCTGAACCCGCAGAACCCGAACGAGTACCGCTACCAGGGCCGTTGGGAGCCGATGACGAGCGTGACCGAGCGCATTGCGGTGCGCGGCGAGAGCGCGCCGCGCGAGGTGGTGAACACCTTCACCCGCCATGGCCCGGTGCTGCTGTCCGAGCCCGGCAAGCAGCGTGCCTTCGCGCTGCGGGCTGCCTGGCTCGAGCCCGGCATGGCACCGTACTTCGGTTCCATGGACTACATGCGCGCGCAGAACTGGGACCAGTTCCGCGCGGCCATGAACCGCTGGGGCGCCCCAGGCGAGAACCAGGTCTATGCCGACCGCAACGGCAACGTTGGCTGGATGCCAGGCGGCCTGACGCCCATCCGGCCGAACTGGGACGGCCTGATGCCGGTGCCGGGCGACGGCCGCTACGAGTGGTCGGGCTTTCGCAACGGCGACGAACTGCCTTCGGAGTTCAACCCCGCGCGCGGCTACGTGGTGACCGCGAACGAGAACAATATTCCGCCCGATCATCCGGCTGCAAAGAAGGGCGTCGGCTACGAATGGAGCGATGCGGCTCGTGCGCGCCGCCTCAAGGAGTTGTTCGCGGCGAAGGCGGCGGCGGGCTCGCGCTTCACCATCGAGGACTCGGAACGCATGCAGAACGACATCGTCGCGACGCCCGCGCAGCGGTTGCTGAAACTGCTTGCCGGCTTGCGCAGCGACGATGCGCAGACAGCGGCCGGCCTGCGCCTGCTGCAGGGGTGGGACGGCACCATGCACCGCGACAGCGCAGCCGCTGCGTTGTACGAAGTTTGGAGCAGCAAGACCCTGCGTGCCGCCGTGCTCAAGGCCGGCGCCGGAGATGCCGGTGCATCGCTCGCCGCGCCCGGCGACAACACGCGCATGGTGCTGTTGCTCGAGAACCCCTCCGGCTGGGTCAGCGATGCGCAGCGCAACGCCTTGCTGCTGCAGACCTTGCCGCCGGCGATGCAGGAGCTCACCGCCAAGCTCGGGCCCGACATGGCGGCCTGGAAGTGGGGCGCGCTGCATCGTGCGGAATTCCGGCATCCGCTCGGCGGCGTGGTCGATGCGGCCACGCGCAAGAAGCTGGAGGTCGGCGACTGGCCGATGTCCGGTTCCGCATTCACGCCGATGGCTGCGAGCTACCGTGCCAGCGACTACAGGCTGACATCGGGGGCTTCGTTCCGGATGGTGCTGGACGTGGGCAACTGGGATGCGTCGCGGGTGATCAACACGCCGGGGCAATCGGGGAATCCGGACAGTCCGAACTATCGGGACCTTGCGCCGCTGTGGCTTGAGGGCAAATACGTGCCGCTGGTCTATAGCCGTGGGGCCGTGGAAAAAGAGACGGTGGAGCGCATTCAACTGACGCCGGCGCGGTAGATAGACGCCTTACCAGTCTTCCTTCACCGCGAGCACCACGTCCTTGCCCGCCGCGGCCCGTCCCGCCAGCCAGGCGGTGACGGTGCCGGCGATCACCACCGCGCCGCACAGCACCACCAGCCTCCCCCAAGGCACCAGCAAATCCATGGTCCAGTGAAAGCTCTGCGGATTCACCACTTTCACCAGCACCACCGACACCGCCAACCCCAGCAAGAGCCCCGCCACGGCCCCAATCGCCGTCCATGCCGCGCCTTCACCCGCCACCACCGCCAGCACCTGCCGGCGCGTGAACCCCAGGTGCGCGAGCAGTCCGAACTCCTTGCGCCTTGCCAGCACCTGCGCGCTGAAGCTCGCCGCAATGCCGAAGAGCCCGATCGCAATCGCCACGGCCTGCAGCCAGTAGGTCACCGCAAAGCTGCGGTCGAAGATGCGCAGCGAGGTCGCGCGGATCTGCCCGACCGATGAAATCTCGATGCTCGAATCGGAGCCGTCAATTCCGCTCGGCCTGCGCGCCGCCAACTCGCGAACGGCGGCCCCAACCGCACCCTCCGATGCGCCCGGTGCAAGCCACAGCGACACGTCGCTCACCTCGCGCTCGCCCGTCAGCAGTTCGAAATCGCGCGCGTCCATGGTGATGGCGCCGAACTGACGCGCGTAGTCCCGCCAGACGCCTGCCACGAAGAACGCATGCGGCGCAGAACCGCTGGTGGTGCCCAGCGCATTCGACAGCGGCGTAAACAGGGCGCCCGGCTTCGCGCCATAGAGCTCCACCATCGGTTCGCTCACGTAGATGCCGATCTGCCCCGCGGGCACCGCCAGCGCGGGTCCCACCAGCGGCAGTGCCTGCGCGGCACCGCCGTCGAGGCTGCGCGCAATCAGCGTGACGGCGGGCTGCGCGGGGTCCAGCTGCAACGATCGGGTGCGCAGCGTGCCGGTGCGTTCGACGCCAGGCAGTTGTGCCAGCGCCTGCACGAAGGCTGGAGAAAAGGTGGCGGTGTCGCTGCTGCTCTGGGTGCCCGAATTGGCGGAGCGGCCACTCGACGTGGCGCGAAGATAAAGATCGGCCGGCAGCACCACGTCGAGCCAGCGCGTCACCGAATCGCGAAAGCTCGCGACCATGACCGTGAGCGCGACCGCAAGGCTCAGGCTGGCGACCACACCGCTGACCGCCACGGCTGCGGTGCCGCGCATGCGCCTTGCACGCTCGATGGCCAGCATCGGCAGCACGCGCTGCGCGAACGCGGGTGCAATGCGGTCGTACAGCAGCGCAATCAGCCAGGGCAACGCCGTGATGCCGCCCACCAGCAGACAACCCACCGAAAGATATGCCGCCACCGGAATGCCGCCCACAGCGGGCATGTTGGCCAGGGCTGCGCTTGCCGCAATGAGGCCGAGCGCCAGCCAATGGCTTCTGCTTTGCACCGGTGCGGCGCCCAGGCCCTTGAGCGTTTGCGCCTCGGGTAGCGCCTGTGCCGCGCGCGCGGGCCACCAGCCGCCCACCAGCGCCGCAAGCACGCCGAGCCCGCCGTACAGCAAGGCCGAGCCGGTGCTCCAGTGCAGCGTGGGTGCCACGCCCTGGAAATAACCGCCGCCCAGGTCACCGCCGAGCACGCGCAGCGCAAAGGCCGCGAGCGCCGTGCCCAATGCCAAGCCGGCAGCGCTTCCTATCAGGCCAAGCACGAACGACTCGGCCAGCACCAGCCGCAGCCGCTCGCGCGGCGTCAGGCCCAGCACGCCGAGCAGGGCGAATTGCTGCGCGCGCTTGGCCACGCTGAGCGCCAGCACCGAGAACACCAGGAACGCACCGGTAAAAAGCGCCACCAGCGCCAGCACCGTCAGGTTGACGCGATAGGCGCGCGAGAGATTGCTCACGCGTTCGGCCGCATCGCCGGGCTCGGCAAACTGCAAGCCCGCGGGCCAGCCTGGAGCCTGCTTCAGCGATGCGATGAACGCGGCGCCGTCTGTGCCCGGAGCAAGCCTGAGGTCGACGCGGCTGAGTTGGCCCGCTTTGTCGAAGAGGTCTTGCGTAGCCCCTATGTCCATTACCGCTAGCGCGGTGCCGGTGGCGGCCACATGGCCCGCCACCTCGAGCCGCTGCCAGGAGGCGCCGCCGCTGCGCAGCTGCACCGTCTCGGCACGGTCTTCGGCCTGTGCGGGCACGCCCAGCACATTGCGCGCCGCGGCGTTCAGAAACACATGGCCCGGCACCAGCATCGCAAAGCGGTCGGCATTCTTGCGGGGCTGCGGCATCAGCGCCGGTGCAATGGCCGGCAATGCCAGCGCGTCGACACCGATCACGCGCATCGGCACCTGCCGCTCGCCAGCCAGCGCGAAGCCCTGGAACTCGAGCACCGGGCTTGCCAAGGCCACCTGCGGATGCCGGGCAAGCTGGGCGAACACCGCTTCGTCGAAGCTGCCTTGAACCGCGCGTACCTCGAGGTCCGGCTGGCCGTTGACCGACCTCACGGCGCTGGAGAACTCGTCGAGGGCCGAGGCGTTGATGAGCTGCACAGAGAACGCAAGCGCCACGCCCAGCATCACGGCCAATACCGCTGCGGCATTGCGCCAGGGGTGATGGCGCAGTTCCTGCCAGGAGAAGGTGGTGAGCAAGGCACGCATGCCGCCATTGTGGCCGGCGCGCAGAAAAGTCAGAGCCGCTCGGACATCCCGTTGAGATACGCGCGCACCGCCGCGCTCGCGCTCAGGCCGATCGCGCGATCGAAGGCCTGGCGCGCAGCGGCACGGGCGCCGCCTGCCGCGAGCAGGTGGCCGCGGGCCGCCCAGAAGGGCTGGTAGTTCGCCACCTCATCGGCCGCAATGGCATCGAGTGCCTGCAGGCCGATGTCATGCCCACGTGCTTTCGCTAGGGCGCAGGCGCGGCTCACCTGGGCGCCGAGGCTGGGGCGCAGCGCCAGCAGGTCGTCGTACAGCGCAACCATTGCTTCGGGCGCCACCGGTGCGCCCACGCGGCGCTCGCAATGGACCGACTGGATGGCGGCTTCCAATTGGCACGCGCCGGGGCTGTTCATGCTCGATGCTTGCCGCAGATACTGTTCGGCCTGCGCAAGCAGGTCCGGGTCCCACCGTGCCATGTCCTGCTGTTCGAGCGGCACATAGGCTCCGGCGTCATTGAGCCGCGCCCCGGCCCGGCTCTGGCAGAACAGCATCAGCGCAAGCAGGCCCAGCGGCTCGGCTTCGTCCGGCATCAGTGCGCACAGGATGCGGCCGAGCTCGATGGCTTCGGCGGCAAGGCCGCGGGGCAGGGTGTCCGCGCCATCCACGTCGTCCCAGCCGTTGCCGTAAGCGGCATGAATGCCTTGGAGCACGTCCTGCAAGCGATGCGGCAGTTCGCGTGCTTCGGGATATTCGAAAGAAACGCCCGCGCTGCGGATGCGCGCCTTGGCCCGCACGAGCCGCTGGCCGAGCGTGGAAGGCGAGGTGAGAAACGCCCCCGCCATGCGGGCGGCATCGAGCCCGAGCACAACCTGGAGCATGAGCGGCGCGCGGGCGGCGGCGTCGATGGCCGGATGCGCGCAAACGAAGAGCAGCCGCAAGCGCTCGTCCGGCACGGCGGCGCCGTCCACCGTGCCCACATCGACCTCGCCGGCCAGCAGAAGCAGCGCCTGCGTGGCCGCATCCTGGATGCGGCTGTGGCGCCAGGCGTCGAGCTTGCGGTGCCGCGCCACGCTCAGCAGCCATGCGTCCGGCTGCTCGGGAATGCCGTCGGCGGGCCAGCGTTCGAGGGCCCTTGCAAAGGCTTGGGCGAGTGCGTTTTCCGATGCGGCAATGTCGTGCGTGCGCGCTGAAAGAATCGCGAGCAGCCGCCCATACGATTCACGCGCCGCCCGCTCGGCGGCTCGGGGAGCCGCCGGTTCGTTCACGGTGCGCCCGGAGTTCCAGTTGCACAGAAGCTGAATTGCATGGTGTTCTCCGTCGAGGACAAGCTCGCCGAGCAAGATTGCTCACCACAATGACGGCTCGCAGCCCGCCATTTCGACATGCGTATGGCATGCCGAACAATTAATTCTTTCCCTAAAAATGCGCCGGCGCAATGGCAAAAGCCAAGGGCCGCGCGCCGATGAAGTCCGCGGACCGGCTAGGCAGCCCTGGCTTGTGCGGTGGGCGCAAACATGGCCTCCAGCTCGGCGCGCAGCTGGTAGGCGTGGGTCGATGTGTCCATGGCCACGTCGGCCCAGCACAGGCTCTGGCCTTTCTTCACCGCGCGCACCAGCTTGACGCTGTGCGCCAGCCCGAGTGGCAGGCCGCCCAGCCGCATGGAGCGCTCGGCTGGCAGCAGCTTGCCCCAGACGGTGTAGCCGCCTTCGCCGTCGAGCATTTCGCCGGGTGCGAGATCGCGCTTGGCGGTGGCAACCACGTCGGCGTTCCAGCAGGTGGCCACGCCGGTGGGCTCGCCGCGCAAGGCCACGCTGGCCACCGACATGCCGACTTCCAGGCCGATCAGGTGCCAGCGCTTGTAGAGCGTGAAGTAGCGGCCGCTCGGGTCGGTGTGGGCGTTGTATTCCTCGAAGCAGTTCTTGATGTAATCGGTCTCGGCCTCGACCGTGACCCAAACGCCCATGCGGATGTCGTAGGGAATCTTTCGCCCGTTTGCCTCCAGCGAGGAGATGACTTCGACCATGCCCTTGCGCTCGAGCACGCCGCCTTCGCTCTGCGGCCGTGTGACGAAGGGAATGTCTTCCACGCTCGCGGGCGGGTAGAGCAGGCCGTCCGAAGGCACGGTGAGGCCGGTGGCGTTGGCCACGGCCGAGCTTTCTATCGAAGGCTTGGAGCCGTCGAGAAAGCTGTTGAACATCTTCGGGTTGAGCCCGCCGCGCAGCGCCTGTTCGGGCGTGAGGCCGTAGTTGCCCCACACGGTTTCCGGCGTCGATTCGGTGAAGTGCAGCAGCCACTTGTGGCCGCGACCGGCCGCAACCACCGGAAAGCCGCAGGTGCGCGCCCAGTCGACCAGGTCGCAGATGAGCGCGGGCTGGTCGCCGAAGGCCAGCGAATAGATCACACCCGCCTGCTGCGCCTTGCGCGCGAGCAGCGGGCCACAGAAGGCGTCGGCCTCTACGGTCACGTTCACCACGTGCTTGCCGTGTGCAAAGGCATCCAGGCAATGGTCGACCGCGGCCACGGGGTTGCCGGTGCACTCGACCACGATATCGATGGAAGGCTCGCGCGTCACCGCTTGCCAGTCGTCTGTGATCCAGGTGCTTCCGGTCTTCAGCGCTTGCTGCACCGAGCCCGCGGCGGTGCGCTCGGCCTGCCAGCCGACGCGTTCGAGGTTGACGCGTGCGGCCGCTGGCGAGAGGTCGGCAATGGCCACCAGCTGCACGCCGGGCGTGCGCGGAATCTGCGCGAGGTACATCGAGCCGAACTTGCCGGCGCCGATCAGGCCGATGCGGATGGGGCGGCCTTCGGCGGCGCGCTGCTGCAGGCGGGTGTAGAGGCTCATGAGGTCAGGCCTCCACGGCGTCGAGAGTTTCGAGCGAAGTCTGCAGCGCGCTTTCGGGCAGGCCGTTCTTCCACGGCACCTCGACCGGGTAGGGCTTCAGCAGGCAATCGTCGGGCAGCATCTCGATGGGCGTGAAGTCGCGGTGCGCGATGTACTCGGGCCGCTTGTGGCGCCGGATATGGTTGCTGACGGCGCACAGGCTCAGGTACACCGCCACGCGGTTGAAAGGCGAGAGGTTGCTGCCCGATGCATGCACGAGGCAGCTGTGGAACAGGATCATCGAACCGGCGGGCCCCTTGGGCGAAACGATGCCGCCCTGCTTGCCGCCGGCACGGTCCACCAGCTGGCGGATCAGGTCGTTGTCGACCGTCCAGAGCGGGTAGCTGGTGGTCGTGAGGTCGTGCTTCGCATCGACCACGCCCTTGCGGTGGCTGCCCGGAATGAACATCAGCGGGCCGTTGTGCTCGTTCACATCGTCCAAAAAAATGGCGACGTTCATCGCGCGCTCGGTGGGCATCAGGTCGTCGTTGAGCCAGGTGCCGTAATCCTGGTGCCATTGCCACACGTCGCCCTCGAAAGCCATCTTGCCGTTGATCTTGAACTGGTGCATGTAGACCTGTTCTTCGAACAGATCCATCACCGGCTCCACCATGCGCGGATGGCGCGCCAGCCGCGCGAAGGGTTCGCTGATCAGGTGCGCGGCAAAGTTGGTGCGCACCGCGTCAGAGCCCTTCTCGCGTACGTTGAAGGCCTCGCGCCGGCTGTAGAGCTCGGGCACCGCATCGGTCAGCACCTTCGTCTCTTCGGGTGAAAAGTGGCCGGGAAAGAACAGGTAGCCGTCGCGCTCGAACTGCGCGCGTTGCTCGGTGCTCAACTTCATGCCTTGTCTCCTTTGCGGTGGGGGGTGTGATGGGTGGTCGATGCGGTGCGCGCCAGTTGCTGCGCGAGCCGCCGGCCCAACGCTTCGCTCGCCTGCGCAACGTGCTCTTCGCTCAGCTGCGCGGCACGTTGCTCGTTGCCTGCGGCAATGGCGTCGGCAATGTCTTGGTGCTCGTCCCACAGCGATTCGCGCTGCGGCTCGGCCTGCAGCACGGCGCCCATTGCGCGGCGCAGGTGGCGCCAATGCTGGCCGGCGCTCTGGCCGATGAGCGGATTGCCGGACGCCTCGTAGATGGCTTCATGAAAAGCCATGTCGGCGTCGATCATGGCTTCGACATTGCGCCCGCGCGCCGCGCGGCGGCCACGCTCCATCAGCTTGGGGTCGATGCAAAAACGCTGGCCTGCCGCCAGCCGCGCGGCCAGCACGTCGAGCGCGCCGCGCACCTGGTAGACCTTGCGCATCCACTCGGCATCGAGCGGCGCCACCAGCACGCCGCGGCCCGGCGCATCGAGCACGAAGCCATCTTTCTTGAGCAGGCGCAGCGCCTGCAGCACCGGCTGGCGCGACACCGAGAGGCGCTGCGCGATGTCTTCCTGCGTGATGCGTTCACCGGGCGCGAGCGAGCCGCTGCTGATGGCGCCGAGCAGGGCGCGGTAGACCTGGTCGACAAGGTCGGGCGCGGCTTCGATGCTGACGAGGTGGGCGGGCATGGATCGTCTTTCTCTGAACTCTGTATACAGAGTACAAAGTTGCGGGCGCGGTGTATTCCGGGTTTTTACCCATCGGGCCTGCAAAAAAACGTAAGCCGCCGCTAAGCTTGGCGCATGCAACTCCCCACCTACGACGACGTCATTGCCGCGGCCGCGCGGCTCCAAGGCCACGCCCACTGCACGCCCGTGCTGCGCTCGACCACCGCCGACGAGCGCTGGGGTGCCCGGTTCTTCTTCAAGTGCGAGAACTTCCAGCGCATGGGCGCGTTCAAGTTTCGCGGCGCCTTCAATGCGCTCTCGAAATTCGACGCTAGGCAGCGCAAGGGCGGCGTCATCGCGTTTTCTTCGGGCAACCATGCGCAGGCTATTGCGCTGTCGGCGCGGCTGCTGTCGATGCCCGCGGTCATCGTCATGCCCAAGGACGCGCCCGCCGCCAAGGTAGCGGCCACGAAGGGTTATGGCGCCGAGGTGGTGATGTACGACCGTTTCACCGAAGACCGCGAGGCGCTGACCAGGCGGCTCGCGCAGGAACGCGGCATGACGATGATTCCGCCCTACGACCATCCCGACGTGCTCACCGGGCAGGGCACGGCGGTAAAGGAGTTGATCGAAGAAACCGGTCCGCTCGACCACTTGTTCGTGTGCCTGGGCGGCGGCGGGTTGTTGTCGGGCTCGGCGTTGTCGGCGCGCGCGCTGTCACCCGATTGCAAGGTCTACGGTGTGGAGCCCGAGGCGGGCAACGACGGCCAGCAGTCGTTCCGCGCGGGAAAGATCGTGCACATCGAAACGCCCAAGACCATCGCCGACGGCGCGCAGACGCAGCACCTGGGCGAATGCACGTTCGGCATCATCAAGCGCGACGTGGACGATATCTTCACCGTGACGGACGACCAGCTCGTCGAAGCGATGCGCTTCTTTGCGGAGCGCATGAAGATGGTGGTGGAGCCGACGGGTTGCCTTGCCTTCGCGGGCGCCATTGCGGCGCGCGAGGCCATCGCGGGGCAGCGCGTCGGCGTCGTGATCAGCGGCGGCAACGTCGACCTGTCGCGTTACGCGGCCTTGCTCGCCTAGCTCGCTCGCTCAGGCGCGGATTCCTTCGGCGGTCAGGTGCAGCAGCCGGTCTGCGCGGGCCGCGGCGCTTTCGGAGTGCGTGACCAGCACCAGCGAGGCACCGTGTTCACGCGTCTGGCCGATGAGCAGCTCCATCACCTTGGCCGCGGTGGTCGGATCGAGATTGCCCGTGGGCTCGTCGGCCAGCAGCAGGGCGGGGCGGTGCACCAGTGCGCGCGCAATGGCCACGCGCTGCAGCTGCCCGCCTGAAAGCGTTTGCGGCAGCCGCGCGCCCATGCCGGGCAGGCCCACCGCATCGAGCATGTGCGCGACACGGCCTTCATCGCGCTGCTGGCCGAGCAGCATCAGCGGCAGCGACACGTTCTGCGCCACGTCCAGGTGCGGCAGCACGTGGAAGGCCTGGAACACGAAGCCGACATGGCGGCGGCGCCAGAGCGCGCAGGCCTCGCCGTCGAGGGCGCCGATGTCGATGCCGCCCTGCGTGACGGTGCCTGCGTCCCAGCTGTCGAGCCCGGCCATGCAGTTGAGCAGCGTCGACTTGCCCACGCCCGATTCGCCCACGATGGCGACGAACTCGCCGGGCTCGACAGTGAGCGTCACGTTCTCGAAGACGGGCACGTCGCCGTAGTGCTTGGCAAGGTTGGAAATGCGCAGTGTCATGCGGCGGTTGCAATGCGTTGAACGGCGGTGCGCACCGCGTCGGGCGCGTCGCAGGCGATGACGGTGCGCGCGGGCATGCTGCGCAGCCAGGTGATCTGCCGCTTGGCCAGCTGGCGCGTGGCCGCAATGCCGCGTTCGCGCAGCTCGGCCATGGCCTTGGTGCCGGGCCTCTCGCCGCCGCAGGCATCGAGCATTTCCCATGCTTGCCGGTAGCCCACGCAGCGCATCGAAGGAAGCTCCGTCGACAGATCGCCGCGCGCGCGCAGCGCCTCGACCTCGTCGAGAAAGCCGGCGGCGAGCATGGCGTCGAAGCGATCGGCAATGCGCGCATGCAGCCAGGCGCGGTCGGCGGGTTCGAGCGAAAAGAGCGCGCCGCCGGCCAGCCCTTTTGCCGCCTTGTTTTCACCCGCGTGAAAGCTGGACAACGGCTGCCCGCTGCTTTCCCATACTTCGAGCGCGCGCTGGATGCGCTGGCTGTCTTGCGGCGCAAGGCGCGCGGCCGTGACGGGATCGACCTGGGCAAGCCGCGCGTGCATGGCGGGCCAGCCGAGCGCGGCGGCTTCGGCGTCGATGCGTGCGCGCACCGCTGCATCGGCAGCGGGCATGGCGTCGATGCCGTCGAACAGGGCCTTGAAGTACAGCATGGTGCCGCCCACCAGCAGCGGCAATGCGCCGCGCGCGCGGATCTCGTTGATCAGCCGTGTCGCGTCGGCCACGAAAGCCGCCGCGCTGTAGCTTTCGGCCGGGTCGCGAATATCGATGAGGTGGTGCGGCACGCTGGCTTGTTCGGCCTTGCTCGGCTTGGCCGTGCCGATGTCCATGCCGCGGTAGATCAGCGCGGAATCGACGCTGACGATTTCGACAGGCCGCAGTTGCGCCACCGCGAGCGCCACGGCAGTCTTGCCGGAGGCCGTCGGTCCCGCGAGCGCGATGTATTTCAGTTTTTCAGGAAGGCCGGAAGCGGCAACGGAGGGCGGCATAAGCGCCCGAGGGTAACAACAAAACCGAAGCCGGGACTTTCGCTCAGATGGCCTGCGCGCTTGCCGTGGCCTTGCCGCGCGCTTCTTGCGGCAGCACGGCCGAATCCGGGCGAGGCGCCGCCGGCAGCACAGGCACCGGCTGCGCGCCGCGCACGACGGGCGCGCCCTCCGCTTGCCGGGAAGCAAGGGTGGTCTCGGGCTTCATGCGGAACAGCTGCGAGAGCGCCGAACGGTACTGCGCTTCGCCGACCGAATTGGTGTTGTGGTGCGACCCGCCCTCGACCAGCACGAAGAGCTTGGGCACCGTGGCCGCGTCGTAGAGCTTGCGGCCCAGCGTGGGGTTGATCAGGCTGTCGGCGGTGCCATGCACCACCAGGAGCGGCGCGCCGATGTCCTTGACCCGGTTGATGGCCTCGAAACGCTGCGTGATGAGCGGACCGAACGGCAGCCAGCCCCACTTGAAGCCGCTCACCACGTCCGCAATGGAGGTGAAGGTGCTTTCGACGATGGTGCCGCTCTCGTCCTTGACGTTGGCCGCCAGGTCGATGCCGATGGCACCGCCCAGCGAGTGGCCGAAGATGTAGCGGTGCTGGCGCGGGTGGCGCGCGGCCAGCCACATCCAGGCGGCGCGGGCGTCTTCACGCGCGGATTCTTCCGAGGGCAGGCCCTTGGAGCTCTTGCCGAAACCCCGGTAGTCGATGGCCAACACCGAAAAGCCCAGTTCGTGCATGCGCTGGATGCGCGGGGCCGAACCGGCCACGTTGTAGCGGGCGCCGTGGAGGTACAGCATCACGGGCCGGTCGGTGGTCTCGGGTTCGCCGCCGAGCCACAGGCCGTGCAGGCGCGCGGATTCGCCGGTGATGGACGACTGGAAGTCGATCCAGACGTCCTGCATGCCCTCGGTCATGGTGGCGGTGTTGCCCCAGCTGCGGTCGCTGGGTTGAAAAATCCATTCGCGCTGCTGTTCGTCGAATGTGGAGCAGCCGGCGGCCAGAAGGGCGCACAGCGAAATAACGGAGGCAAGCAGAGACCAGCGTTTCATGGGCTAGAGGGACAGCGAAGCCGGCAGAAAGTTCATACGCTTTCGACTGAAACGCGCCGACACTGCGTTCCAGAACCTCCCCCGTAGTGCCTCAGGTGGCACTTTGTTCTACACATGCAACGCCCGTGCCCGCCTCACGGATGACTTCCAAAAACTCCGTAAAAACCCTCAAAACGCCCGGATTTGCTACCTGCCGCGCATAAAAAGCGCGTCCAGCTCGCGAATCGACAGCTGCCGCCACGTCGGGCGGCCATGGTTGCATTGGTCGGAACGCTCGGTTGCCTCCATCTGGCGTAATAAAGCGTTCATTTCGTCGATGGTGAGCTTGCGGTTGGCCCGCACGGCGCCGTGGCAGGCCATGGTTGAAAGCAGCTCGTTCTGTGCCCGCTGCACCACAGTGCTGGCGTCGTGCTGCGCCAGTTCGGCCAGCACGCTGCGGGCGAGCTCCACCGGGTCGCCGTCCGCCAGCGTGCCCGGCACTGCGCGCACCGCAAGGGTGCGCGGCGAAAACGGCGTGATTTCGAGGCCCAGCGTGGGCAGCACCGCGGCGCAGGCCTCGGCCGTGGCCACTTCTTGCGGGGTGGCCGCAAAAGTGGCTGGAATCAGCAGCGGCTGGCTGGTGATGGCGGCGCCATCGAGCTGTGTCTTGAGCCGCTCGTACACGATGCGCTCGTGCGCCGCGTGCATGTCGACCACGATCAGGCCCTGGCTGTTCTCGGCCAGGATGTAGATGCCGTGCAGCTGGGCCACGGCGCGGCCGAGCGGCCACGCCTCTTCGTTGGTGGCCAGCGGCTCGGCGGGGGCGGGGCTCGCCGCCAGGCCGACAGGCGCCCGGAACGACATGGGCGGGGTGCCGATCACGGGCCAGTGGGAGGTTTCGGCGCCGGAGCGCTCCATTACCGATTCATCGGCCCGCCGCGGCCACATGGCGTCGAAATCGCCCACGCCGCGTTCTGCCGTCACAAAGTTGATGGCCGGCTGCGCCCAGGTGGCTCCCGAGGCAGGCACATTGGGCTTGAAGAAGGGCTGCTGCGCCGCTGCCGGCACGACTGCATCGCCCGCACGCGGCGCGGCCAAGGCGTTCTCGATGGCGTGACGCACCGCCTGGTGCACCTCGCGTCCGTCGCGAAAACGCACCTCGATCTTGGTCGGGTGCACGTTCACATCGACCCGTGACGGATCGATTTCGAGGTAAAGCGCATACACGGGCTGGCGCTGGCCATGCAGCACGTCTTCGTAGGCGCTGCGCACCGCGTGCGAAAGCACCTTGTCGCGCACGAAGCGGCCGTTGACGTAGAAGAACTGCTGGTCGCCGCGCGACCGCGCCGCATCGGGAATGCCCGCCCGGCCGACCACGCGCACCGCGCCGCCGATGTGATCGACCGCCACGCTCTGCGCCACGAAGTCGTCGCTCAGCGCATCGGCCAACCGCTGCTCGCGCTTGTCGGCGGCACGCCATTGCTCCATCAGCTTGCCGTCGTGCCAGACCGAAAAGCCGACCTCGGGCCGCGCCAGTGCATGCCGGCGCACGGCCTCGATGCAGTGGGCCAGCTCGGTGGCGTCGGTCTTCAGGAACTTGCGGCGTGCGGGCGTTGCGAAAAACAGCTCGCGCACCTCGACCGTGGTGCCGACGGAGCGTGCCACGGGGCGCAGTTCACCGGTGCGCCCGTCGAGCGCAAAGGCGCTGTCGGCGCCGGTAAAGCGCGAAAGAATGCTGAGCTCTGCAATCGCATTGATGGCCGCGAGCGCCTCGCCGCGAAAGCCCATGGTGCCGACCGTTTCCAGGTCGTTCAGGCTCGCGATCTTGCTGGTGGCGTGGCGGCGCAAAGCCACCGTGAGCTCTTCGCGCGGAATGCCCAGGCCGTCGTCTTCGACCGAGATCAGCCGCACGCCGCCCGAAGCCAGCCGCACCGTGACCTGGCTTGCGCCCGCATCGAGTGCGTTGTCGAGCAGCTCGCGCACCACCGAAGCGGGCCGCTCGACCACTTCTCCGGCGGCAATCTGGCTGATCAGCTCGTCGGGGAGCTCGCGGATCGGCCGGCGTTCGAGGGCGGGAATGGAGGAGGGAAGGGCGCTCACGCGAGCATTCTAGAAGGCCTGCCGGGATGTATCGACCTGTCATTGGGCGTGTCCGAATCCGTCACGGGACATCGGTCGGCGTGCAGCACGGATAATCCGCCACCATGGAAATCATCAGCTTTCTCGTCGACTTCATCCTGCACGTCGACAAACACCTCGAGGCCTTCGTCGTCGCTTATGGCCCCTGGGTCTATGCGCTGCTCTTCCTGATCGTGTTCGTGGAGACCGGCGCGGTGGTGATGCCGTTCCTGCCCGGGGACTCGCTGCTCTTCATCGTGGGGGCGCTGTGCGGCGTGGGGCTCATGAGCTATCCGATCGCGTGCGCGGTGCTCATCGTCGCGGCCATTCTGGGCGACCAGTGCAACTACAGCATCGGCCGCTACTTCGGGCCCAAGGTGTTCAAGTGGGAGAGCTCGCGCTTCTTCAACCGCAAGGCCTTCGACCAGGCGCATGCCTTCTACGAGCGCTACGGCGGCATCACGATCGTGCTTGCGCGCTTCATGCCGTTCATTCGCACCTTCGCGCCCTTCGTGGCCGGCGTGGCTGAAATGAACCGGGCCAAGTTCACGATGTTCAACGTGGGCGGTGCACTGCTCTGGGTGCTCGGCATCGCAACGGCGGGTTACTTCTTCGGCAACCTGCCTTTCGTTCGCGAGCATCTCGACAAGATCATCTGGGCGCTGATCATCGTGCCCGGGTTGCTTGCAATCTTCGGCGCATGGCGCGCGTCGCGCGCAGAGAAGGCGCGTGAGCAATTGCCTTCGAAGGCCTGAACACCGCGCCCATGAAAAAAGCGCGCCAGTGATGGCGCGCTTCAATATGGGTTGCCAGAGGATCAGTAGGTCGGGCCGTTGCGCGGGTAGTAGGTGCCCGGCGGGTAGGCGCGCTGGCTCTCGTAGTAGTTGCGCTGGTTGCGTTCGTCGACACTGCGGCCCACTTGGTTGCCGATCACGCCGCCCACGGCTGCACCGCCCAGGGTACTGGCCGTGTTGCCGCCGATGGCGTGGCCGACCGCTGCGCCGCCGAGTGCGCCAACGCCCGTGCCCAGGTTCTGGTTGGGACCGGAAGCGCAACCTGCGAGCGCCATGACCGAAGTCGCTGCTGCAGCGGTAATCCAGATGCGTGCTTTCATGATGTCCACCTTTCTAAAGTGATGGCTCATGATGGGCAAAAGCGGCCCGACTCCCGTGTAGGAGCCTGCCGCGCCTGACTGTGCGGTGCCACGGGCCGCCCCGCGTGGGACAGCAGGGCGGCGTGCAAGGGTTTAAAGCTGACGGCTGCGCGCGAGCGGCGGGTTCTGCGCAAAGTAGCGCTGGATGCCGCGCATCAGCGCATCGGCAAGGCTTTCCTGGTAGCTCACGCTGCGCAGGTTGGCTTCTTCCTCGGGATTGCTGATGAACGCGGTCTCGACCAGCACGCTCGGGATATCGGGTGCCTTGAGCACGGCGAAGCCTGCCTGCTCCACCTGCGGCTTGTGCAGCCGCGCGCCAATGCCGCGAATCTCGCCGAGCATGGCACCGCCGAGCTTGAGGCTGTCGTTGATCTGCGCCGTGGTGCTCATGTCGAGCAGCGCACGCTGCACCTGCGCCTCGTGGTTGCCCACGTTCACGCCGCCGACCTTGTCGGCTTCGTTTTCCTTGTTGGCGAGCCAGCGCGCGGCGCTGCTCGAGGCGCCGCTCTGGCTCAGCGCGAAAACGCTCGCGCCGCGCGCGGCCGGTGTGGTGAACGCATCGGCGTGGATGCTCACGAAAAGATCGGCCTGCACGCGCCGCGCCTTTTGCACGCGCACGCCAAGCGGCACGAAGAAGTCGGCGTCGCGCGTGAGAAACGCGCGCATCGGATTGCCGCCGACGCTGCTGGAATTGATGCGGTCGCGCAGGCGATGCGCGATTTGCAGCACGATGTCTTTCTCGCGCGTGCCGTTCGGGCCGATGGCGCCGGGGTCTTCGCCGCCGTGGCCGGGGTCGAGCGCCACGATGATGATGCGGTCGGTGCGGCTTGCGGTGGCGCCGCCGCGCGAGGTCGGGGCGGGCGCGGGAGGCGGCGCCGCCGCCACGGAAGGTGCCACGGGCGGTGCTGCGGGAGGTGCAACAGGCGCCGGCGGCGCGGCGGGGCCGGGCCGCGTGGCCTGTTGCGCCATCAGCTCGCCCAGCGGATCGGGCGCCGGCGCGGACGGGGGCATGGCCACGGCGGGCGGCCGGGCGGGTGGTGCGGGAGGTGCGATGCTGCCGGGCGTGGGGCGCGGCGCGGGCACGTTGGGCGAGGGCCGCACGAGGATCGGCGGGCCGCCGTCGGGTGCCAGGCGCGAAGAAGGTGCCGCGGGCGGCGGCACCGAGGGCGCGGTGGCCACGGCGGTGTCGTTGCTGCTGCTCCCGTTGCTGCGCGGTGCCTCGCGCAGCCGCTCGGTAATCAGCGCTTCCATCGGGTCGATGGCTTTTTCCGGGTAGAGGTCGAGCACCAGCCGGTGCTTGTACGCCGCAATGGGCGCAAGGGAGAAGACCTGCGGCACCACGGCCTGCTTCAGGTCGAACACGATGCGCACGACCTTCGGCGCGTTCTGGCCCACGCGCAGGCCGTTGATGTACGGGTCGCCGGGCTTGATCTTGCCGACCAGTTCGCGCAGCTCGGGGTTGAGGTCGATGCCTTCGATGTCCACCGCCAGCCGCGGCGGACTGCCGACCACCAGCTGCTGCGAATGCAGCCGCGCATCGGACTCGATGGTGACGCGCGTGTAGTCGGCCGCGGGCCACACGCGCACGGCAAGGATGGTGGCGCCGCGCGCAATCTGGTGCACGCCGAGCATCAGCGCAATGCTGCCGCCCTGCAGCAGCACACGTCGCTTGAGGCCGCCCGCCTTCATGCGGCGATGTGCGTCAGCAGGTCGCTGCCGCGGGGAGTGTTCGCAAGAAGGGTCACGCTGCGTGTGTCGTCTGTCATTGCTTCTATTTTAATAGCGAGGTCCGCAATTGGTGTGCGGCCCGCAGCGTTTTCTGGCCATTCTGCGAGCTTGAGCCCCGGTCCGGCAAAAATGTCACGGAAGCCGGCGTCGTCCCACTCGCGCGGATCGTTGAATCGATAGAAGTCGAAATGGAAGATGGCTAGGCCGTCGGGTGCCTCGTGCGGCTCCACCACGGCATAGGTCGGGCTCTTGATGCGGCCCTGGATGCCGAGCGCGCGCAGCAGGTGGCGCACGAAGGTGGTCTTGCCGGCGCCGAGGTCGCCGTGCAGCGCAATGAAGGCATCGCGCAACGCGGGTGCGGCCGCGAGCGCGCGAGCGAAGGCGTCGGTGTCCTCCTCGCTGCGCCAGCGCAGTGTGCGGCCGGCGTTCTTCGGCGTTTCTACAATCGGCAAGTGATCGTCAGCCATCCACTCGTTGCTCGTATTCAGGCATTGGCCCGGGAACTCGGATTCTCCCAAATCGGAATCGCGGGCGTCGATTTATCGAGCGCCGAGGAAGGTCTGATGCAATGGCTGGCCCATGGGTTCCATGGCGAGATGAAATACATGGCAACGCACGGCACGCGCCGCGCGCGGCCCGCCGAACTGGTGCCGGGCACGGTGAGCGTGATCACCGCGCGCATGGACTACCTGCCGCGGGACACGCGCCTGGACGATTGGCAGACCGTTGAATTCGATCGTCTCACGCGTCCCGGCGAAGCCATCGTCTCTGTTTATGCGCGCGGCCGCGACTATCACAAGGTGCTGCGTGCGCGGCTGGCAAAGTTGGCTGAACGCATCGCCGAGGAGGTAGGCCCCTTCGGCCACCGTGCCTTCACCGATTCGGCGCCCGTGCTCGAAGCCGAGCTGGCATCGCGCAGCGGCCAAGGCTGGCGCGGCAAGCACACGCTGGTGCTGGACCGCAGCGCGGGCTCGATGTTCTTCCTCGGCGAGATCTATGTCGACATGGCGCTGCCCGAGAGCGAGCCGGTCACCGCGCATTGCGGCAGCTGCAGCGCCTGCATCGACGTGTGCCCTACCCAGGCCATCATCGCGCCGCACCGGCTCGACGCACGGCGCTGCATTTCGTATCTCACCATCGAGCACGGCGGGCCGATTCCGCTGGAGCTTCGGCCGTTGATGGCCAACCGCATCTATGGCTGCGACGACTGCCAGTTGATCTGCCCGTGGAACAAGTTTGCGAAGAAGAGCGCGCTGCCCGATTTCGACGCGCGCGAAGGGCTCACGGGCCAGGCGCTGGCTTCGCTCTTTGCCTGGACGGAGGAAGATTTCTTGCGCTTCACCGAAGGCAGCCCCATCCGGCGCATCGGGCATGAGCGCTGGCTGCGCAACATCGCCGTGGCGCTGGGCAATGCACTGCGCGCGGGGGAGAGCGGCGCCGCGGAAGCCCTGGCCACGCGGGTATCGGATGCGAGCGAACTGGTGCGGGAGCACGTGGCGTGGGCGCTGGCGCAGCGCCCGAACGCCGAGCAGCCCTAGCGCGGCAAGGCCAGCGCGAACGGCAGGCTGACCACGCCGAGCAGCGTGGACAGGGTCACGAGTCCAGCCACGTACGGTCCGTTGTAGCCCATGCGCGCCGCGAGCACATAGGCGCTCGAGGCCGTAGGCACCGCGGAGAACGCCATCAGCACGGAAGCCTGGGTTGCATCCAGCCGCAGCGCACGAGACAGGCCCCAGGCAACCAGCGGCAGCAATAGGTGCCGGATCGACAACACCGAAACCGCCAGCACCTTGCCGCGCCCCAGCGTGGCGAACTGCATGCCCGCCCCCGCCGCCAGCAGGCCGAGCGCGAGCGATGCGGCGCCGATGCGCGTGAGCGTTGGCGTGGCCCAGTTCGGAACGGTGAAGCCCAGCAGGTTGGCCAGCAGTCCCGCCAGCGTCGCGACGATCAGCGGGTTGCGCACCAGCTGCCGCGCAAAGCCGCTCTGCGCATGCCGCGCCATGGGCCACACGGCCGCAATGTTGAACATCGGCACGCACACGCCGATCAGCACCGCAATCAGCAACAGACCCTGCGGCCCGGCCAGCCGTTCGGCAAGCGCAAGGCAGATGAAGGAGTTGAAGCGAAACCCGATCTGCGCGCTGGCCGCATGGTCGCGGCGGTCGATGTGCGAGCGCAGGCCCGGCACGTAGGGCAGGGCATAGGCCAGCGCAATGCCGCTGAGCCCCACGCCGACGCCCGCCGTAAGCAGGCTCGAGGTGGCGCCAAAATCGAGCGGGCTGCGCACGATCGAATGGAACAGCAGCACGGGGAAAAGAAAGTAGTACACAAGGCTCTCGACCTGGTCCCACACGCGGCGGTCGAGCGCGGTGTAGCGGCAGAGCAGCCAACCGATGGCAATGAGCGAAAAATCCGGAAAGAGCAGCTGGGCGAAGTTCACCGCTTCGAGCATAAACCGTGGCGGACCATGGGTAATCCACAGCACCGCCAATGTGCGAAGCGGCTAGCATCCGGGGCTTTGCTTTTTCGACATCAGTCAATCAAGGAGTTATAGATGCAACGTCGTCAATGGGGCGCCATGGTGGGTGCCGCCGCGCTGGTCGCGGCCGCGGGCCAGAGCTTCGCGCAGGGCTATCCGAACAAGCCGGTCGAACTGAGCGTGCCCTTTGCACCGGGCGGCACCACCGACATCGTGGCGCGCGTGATTTCCGACCCCCTGGGCAAGGTGCTGGGCCAGCCGGTGGTGGTGATCAACCGCGCCGGTGGCGGCGGCATTGTGGGCGCGGCCGAAACGGCGCGCGCTACGCCCGACGGCTACAAGCTCGGCGTTGCCACGGTCTCGAGCACGGCGGCCAACCCGGCCATCAACCCCAAGGTGCCGTACGACCCGGTCAACGATTTCACGCCGATCATCAACATTGCGGCCACGCCGAACATCATTGCGGTGAACCCGAGCTTCCCGGCCAAGAACTACGCCGAGTTCGTGGCCGAGCTCAAGAAGAACCCCGGCAAGTATTCGTACGCCTCGTCGGGCACGGGCGGCATCGGCCACCTGCTGATGGAGCTCTACAAGAGCCTGACCAACACCTTCGTCACGCACATCCCGTATCGCGGCGCGGGCCCGGCTCTCAACGACGTGGTGGCCGGCCAGGTGCCGATCATGTTCGACAACATTCCGTCGGCCATGCCTTTCATCCAGAGCGGCCGCCTGATCCCCATCGTGGTGTCGGCGCCGCAACGCCTGGCCGCGCTGCCCAATGTACCGACCTTCAAGGAAGTGGGGCTCGAGCCGGTCAATCGCATGGCCTACTACGGCATCCTCGGCCCCAAGGGCCTGCCGAAGGAAGTGGTCGACAAGATCAACGCCGGCGTGAAGAAGTCGGTGGAAGACCCGGCCGTGAAGAAGCGCATCGAAGACACCGGCTCGCTGATCGTGGCCAACACGCCCGAGCAGTTTGCCGCGCAGATCAAGGCCGAATACGACGTCTACAAGCAGGTGGTCGCCAAGCAGAAGCTGAAGCTCGACTGATCCTGCTTCTTGCGAACAGGCCGCCCGCGCCACGGGCGGCCTTTTTCTTTGGCAGATCTTCTTTTTGATATCTTGCGAGCATGACCGAGGCGGCCGCCGTACAAACCCCTGAAATCGACGACTTCATCGATGCCCTCTGGCTGGAGGACGGGCTGTCGAAGAACACGCTCGCCGCCTACCGCCGCGACTTGGCATTGTTCGCGCAGTGGCTTCGCAAGGAACGCAGCGGCGCGGCGCTCGACACCGCGAAGGAAAACGACCTGCAGGCCTACATGGGCGTGCGCCTTTCCACCAAGGGCAAGGCCACGTCGGCCAACCGGCGGCTGACCGTGTTCAAGCGCTATTACCGCTGGGCATTGCGCGAGCGGCGCATTTCGGCCGACCCCAGCCTGCGGCTCGCGCCGGCACGGCAGATGCCGCGTGCCATCAAGACCCTGTCGGAAAAGCAGGTGGACGACCTGCTGGCCGCGCCCGATGTGGAAACGCCCCTCGGGTTGCGCGACCGCGCCATGCTCGAGCTGATGTATGCGAGCGGGCTGCGCGTGAGCGAACTCGTTGCGCTCAAGGCCATCGACATGAGCCTGAACGACGGCGTGCTGCGCGTGTTGGGCAAGGGCAACAAGGAACGCCTGGTGCCGTTCGGCGGCGAGGCGCGACACTGGATCGAGCGCTACCTGGAGGAGTCGCGGCCCGTCATCCTCGATGGGCAGCAGACGCCCGACCTGTTCGTGACCTCGCGCGGCGCGGGCATGACGCGCGTGATGTTCTGGGTCATCGTGAAGAAGCAGGCCGCGGCCGCGGGCATTCACGTGCCGCTGTCGCCGCACACCTTGCGCCATGCGTTTGCCACCCACCTGCTGAACCATGGCGCCGACCTGCGCGCGGTGCAGCTGCTGCTGGGCCATGCCGATATTTCGACGACGACCATCTACACGCACGTGGCGCGCGAGCGGCTCAAGCAGCTGCATTCCCAGCATCATCCGCGGGGCTGAGGGCCGGGCGAATGGACCGCGCGATGCTGCTACCGCCACTGCACATCGGTTGCGCCGGCTGGAGCCTGCCGCGTGCGTTGTGGCCGGAGTTTCCAGCCGCCGGCTCGCACCTGGAGCGCTATGCCCAACGCTTCGATGCGGTGGAAATCGACACCTCGTTCTACCGGCCGCACCGGCGCGAAACCTACGAGCGCTGGGCCGCGAGCACGCCAGAGGGCTTTCGCTTTGCGGTCAAGCTGCCGCAATCCATCACGCACGAGAGACGGCTGCTCGATGCCATGCCGGAGTTCGATGCTTTTCTCGAACAGGCCGGTGGATTGGGCGCCAAGCTCGGCTGCCTCGTCGTGCAGCTTCCGCCCAGCCTGCCTTTCGATGCCGGCGCGGTGAAGCGTTTTCTTTCGGCGCTGCGGCGGCGGCACCGGGGCGCGGTTGTGCTCGAGCCGCGGCATCGCAGCTGGTTCACGCCGCAGGTGGACGCGTTGCTGTCGCAGTTCCAGGTGGGCCGCGTGCTGGCCGATCCGGTCCTGTTCGACGAGGCGGCGGCGCCGGGCGGATGGCCGGCGCTGGCGTACCTGCGCCTGCACGGCTCGCCACGGCGGTATTGGTCGGCTTACGACAACGCGCTCCTTGTGCGGCTTGCAAAGCGGCTGCGGCAGGCGCGTGAAGACGGCGCAGCGTGCTGGTGCATTTTCGACAACACGGCAGGCGGCGAGGCCGTGGGCAACGCGCTCACGCTGCTGCGCATTGATTCAGAATCGGCGGTCTCTTCAGACCGACAGCCATGATTTTTTCCGGACCCGATATGCATTTTTCGTTCAAGCCGTCGCGGCTATTTGCCACCTTGGCGCTTTGTTGCGCCGCCGCCGCGGGCGCACAGGCGCAAACCGTTCCCAAGACCATCCGACTCATCGTGGCGTACCCCGCGGGCGGCGTCAGCGACGTGGTGGCGCGCGCGCTCGGCGACAAGCTTGCTGCCCAACTGGGCACCACGGTGGTGGTGGAAAACCGCGCCGGCGCCAGCGGTGCCATCGGCATGGACGCCGTGGCCAAGGCCGCGCCCGACGGCGCCACGCTCGGCTTCTCGGCCATCAGCCCGCTGGTGCTGAGCCCGCATCTGGGCAAGCTGCCGTTCGATCCGCTGAAAGACATCGCGCCCGTTTCGAGCGTGATGTATTCGCCGGTGCTGCTGATTGCCACGCCCGCCAGCAAGTCGAAGGATTTCCGTGCGCTCATCGCCGATGCCAAGGCACAGCCGGGCGCCGTGCGCTGGGCCACTTCGGGCCCGGCGTCGCTCGGCCACATCGTGCTGGAGCAGGTAGGGGCGGCCGCGGGCGTGGACATCACGCACGTGCCCTATAAGGGCGGCGGCCAGCAGCTCAACGATGCGCTGGGCGGGCAGTTCGAAATTCTTTCGACCAACGCGAGCCCCACGCTTTCGTCGCACATCCAGTCGGGCAAGCTGCGTCCGCTGGCGGTGGGCGCACCCGCGCGGCTCGAGAGCCTGCCGCAGGTGCCCACGCTGGGCGAGCTTGGCTACAACGCCGCAAACATCAACTCGCTGTTCGGCGTGTTCGCGCCCGCGGCAACGCCGCCTGCTTTGATTGCGAAGTACAACGCCGAGATCAACAAGGCACTGGCCAGCCCCGAACTGCGCGCCAAGCTCACGGCCACCGACAACGTGCCCACCGGCGGCACGCCGGCCGCCTTTGCGAAGGAAATTGCCTCGGAATTCGAGAGCAACGGGCGGATCATCAAGGCGGCGAACATTAAGGCCGATTGACCCTGTCGCTTGCAGGACCGTTGTTCCCTACCTTATAGTAGGTAGATGTCCAGCGCCACAGCCCTTGCCACCGGCAGCACCCGCGAGCAGATCCTCGCGGTGGCGCGCTCATTGATCGAAACGCGCTCCTACCTGGGCTTCAGCTTCCAGGACGTGGCCGATGCGGTCGGCATTCGCAAGGCGAGCCTGTACCACCACTTTCCCACCAAGGAAGCGCTGGGCATTGCGGTGATCCGCGAAGCCACGCAGCTTTTCAAGAACTGGGAAGCCGCAAGAGTGCGAGCGCCGAAGGACGCGCTCGAATCCTATTTCCGCATGTACCGCAACACGCTCAAGGCGGGCTCGGGCATGTGCCCGGCAGGGGCATTGACGCCCGGCTGGGACTGCATCAACGACGAACTGCGCCAGGCCGTGCAGGAGTTGCGCAACACGCAGGTGCTGTGGCTCACCGGCGTGCTCGGCGCGCTGGCTCCGGCCGGGCACAAGAAGGGCGCATCGGCGGCATCGCTGGCGGCCTATGTGTTCTCGGTGTGCCAGGGCGCGCTGCTCGCGTCGCGCATGACGGGCCGCGCCGAAGACTTCGACGAAGCCATCGCGCAGCTCAAGAGTTCATTGCCCGGTTGACGCCGGGTGGATCGCAGGCACGCATCGACGTGCTTATTTTTTGACCCTGTTGCCTACCGATTGGATGGTAGGTTTGACACAAGGAGCATTTTCATGAAAGCCGTCATTTCCGCCTATGCCCGCTCGCCGTTCCACTTCGCCAAGAAGGGCGCACTTGCTGAGGTTCGCCCCGACACGCTGGCCGCGGGTGTGGTGCGCGGACTGCTGCAGCGCACCGACCTCGACCCGGCGGTGCTCGAAGACATCGTCCTCGGCTGCGCCTACCCTGAAGCCTCGCAGGGCAACAACCTTGCGCGCATCGTCGGGTTGCTGGCGGGGCTGCCGCACGAGGTGGGCGGCATGACGGTGAACCGCTTCTGCGGCTCGTCGATGCAGGCCGTGCACATTGCCGCGGCGCAGATTGAAGCGGGCATGGGCGAGGCCTTTTTGTGCGTGGGGGTGGAGTCGATGACGATGGTGCCGCAGGGCGGCTTCAACTTCTCTCCCAACCCCGAGCTGAAGGAAAGCACCGACGCCTACATCTCGATGGGCGAGACGGCCGAGAACGTTGCGCAGCGCTGGAACGTGAGCCGCGCCGACCAGGAGGCCTTTGCGGTCGAGTCGCACCGCAAGGCCGCGGCCGCGCGCGCTGAGGGCCGCCTGACAGGAGAGATCGTGCCGGTGCGGCTGGCATCCGGCGACGTGATCAATGCGGACGGCTGCATTCGGCCGAGCACCTCCGCCGAGGCGCTGGCGAGCCTGAAGCCGGCGTTCCGCCCCGATGGCGTGGTAACCGCCGGCACCTCGTCGCCGCTCACCGACGGCGCTGCGGTCGTTCTCGTGACCAGCGATGCCTTTGCCGCAAAGCACAACTTGCAGCCGTTGGCCCGCATCAGGTCCTTCGCAACGGTGGGCGTAGACCCCGCAATCATGGGCATCGGCCCGATTCCCGCGACGCGCAAGGCGCTGGCACGCGCGGGCCTGAGCGCCGCCGATCTTGATGTGATCGAACTCAATGAAGCCTTCTCGTCGCAGGCGCTGGCCTGCATTCGCGACCTGGGGCTCGATCCGGCCAAGGTCAATCTCGACGGCGGCGGGCTTGCCATCGGCCATCCACTGGGCGCGACGGGTGCACGCATCACCGGCAAGGCCGCGGCCCTGCTGGCACGCGAGAAGGGCCGCTACGCGCTGGCCACGCAATGCATTGGCGGCGGGCAGGGCATTGCCACCATCCTCGAACGCGTCTGAAGGTTGGAGAATGCGCGCAGGCACTACAAGGAACCCTCATGGCGGCATCCCCTGACGACCCCGGCGCCAAGCGCGCGCTGTACCTCGAAGACCTGTCGGTCGGCGATCGTTTCCGCAGCGGCGAACACACGCTGGACGCGGCGCAGATCAAGGCCTTTGCGCTCCAGTTCGATCCGCAGCCTTTCCACACCGACGAAGAGGCCGCGAAGAACACCTTCTTCGGTGGGCTCGCGGCGAGCGGCTGGCACACGGCGGCGCTTACCATGAAGCTGCTGGTGGAGAGCGGCATTCCATTGGCCGACGGCATCATCGGTTCAGGCGGCGAACTGCAATGGCCCAAGCCCACGCGGCCAGGCGACGTGCTGCATGTGGAGGGCGAGGTGGTCGAAATCGTCCCGTCGCGTTCCAAGCCCGGCCGCGCGATGGTGACGATGCGCTGCCGCACCCTGAACCAGAACGGCGATGTGCTGCAGAACTTCGCGCCCAAGCTGGTGGTGCACGCCAGGCCTGCGTAGGCCTGTCTCTTCTTCTATTCGGTTTTGCCGCCGGCCGACAGCGCGCGCATCTCTTCGGCGCTGAAGCCGGCGCGTTCGCGTGCCTCGAAGTTGAAAGGCGGCTTCAGGCGAGGCGCTTCGTAGTGCGCCACGAGCTCGGGGTAGGTCTGCTCCGGGTCACGGCCGGCGCGCTCGCAAAGCCAGCGGTACCAGCGGTTGCCGATGGCCACGTGGCCAACTTCATCGCGCAGGATGATGTCGAGGATCTCTACCGCGCGCAGCGCATCGGGCGTGTTGACGCGCTTGAGCTTCGCCTGGATGAGCGGCGTGGCGTCGAGCCCGCGGGCCTCGAGCGTGCGCGGCACCAGCGCCATGCGCGCGAGCACGTCGTCCTTGGTCTTCTCGCACATGCTCCAGAGCCCGTCGTGGCCGGGGAAGTCGCCGTAGCGGTATCCAATGCCCTGCAGGTGCGCATGCAGCAGCGTGAAGTGCTGGGCCTCCTCGTCGGCCACGCGGAGCCAGTCGCGGTAGTAGGCCTCGGGCATGCCGTCGTAGCGCCACACCGCGTCGAGCGCGAGGTTGATGGCGTTGAACTCGATGTGGCAGATCGAATGGATCAGCGCGGCGCGGCCTTCGGGCGTGAAGGGCGAGCGCTTTTGCACGGCGGTGGCGGCCACGCGCACCGGCCGTTCGGGGCGGCCCGGCACGCCAACATCGTCCCCTTCGGTCCGCAGGGGTTCAAGTGCTATGGATTCGGTAGCTGCCAGTGCAGCCGTGGCGCGCGTCGCAGCCACCTTGGCTTCAGGGTCGGTCAGTCGCAGCGCGGCCAACGCGCTCAATCGGGGGTGCATCCCTACAATTCTAGTTTTTGCCCCGCTCGGAGACCTTCACGATGGCCCTTTATGAACTCGACGGCGTTGCGCCGCAACTCGGCACCGGCGCATGGGTGGCCGACAGCGCGGAAGTGATCGGCAATGTGAAGTTGGGTGAAAACGCGAGCATCTGGTTTGGCGCGGTGCTGCGCGGGGACAACGAGACCATGACCATCGGCCGCAACAGCAATGTGCAGGACATGTCGATGCTGCATTCCGACCCGGGCAGCCCCCTGACCATCGGCGAGAACGTCACCATCGGCCACCAGGTCATGCTGCACGGCTGCACCATCGGCGACAACTCGCTGATCGGCATCCAGGCCGTGGTCTTGAATAACGCGAAGATCGGCCGCAACTCGATTGTCGGCGCCGGCAGCGTCGTGACCGAAGGCAAGGAGTTTCCCGACAACTCGCTGATCTTCGGTTCGCCTGCCAAGGTCATGCGCACGATCAGCGACGAAGATGCCGCCCGCTTGCGCCACGGCTCCGACCATTACGTAGCAAACGCCGTTCGTTATGCGAAGGGCTTGAAAAAAATCGCCTGACCCCATTCAGGCACAACCGAAAGAAATCCGTTTTGAGCGAGCTGCACAAATTCCTGTTCGATGGCCTGCCGGTGCGCGGCGTGATCGTGCGCCTGACAGATGCGTGGCAGGAAATCCTGGCGCGGCGCGCCTCCAACACCACCACCGGCGCCTATCCGCCGCCCGTGGCCGAGCTGCTCGGCGAAATGACCGCCGCGGCCACGCTGATGCAGGCCAACATCAAGTTCAACGGCTCGTTGATCCTGCAGATCTTCGGCGACGGCCCGGTCAAGGTGGCCGTGGCCGAGGCCAAGCCCGACCTGAGCCTGCGTGCCACCGCCAAGGTCATCGGCGAGCTGCCGGCCGATGCGCGCCTGCCCGACATGGTCAACGAGAACAACAAGGGCCGCTGCGCGATCACGCTCGACCCGAAGGACAAGCTGCCGGGCACGACGCCCTACCAGGGCGTGGTGCCGCTCTTCGACGACGACGGCGAGAAGCTCGGCAAGCTGAGCGACGTGCTGCAGCACTACATGCTGCAGAGCGAGCAACTCGACACCACGCTGGTGCTCGCGGCCGACGACAAGGTGGCCGCGGGCCTGTTGATCCAGCGCCTGCCGGTCAAAGGCGAGGGCAATCTCGAAGGTTCGTCAGATGGTACTTCCGACAAGGACCACGATCAGGCCAACGAAGACCAGCTCGGCCGCAACGAGGACTACAACCGCATCTCGATTCTGGCGTCGACCCTGACGCGCGACGAGCTGCTGACGCTCGACGTCGAGACCATTCTTCGCCGCCTGTTCTGGGAAGAAAAACTGCTGCGCTTCGAACCGCAGATGGGCTTGCTCGGCCCGCACTTTGCCTGCACCTGCGGACGCGACCGCGTGGCGCAGATGATCCGCGGTTTGGGCGTGCAGGAGGCCGAGGAAATTCTGGCCGAGCGCGGCGACATCGAGGTGGGCTGCGACTTCTGCGGCAAGCAGTACCGCTTCGATGCGGTCGACACGGCGCAGATATTCACGCCGCCGGGCGACCAGGTGCCCGCGAGCCCCGTGGTGCAATAGGTCGCGGGGCCTTCCTCGCGCTCGTCGCGCTCGCTCAGGCGGGCTGCCGCAGCACCTTGATCATCGCGGCCAGGCGCTCGTTTGCAAAGCCTGCGCCCAGCGCGCGGTCGAACAAGCCCATCATGAAATCCGGAAAGCTCGCGTCGAGCTTTGCCTCGCGCGCCTGCTTCACGAAGAGCCGGCCGGAGCCCGCGCAGGTGGCCATCGAGCTTTCGGGCTCGCCGTAGCGGCCGGCGTGGACGGCTTGTCCCTCGGCATCGATCATTTCGCCGAGCACCGGAGAAATCGCGCCGATCATCTGCGAGAACTCGTTCACCTTCAGTCCTTCGGATTCGCAGATGCGCACGCCGTGGAAAAACCCGCTCATGGCGCCGAACATGCACGAGAGCGTGGCCAGGTCCCAGGCCGCCGCGTTGCCGATGGGCTCGCCCATGTACAGGATGTTTCCTGCAATGGCTTCGAGCACCGGCCGGCAGCTCGCCAGCGCGCGCTCTTCGCCGGAGATGAAAAGCGGCGTGTCGGGCCGGCCGATCTGGCCGGGCGTGGCGAGCAGGGCTCCGTCGAGGTAGGCCACGCCGCTCAGGGCGGCCCAGTCGTCGCGTGCATCCTGCGGCGTGCCGGTGCTCAACTGCACCAGCACCTTGCCGCGCAGCGCATCGGCGACGCCGGGCGTGGCCAGGATCGACCGGGACGCCGCATAGTCGGCCACGCAGACCAGCACCACGGGGCTGGCCTGGACAGCCGCAAGGGCGCTGGGCGCGAGCACGGTGCCTTGGTTGAGGATGGGGTTGGCGCGCTCGGCGGTGCGGTTCCACACCGTGAGCGTGTGCCCGGGTTGAAGCGCTCGCGCGAGCGCAATGCCCATGGGGCCGAGGCCGATGAGAGAAACGTCGGTCATGTGTTCGTTCGTTCTTTCTTTTTGATTGCAATTCAAGTTCAGGCCGCGGCCGGCGTGAGGTTCTGGCCCAGCCCGCCATCGACCGTGAGCCGCGCACCGGTCGTGAAGGTCGCCTCGAAGGCGAAGAAGAGCACCGCGCGGGCCACCTCTTCGGCCGTGCCGTGGCGCCGCATCGGCGTGATCTGGTCGCCCAGGCGGATGAACTCGGCGCGCTCCTCTGCCGTCGCATCGGCGATGCCGAGCGTGGGCGTGTCGATGAAGCCGGGGCTCACCACGTTGACCCGAATGCCGCGTCCCACGAGCTCTGCCGCAAAGACCGAGGCGAAGGAACGCAGTGCGGCCTTGGTCGCGCTGTAGACGCTCAGGCCATGCATGCCGCCCTTGTCCGCGATGGACGAGGTGACGACGATCGCGCCGCCCGCGCGCATCAGCGGCACGAGGCGCTGCACGGTGAAGAACGGGCCCTTGGTGTTGATCGCGAAAGCGCGGTCGTAGCCGGCTTCGGTCACCTGCTCGAAGGGCTCCAGCGTCGAGATGCCCGCGTTGATGTGCAGCAGGTCGATGTGGCCGAGCTTTTCGCGGGCGAGCGCCGCGAGTGCGTCGATGTCGGCCAGCGAGCCCGTGTCCGAGGCTACGACATGGGCACGAGGCCCCAAGGCGCGGCGCGCGGCTTCGAGGTTCTTCGGGTTCAGGCCTGTCACGAGCACTTCGGCGCCGCCTTCGAGCAGCGCCTGGGCGGTGGCCAGGCCCATGCCGATGGTGCCGCCGGTAATGACGGCCTTCTTGCCGGCGTATTTGTTGTTCGCAGGGGAGTCCATGGATCGCTAGTCTTGAGTGGTTGTATTCATGGCTGCGGATGATCCGGAAAGCGGCCGACCCGGTCGCGCACATTCGGCCGCGGTGCAGCACGAACGGACGAAGGCGCGCGAGCATTCTTTGCCGGCACGCCGGATAATTGCCCGATGAGCGATCGCGCCCCCTCCGACACCCATCTGAACGTGCACGTGCGCCACACGCCCGGCGGCGTGGTCGGCTTCGAGGCCGTGCCCGACCACCGCATCAAGGTGCATGCGGGCGCGCCCGTCAACGGTGCTTGCAAGCTGCACAAGTTCCGCTACACGCGCGGTGACATCGACATCCTGCCCGCCGGCAGCTCCGACGTCTGGCACGAGGACGCTGCCAGCACGTCGCTGGTGGTGCACATGCCGCCCTCGCTGCTGCAGCGCACCGCCGAGGAAATGGGCCTGCCGGCCGACCGCGCGAGCCTGGCGGAGCGCCATCAGCTGCGCGATGCGCACATCGAGCACATTGCATGGGCGCTCGACGCCGAACGGCGCGCCGGCTTTCCCAACGGCACCCTCTACGCGGACAGCCTGGGCACCGCGTTGGCGGCGCACCTGCTCGGCGGACACCGCCTGCACGAAACCGCACCGGTGCAGGGGCTCACCCGTCCGCAGCTGCGCCGCGTGACCGACTACATCGAAACCCACCTGGAGGGCGATCTTTCGCTGGCCAGGCTGGCCGAGGTGGCGGGCCTGAGCGCATCGCACCTGAAGACGCAGTTCAAGCGCTCCACGGGCTTGCCGGTGCATGAATACGTGGTTCACCGGCGCGTCGACCGTGCGCGCGGCCTGCTGGTGCGCAGCGGCATGGCTGCGAGCCAGGTGGCGCTGGAAAGCGGCTTTGCGCACCAGAGCCACATGGCGCGCTGCATGCGCCGCGTGCTTGGTGCCACGCCCAGCGAGGTTCGGCGCGCCGGCTAGGCCGCGCTGCCAGTCATAGGCGCCCAGCGGGCGCGTCGATCAGCGCGGAACCGCGTCGTCGAAATCGCTGAACGAGATATCGGGTGCACTCGTGTTGTGGCGCGAAGGCAGGCTGCGCCCGAAGCGCATCTGCGTGCCGCTCAGCGTCCTCACTTCAGGCAGGGGCAGCACCTGCTCTGCGGCATCGGGGGATTCCCGCCACCGCACCTCGCTCACGTCGGCATTGTCGGCCGCAACGTACATCGAGCGCAGCACCGCAAAGGGCCGTGTATCGGCGGTCGGCGAAGAAAGCCTGACATCGAGCGCGGTGCGCGTGCGGCTGATTTCGGACACCTTGGCCACGGCGCTGCCGCCCCTGGCAAAGCGCAGGTGAATGGCCAGCGGCTTGGGCACGATGCGGATCGATGCAATGTCGACCACGGGCCGGCTGTCTTGCTCGACCGGGCCGAGCAGGAACGACGAGCCATAAACGCCGTCGCCGAAGCGTTCTTCCGGCAGCGGCTTGATGCGCCAGTAGCCGTCTGCCGGGTAGAGCACCAGCGCCTCGAGCACCTTGCCTTCTTCCTTGCGGAAGATCTGCAGCAGGTGAAAGCCGCGGTCGGTGCGCGCGCCCACGCGCACCGGCACCTGCTGCGGGCGCCAGAAGCTGGGCAGCGTCATGCCGACGATGCGCCACTGCGCGTCGTCGAGCAGTACCACGCGGCGCGGCTTGAACTTGTGCGCGGGATCGGTGGGGTGCGCACCGCCGTCGAAGTTGCAGCCCGAAAAGTCGGGCGCGGTGATGTCCTTGCCGATGCTGTCCAGGTATGCCGGCTGCAGCGCCTCGATGCGCATGCGCCGGATGCCTTCGCCCTGCAGCACCAGCGAGACGTTGTCTTCCTCGGCGCAGGCGGTGGTCGTGGTGGCGTTTTCCACGGTGGCGGCAACCGGCGCCGCCGTAGCGGTTCCGGCTGCCAGCAGGGCCGGGCCGGCGAGACAAAGAAGACGGGCAAGACGAGAGAAACCAAGCGGGAACATCAGATCTCCGAGTTGGGTTTTGACGGGTTATCGCGGCGGCCAAGGAGGTCGCTGAACAGACGATGTTCGCATTCCGGGTCGGAGCATTTCTCGCAAGGCCATGACCAGGAGGTGGGTTTCGCGTCGCCGCGGCTTCCTCGTGCCCGGTCCTGGCCTTCGTTGCCGGCGATGGAGTTGATGGCGTTCCAGGCATTGGAGAGCCTTTCACCGCCGCTGCCATGCACCACGGCGAATGAAAGCCCGGCGCCCGACAACGCCGCGCGCACCAGCGTGTCCGTCGGCTCGCGCGCGTGGTCGCCGTCGCGCATCGCATCGGCAACCCAGGGGATGTCGAGCGCGGTGAGCAGCGTGATGGCATAGCGCCGCTGGGCAGCGAGCGCATCGGCGTAAAGGGATGTGTCGCCGAACAGTTGCTCGCTGTACACCGCGGTCATGAGCGCCGTGGTGTCGGCCACCACCACGCCCGAGGCGGCCGCGGCGTCGATGCGGCGCGTTTGCTCGTTGGCGATGGCGCGTTGCTCATCGGGGCGAGGCGTGCGGCCTTCGCGTTCGCACCACTCGCGCAGGTATTCCGCCACCAGCGTGGCTGCAATGCCGCGCTCCTGCAGGCGCTGCACGAGCGCGCGGGCGAGCTCGGTCTTGCCCGTGCTCTCGGCGCCCAGCAGTGCAATGACGCATCCGGCCGGCAGCATGGGCGTCATGCGCGCGCGGCCTCATCGTGCATGCGCGAGCGCCATGCAAGAAAACCCGCCACGCTGAGCACCGCGAACACCGCGTAGAGCCCGACGGTGAGCCACAGGCCCTTGTGGACGAACAGGCCCACGCTCACGATGTTCACCGCCAGCCACACCAGCCAGTTCTCGATGAACTTGCGCCCGAGCAGGAACTGGCCGACCAGGCTGAGCCCGGTGGCGAAGCCGTCCCACCAGGGCACGTCGCTGTCGGTGAAACGGTGCAGGAAGAGGGCGACCGCCGGCCACGCCACCGCGCAGGCCATCAGCGCAAAAGCAATGCCGCGCGGCGACAGCCGGCTGACGCGCAATGCGCTGCCGTCGGCGCGATGGCCCCGCAGCCATTGAAACCAGCCCCAGAACGCGACGACCGCGAAGAACACCTGGAGCGAGGCGTCGCCATAGATTCGCGCCTCTGCAAACACCGCCACGTAAAGCAGCGAGCTGACGATGGCGAGCGGCCAGCCCCAATGGATTTCGCGCATGTTGCAGCCGACCATGGCCAGCGCCAGGACGGCTGCGACGAGTTCGAGCCAGCTGACCGGAGAGCCCCAGAGCGCGAAGGCGGGGGCCGAGAAGAACTCGGGCATCAGCGGAGTCAGGCGTCGAGCGCCGCCGGGCCGCCCCAAGGCGCGAGCGGCCCCCTCGGGGGGCAGCGAGGACACGCAGTGCCGAGCGTGGGGGCCATATTCAGTGGGTCACTTGAACGAACACTTCGTTGGGCTTGACCATGCCCAGTTCCTGCCGGGCACGCTCCTCGACCATTTCGAGCCCGACCTTGAGGTCGTTGACCTCCGAAGCCAGCCGCTCGTTGGTGACGGCGGCCTTGGCGTTGGCCTCTTTCTGCGCGGCCAGCTTGGTCTGGAGCTGCGACACATCGCGCACGCTGCCGCGCCCGTTCCACAGCTGCCACTGCAGGATGACCAGCAGCAGCAACAGCACGATGGGTGGAACGAGGCGCGAGCGCATGCCGCGGTGCCGAGCGCTACTTCAGGTTGTAGAACGCGCCGCGGCCAGGGTAGCTGGCGATGTCGCCGAGATCTTCCTCGATGCGCAGCAGCTGGTTGTACTTGGCGATGCGGTCGGAGCGCGAGAGCGAACCGGTCTTGATCTGGCCCGCGTTGGTGCCCACCGCGATGTCGGCGATGGTGCTGTCTTCGGTTTCGCCCGAGCGGTGCGAAATGACGGCCGTGTAGCCGGCGCGCTTGGCCATCTCGATCGCGGCGAAGGTTTCGGTCAGCGTGCCGATCTGGTTGATCTTGATCAGGATCGAGTTGGCAATGCCCTTGTCGATGCCTTCCTGCAGGATCTTGGTGTTGGTGACGAACAGGTCGTCGCCCACCAGCTGCACGCGCTTGCCCAGGCGCTCGGTGAGTAGCTTCCAGCCGTCCCAGTCGCCTTCATGCATGCCGTCTTCGATGCTGATGATCGGGTACTTGTCGACCCAGGTGGCCAGCATGTCAGCCCAGTTGCCGGCCGACAGCGTGAGGTTCTCGCCGGAGAGCACGTAGTTGCCGTCCTTGTAGAACTCGCTGGCGGCGCAGTCGAGGCCGAGCGCAATCTGCTCGCCCGCCACGAAGCCGGCCTTGTCGATGGCTTCGAGAATCAGCTGGATGGCCGCTTCATGGCTTTCGACGCTGGGCGCGAAACCGCCTTCGTCGCCGACCGCCGTGCTGATGCCGCGATCGCCCAGGATCTTCTTGAGCGCATGGAACACCTCGGCGCCGTAGCGCACGGCTTCGCGGAAGCTCGGGGCGCCCACGGGGATGATCATGAACTCTTGCAGGTCGAGGCTGTTGTTGGCGTGCGCGCCGCCGTTGATGACGTTCATCATCGGCACCGGCAGCTGCATGCCGCCCATGCCGCCGAAATAGCGGTACAGCGGCAGGCCCGACTCTTCGGCCGCGGCGCGTGCCACGGCCATCGAAACGGCGAGCGTCGCATTGGCGCCCAGGCGGCCCTTGTTGTCGGTGCCGTCCAGGTCGATCATCGTGCGGTCGAGGAATGCCTGTTCGCTCGCGTCGAGGCCGAGCACGGATTCCGAGATCTCGGTGTTGATGTTCTCCACCGCCTTGAGCACGCCCTTGCCGAGATAGCGCTTCTTGTCGCCGTCGCGCAGCTCGATGGCTTCGCGCGAACCGGTCGATGCGCCCGAGGGCACGGCCGCGCGGCCCATGGTGCCGGATTCGAGCAGCACGTCGCACTCGACTGTGGGGTTGCCTCGGCTGTCGAGGATTTCGCGGCCGACGATGTCTACGATTGCACTCATGCGTTTCTCTTTCTTTGCAGTCTCGAATTCAGATGATCAAACGCCTTCGACCGCGACCATGCGCATGACGGCGGCACCGGCGCGCGCTTCGCGGGCCTTCAGGTATTCGGGCGTTTCATAGAAAGCCTTGGCCTTCTCGAAGCTGGGGAACTTGAGGATGACGATGCGCGAAGGCGACCAGTCGCCCTCGAGCACTTCGACCTGGCCGCCGCGCACGCACACTTCGGCACCGTGCGCCTGCATGGCGGCACTCGACCATTTCTTGTATTCCTCGTACTGCGCCGGGTTGGTGACCTCGACGTGGGCGATGACATAACCACTGCTCATGATTGAAAGACATCCTCTAGAAATGCGTTTTTCTTGGTGACCCGGTCGAGCGCCAGCAGGGTTTCGAGCAGGGCCTTCATGTGCTTGAGCGGCACTGCGTTGGGGCCGTCGCTCAGTGCCTTGGCCGGATCGGGGTGCGTCTCCATGAAGAGGCCGGCCACGCCCACGGCCACCGCCGCGCGCGACAGCACCGGCACCATTTCGCGCTGGCCGCCCGAGCTCGTGCCCTGGCCGCCCGGCAATTGCACCGAGTGCGTGGCGTCGAACACCACGGGGGCGCCAGTCTCGCGCATGATGGCGAGGGAACGCATATCCGACACCAGGTTGTTGTAACCAAAGCTCGCGCCGCGCTCGCAGGCCATGAAGCTGTCTTCGGGCAGGCCCGCTTCCTTGGCGGCCGCGCGCGCCTTGTCGATCACGTTCTTCATGTCGTGCGGCGCAAGGAACTGGCCCTTCTTGATGTTCACCGGCTTGCCCGACTGCGCCACCGCGCGAATGAAGTCGGTCTGGCGGCACAGGAAGGCGGGCGTCTGCAGCACGTCGACCACCTTGGCGGCCTCGGTGATGTCGTCTTCGGTGTGTACGTCGGTCAGCACCGGCAGGCCGAGTTCGCGCTTCACCTTGGCCAGGATTTCGAGGCCCTTTTCGCGGCCTGGGCCGCGAAAGCTGGTGCCCGAAGATCGATTGGCCTTGTCGAAGCTGCTCTTGAAGATGAACGGAATGCCGAGCGAGGAAGTGATTTCCTTCAGCGTGCCGGCCGTGTCCATCTGCAGTTGCTCGGATTCGACCACGCAGGGGCCCGCAATCAGGAAGAAGGGCTGGTCCAGCCCGATGTCGAATCCGCAGAGTTTCATGCCACTGCCTTCAGGTTTTTTGTGCCGCCCGCGCTGCGGGCCTTGTGGTCGAGCGCCGCCTTGATGAAGGCGTTGAAGAGCGGGTGGCCGCTCCACGGGGTCGACTTGAATTCGGGGTGGAACTGCACGCCCATGTACCAGGGGTGGACGTCCTGCGGCAGTTCGACGATTTCGGTCAGGTGCTCGCGCTGCGTGAGCGCGGAAATCACCAGGCCTGCGGCGCGCAGTTCGTCCAGGTAGTTGACGTTGGCTTCGTAGCGGTGGCGGTGGCGCTCGGTCACCACGTCGCCGTAGATGCTGTGGGCCAGCGTGCCGGCCGAGACGTCGGAGCTTTGCGCGCCCAGGCGCATGGTGCCGCCGAGGTCGGACTTTTCGTTGCGCGTCTTCACGGTGCCGTCGGCGTCCTTCCACTCGGTGATCAGCGCGATCACGGGGCAGGGCGTCTCGGGGTCGAACTCGGTGCTGTTGGCGTTCTTCAGGCCTGCCACGTGGCGCGCGTACTCGATAGTGGCCACCTGCATGCCCAGGCAGATGCCGAGGTAGGGCACCTTGCCTTCGCGCGCAAAGCGGGCGGCCGAGATCTTGCCCTCGACACCGCGCTGGCCGAAACCGCCGGGCACCAGGATAGCGTCGTACTTGGCAAGGCGCGATACGTCTTGCGGCGAAATGGTTTCGGAGTCGATGTAGTCGATCTTCACGCGCGCATGGTTCTTCATGCCGGCGTGGCGCAGTGCTTCGTTCAGCGACTTGTAGCTGTCCGACAGGTCGACGTACTTGCCGACCATGGCAATGCTCACTTCCTGCTGCGGATGCTCGACCTCGTAGACCAGTTCGTCCCAGCGGTTGAGCTTGGCCGGCGGCGTGTTGATGCGCAGCTTGTCGCAGATGAGGCCATCGAGGCCCTGCTCGTGCAGCATGCGCGGCACCTTGTAGATGGTGTCCACGTCCCACATCGAGATGACGCCCCATTCGGGCACGTTCGAGAACAGCGAGATCTTGGCGCGCTCGTCGTCGGGAATCGGGCGGTCGGCGCGGCACAGCAGCGCGTCGGCCTGGATGCCGATGGCGCGCAGTTCCTTGGCGGTGTGCTGCGTGGGCTTGGTCTTGAGCTCGCCGGCGGCGGCAATCCAGGGCACGTAGCTCAGGTGCACGAAGGCCGAGTTGTTCGGGCCCATGCGCAGGCTCATCTGGCGCACAGCCTCCAGGAAGGGCAGCGATTCGATGTCGCCCACGGTGCCGCCGATTTCGACGATGGCCACGTCGACCTCATGCGGGGTGCCGAGGCCGGCGCCGCGCTTGATGTATTCCTGGATTTCGTTGGTGATGTGCGGGATCACCTGCACTGTCTTGCCGAGGTAGTCGCCGCGGCGCTCTTTCTCGAGCACGGTCTTGTAGATCTGGCCGGTCGTGAAGTTGTTGGCCTTGCGCATCCGCGTGGTGATGAAGCGCTCGTAGTGGCCGAGGTCGAGGTCGGTTTCGGCGCCGTCGTCGGTAACGAACACTTCGCCATGCTGGAACGGTGACATCGTGCCGGGGTCGACATTGATGTACGGATCGAGCTTGATGAGGGTGACCTTGAGGCCGCGCGATTCGAGGATCGCGGCGAGGGAGGCGGAGGCGATTCCCTTGCCAAGGGAAGATACGACACCACCGGTGACGAAGACAAATTTGGTCATGCCAGTTCCGGACCATAGATCCGGGCAGTGGGAAATTCCGATTATAGGTGTCCCCTTTGCGTCCCTTCAGAGCAGGGCCATCCCATTCCTGATCTTGTCGGTATGTGAGCAACAATATGACTCATGCAAGATCTCGCCGGCAAACACATCGTCCTGGGCCTTACCGGTGGTATCGCCTGCTACAAGTCGGCGGAGCTGTGCCGCCTGTTCGTGAAGGCGGGCGCCACCGTCCAGGTCGTGATGACCGAGGCGGCCGAGCAGTTCATCACGCCGGTCACGATGCAGGCGCTTTCGGGGCGCACGGTCTACACCTCGCAGTGGGACGCGCGCGAGCCCAACAACATGCCGCACATCAACCTGAGCCGCGAGGCCGATGCCATCGTGCTCGCGCCCTGCAGCGCCGACTTCATCGCGCGGCTGGTGCAGGGCAGGGCCGACGACCTGCTGAGCCTGATGTGCCTGGCCCGCCCGATGGACCGTGTGCCGCTCCTGATTGCGCCGGCCATGAACCGCGAAATGTGGGCGCACCCCGCCACCCAGCGCAACCTGATGCAGGTGTCGGCCGACGGCGCCACGGTGCTCGGCGTGGGCAGCGGCTGGCAGGCCTGCGGCGAGACGGGCGACGGCCGCATGCTGGAGCCGGCGCAGCTGCTCGAAGACATCACCGCTTTCTTCGCGCCCAAGCTTCTTGCGGGGCACAAGTTGCTTGTGACCGCCGGGCCTACTTTCGAGCCGCTCGATCCGATACGCGGCATTACCAACCATTCGTCCGGCAAGATGGGTTTTGCCATTGCGCGCGCCGCGCACGAGGCCGGCGCCCAGGTCACGCTGGTGGCCGGCCCGGTGCATTTGCCGACGCCCCGCGGCGTGAGCCGCATCGACGTGCTCTCGGCGCAGGACATGCTCGAGGCGACCCTGCGCGCGGCGCAGTCTGCTAGCATTTTTGTAGCGACAGCCGCTGTGGCCGACTGGCGCCCGGCCACGCACAGCGAACACAAGATCAAGAAGGACGGCAGCGGCAAGACGCCGGTGCTGAATTTCGTCGAGAACGCCGACATCCTGCTTGCGGTGGCCAAGAGCGAGCGGGCCCAGTCGCGCAAGTTGTTCTGCGTGGGATTCGCGGCCGAAAGCGAAAACCTGGCCGAGCACGCCAAGGCCAAGCGCCAGCGCAAGGGGATTCCGCTCCTGGTCGGCAACATCGGCCCGCTGACCTTCGGCCAGGACGACAATGCGCTGCTGCTGGTGGATGCCAACGGCACCCGCGAGTTGCCGCGCGCACCCAAGCTCACCCTGGCGCGCGAACTCATGACCGAGATTGCCGCACGCCTGCCCGACTGGAGCGTCTGATGAATCCCCAATGGAACACGCCGCCGAACGGCGATTTCGCCAGCTACGTGGAACGGCTGTCGGCCCAGGCCGCATTGCCCAAGCGGGCCGCGCACGACGGCGACCATGGGCTGGACGTCGGCATCACGCCCGCGCCGGGCGCGCAGGGCACCGCGGCGGCGCAACGGCGGTCGGCTTCGAACGAAGACACCGCCGCGCCGGCCGGCGCGTTCACGCCCGGGGCGCTCAAGGTGATGGCCGCGGTGGGCGGACTGGTGCTCTTGGTGCTGTGGTCGGCCGGCGTGCCGTTTTTCGCGCTGGTCTTGCTGGCAGGGGCTGCGTTCTGGCTCTTCAGCAAGTTCAAGGGCCTGAAGCTCACGCCCGGCGTCGCCAAGTGGCAGCAGGTGCTCGAGGAAGCCGCCCGCAAGCAAAGAGAACAGCAACAAAAGCAAGGCAAGTAGAAGTGAAAGTAGACGTTCGTATCCTCGATCCACGCATGGTGGATCAATTGCCCGCCTATGCCACGCCCGGCAGCGCAGGGCTCGATCTCAGGGCCTGCCTCGATGCGCCGATCACGCTGGAGCCCAACGCCTGGCAGCTCGTGGGCACGGGCATCGCGATCCACCTGGCCGACCCAGCCTATGCCGCGCTGATCCTTCCGCGCTCGGGCCTCGGCCACAAGCACGGCATCGTGCTGGGCAACCTCGTGGGCCTGATCGACAGCGACTACCAGGGCGAGCTGAAGATCAGCGCCTGGAACCGCAGCGACACGCCTTTTGTGCTGCAGCCGATGGAGCGGCTCGCGCAGCTCGTGATCGTGCCGGTGGTGCAGGCGCAGTTTCGCGTGGTCACAGAATTTGCAGCCTCGCAACGCGGCGAAGGCGGCTATGGGTCGACCGGCAAGCACTGACAGCCTTGCCGGCCACCCCCTCGTAGCCCGGATCGTATCGGGCCAGTAAAGATTGGAACCCACCAGCTCGCGGTGCGCTCCTACATGCCGGTGTGTGTCGGGCGTCATCCCGCTTGCGGGAAAGGCGTTAAACACAAGCTTAGGCTTGGTGCATTCGGATGCACCGGCTATTTCCGAGGAGCCATCAACATGAAAATCTCAACGCGCTTCGTTTCCATCGGCGCTTCCGTGCTGGCACTTGCCACGCTCACGGCCTGCGTCGCTCCCGCGCCGGTCTATCACACGACGCGCTATCCCTACCAGGCACCGCCGCAGGCCGTTCCGTACCAGGAGGCGGCGTACGTCGAATACGGCCATGTGGCCAACATCGAAGTGCTGCGCAGCGAAACCCGGGGCACCGGCACCACCGGCGGTGGCGCGGTGGCAGGCGGTGTCGTCGGCGGTGTGGTGGGCAATCAGTTTGGCCATGGCAGTGGCCGCGCCGCAGCCACCGCGCTGGGCATTGTGGGCGGTGCGCTCCTGGGCAACACCATCGAAGCCCAGAACAACGGGCCCCGCGCCTACGAGAGCTATCGCATCTCCGTGCAAACCGACCGCGGCGGCTATCGTGCGTTCGACGTGCAGCATCCGGGCGACCTGCGCATCGGCGACCGCGTTCGCATCGACAACGGCCAGCTCTCGCGCATGTAGGCCGTTTTTCCAGGGCGCTTTCACGAGCAGCAAAAAGCCGGGCAGTGCCCGGCTTTTTGTTGGCTGCAGCGGCTTTCCCGTTCGCCGGTTTCAGTGCAGCAGATCGTTGCCGGGGGCGGTCGGCGGCACCTTGAAGAAGGCCGTGCCTGCCGTTCCGCTGCCGACTTCTTCTTCGGTGGCTTCGCGCACCGAACGCACCGTGATGTCGAGGCGGATCGCAATGCCCGCGAGCGGATGGTTGCCGTCGAGCACCAGGTGGTCGGGGTAGATCTCGGCCACGGTGTAGATCACGTCCTTGGGCATGTCTTCGCTCACGCCCTTGGGCAGAGCGGCGCCGTCGAAGGTCATGCCTTCTTCCGTACCTTCAGGAAACAGCGAACGGGGCTCGAGAAAGAGCAACTGGTCGTTGAAGTCGCCAAAGCCCTGCTCGGGCTCCAGCTGCAGTTGCACTCGGGCGCCGGGCTCATGGCCCTGCAGGGCGGCTTCGATCACGTCGAAGAGGTCATCGCCCCCCACCATGAATTCCACGGGCTCATCGAGCACGTCGAGCACTTCGCCCAAAGTGTCTTTCATCGTCCAGGTCAGGCCGACCACGCATTGTTCAGAGATTTCCATTGCAGAATTCTCCCATGGAGATTACACAACCGCTGCCGTTGCTCGGCGGCCTGAGCGCCGCGCAGTTCATGCGGCGGTATTGGCAGAAAAAGCCCTTGCTCGTGCGCCAGGCCATACCCGGCATGGTGCCACCGATCGAGCGCAGCGCGCTCTTTGCCCTGGCCGAGCGCGAGGACGTGGAATCGCGCCTCATCCGACACGGCAAGACCGGCTGGACACTCAAGCACGGGCCGCTCGCGCGCCGCGCGCTGCCGCCGCTCAAGCAGCCCGAATGGACGCTGCTGGTGCAAGGCGTTGACCTGCATCACGACGGCGTGCACGCGCTGCTGCAGCAGTTTCGCTTTCTGCCCGATGCGCGCCTGGACGACCTGATGATCAGCTACGCCAGCGACAAGGGCGGCGTGGGCGCGCATTTCGACAGCTACGACGTGTTTCTGCTGCAGGCGCAGGGCACGCGGCGCTGGTCGATCGGCAAGCAGAGCGACTTGCGCCTGCAGCAGGGCGTGCCGCTCAAGATCCTCGAGCAATTCGAGCCCGAGCAGAGCTTTGTGCTCGAGCCGGGCGACATGCTCTATCTGCCGCCGCGCTATGCGCATGACGGCGTGGCCGTCGGCGACGACTGCATGACCTGCTCCATCGGCTTGCGGTCGTCCGCCGCGGGCGAGCTTGGCGCCGACCTGCTGGCGCGCATGGCGCAGGCCTATTCGGAAGCCCTGGAAGACGCCGGCCCCGCCGAACTGGCGCGCTACCGCGATCCGTCGCAGCCCGCCGTCGATGCGCCGGCCGCCATGCCCGCCGCATTGCGGGCCTTTGCGCGCAAGGCCGTCGATGCCGCGCTGCGCGACCCCGACGCCATCGACCGTGCGCTGGGTGAATCGCTCACCGAGCCCAAGGCCAATGTCTGGTTCGATGAGGGCACTGAAGCGCCAAACGTGCTGCGCAGCGTGGCGCTCGACCGCCGCACGCGCATGCTTTACGACGCGCGGCATCTCTACATCAACGGCGAGAGCTTTCGCGCCGGCGGCGCCGATGCAACGCTGATGCGCAGGTTGGCGGACCAGCGCGCGCTCGGCCCGCGCGAACTGGCGCGCGCAAGCAGCGGCGCGCTCGCGCTGTTGGCCGAGTGGTGCGAGGCAGGGTGGCTGCATGCCGATTGAACGTACGACGGCGGAGCCGCTCTTGCCCGAAGGCCGGTTCGATGGCCGCGAAGCCTTCGAAGGGCTTGTGCGGACTGCGCTTTCCGCCGCGGCCCGGCAAGGCTGGAGGGAACTGGTCCTGAGCGACCCCGACTTTGCCGATTGGCCCTTGGGCGAGCGCGCGAGCATCGAGGCGCTTCAGGCCTGGTCGGCCTCCGGCCGCCGCTTCGTTCTGCTGGCACAGCGCTTCGATGTAGTCGAACGTATTCATGCGCGCTTCGTTCCCTGGCGCCGCATGTGGGATCACATCGTCGAGTGCCGCGCGGTGCGCGCGGAAGGCAGCAATGCGGTGCCCAGTGCCATATGGACGCCCGAGTGGTGCGCCCACCGCACCGACCCCGAGCGCAGCCGCGGCGTGAGCGGCTTCGACCCGCGTGCGCGGCGCGAGTTGCGGGAAGCCATCGATGAGTCATGGCGAGCGGGGCGGCCCGCCTTTCCGGCATCGACACTGGGCTTGTAAGCCAATGCCGCGAATGAGGGCGCGAGACACAAACGGGCAGTGATGCGGGTCTAGAATTTTTTCGTCCAGACATTCATTGCAAAGGAGTTTCCATGAAGAAGCCGTCATCCGTCCTGCTGGCCTCGTTGATCGCCGCTGCCGCACTCGTGGCTTGCGGAAAGAAGGAGGATGCTGCGCCGGCGGTTGTGACCCCGCCGCCCGCACCGGTGACCGAACCGGCTCCCGCACCGCCCGCGGCTGCTCCGGCACCCTCGACGACCACCGATCCGTCGGCTGCAACAACGCCTTCGCCGGGTGCTTCCTCTGCCCTCGATGCGGCCAATGCCGCCACCGAGGCTGCCAAGAAGAACGAAGCGCCGAAGCAGTAAGGACGAACGCCCAGCGGGCTTTCATTCACCCAGCAAAAAAGCCGCCTCACGGCGGCTTTTTGCATGGTGCCCCACAGCGGGCAAGAGGCGAACGATCAGACGTCCAGCCAGGGCGAACCTTCCGATGCACTGGCCGTGAGCATCTCGGCCTCGTGGCCCCCGAGCGCATCGGCCATGAGGCGCCGCACGATGTCGGGCCGGTTGTTCTGCTCGCTCAGGTGCGCCGCAACCACGTGGCGCAGGCCCTCGTGCCGAACCGCGCGCGCAATGTCCGCGGCGGCTTCATTCGACAGGTGGCCATGCTTGCCGCCGACACGCAGTTTCAGGAAAGCCGGATAGGCCGAATTGGCGAGCAGTTCGCTGTCGTGGTTGAACTCGAGCAGCAGCGCGTGCACGCCGCTGAGCCTTGAGAGCACATGGGCTGTGGCATGGCCGAGGTCGGTGAGCACGCCCAGCGTTCGCGCGCCGTCGGAGCAGCGCAGCTGCAGCGGCTCGCGCGCGTCGTGCGGCACGGTAAAGGGCTGCACCGCAATGTCGCCGACCGCAAACTCGGCGTCGTCGCGTGCCAGGTTGAGCCGGCCTTCGAAGTCGCGCCCGCCGGTGGCAAGCCAGGTGCCTTCGCTCATCCACACGGGAATGCGGTTGCGCCGCGACAGCGAATGGGCACAGCCGATGTGGTCGCCGTGCTCGTGCGTGACGAAGATCGCGTCGATATCGGTGGCTGCGAGGCCTGCCTTGGCAAGCCGCAGATCGAGTTGCCGCAGGCCGAAGCCGCAGTCGATCAGGAGCCGGGAGGTGCGGCCGCCGCTGGTCGCTTCGACCAGCGCGGCGTTGCCCGTGCTGCCGCTGCCGAGGCTTCGGAAGCGGAGCATGCGGATTACTTCAGGTCGTCTGCAATGACCTGGACGATGCGCTGCGCATTGGCCGAGGTTTCGGGTGCGCCGGATTCGTTCAGCACCGACACGGTGGTCGATTCGCCCTGGCCCTTCACGAGGATGCGGAATTTGATGGGTGCTTCGTTCTTGCTGGAGCTGCTGCCGAACAGCTTGCCGAAGAAGCCGGGTTCCTTCTTGTCCGCGTTGGGCGTCACGTAGCGCACGTAGTAGATGCCGGCGCTGCGATCGCGGTCTTCCACGGTGAAGCCGGTGCGGTCGAGCGCCAGGCCCACGCGGCGCCATGCGCGGTCGAAGCCCTCGCTGATCTGCACCACTGGCTGGCCGCCGGCGTTGGAAACCGTGGCGGTCTTGGTCGGTGCGCTGGTGGCGGCCAGGATCTTCGACTGTTCTTGCGAAACGCCGAGCTTGACCATCAGGCGGCGCAGGAACTCGGTTTCGAGTTCAGGGTCGCTTGGGCGGGGTTGCCACACGGTCTGGTCCTGGCGGCTGTTGTTGTAGACCTCTTGCATGCCGCGGTGGCTCACGAAGATCTCGGTGCCATTGGGCGTGCGCTCCAGGCGGGTGCGGAAGCGGTCGAGCTCGCCGGTCGAATAGACCGAGTCGACCAACTTGCCCAGCGTGCCGCGGATGATGTCCTGCGGCAGCTTGGCGCGGTTTTCGGCCCAGTCGGTTTCCATGATGCCGAGGTTGCGCTGCTCGGTGGTCAGCAGGAAGCCGCTCTCTTGCCAGAAGTCCTTCACCGGATCCCAGAGCTGGTCGGGCGTACGGTTGATGACGATCCAGCGCTGCGTGCCCGAACGTTCCATGCGCACGTCGCCGATGTTGGCCACCGCCGTCGGAATGCCCGGTGCATTGGTTGCGCCGGCCTGGTAGGCGTTGGCGGTGACCGCGCCGCCCGGAACCGCATAGCGGTTCTCGCGCGAAAGCTGAGACAGGTCGGGCGGGACTTCGAGCGTGGGGGCCTTGCCGGCGCTCTTGTAGTCGATCTTGTCGCCCTCGAGAACGGAGCAGGCGGCGAGGCTGACAACGAGGGCCAGCAGTGCGAATCGCGAGATGTGCGAAAGGTTCTTCAACGTCGTCTTCCTTGTTGGAATGGGTTCGATCAATCTATGGGGCCGCATTGCCCGCACTCTCTGAGCACGGTTCAGGCAAAAGGTTGCGTAACCTCGATGCGGCAGGGAGAAAAGAGATGGGAGTATTGGGGAGGAGGAAGCGGGCTCAGCCCTTGAGCAGGCCGCAGGCGCGCAGGGCGGCCTCGACCACGGGTTGGTTCGTTTCAGCCAGTTCGGTGAGCGGCAGGCGCAGGGTGCCGCCGCAAAGGCCGAGCCTGGACATGGCCCACTTGAGAGGAATCGGGTTCGGTTCGACGAACAGGTTGCGGTGCAGCGGCATCAGCTCGAACTGGATCTGCATGGCCTTGCGCACGTCGCCCGCAATGGCCGCAACACACAGCTCGTGCATCTTGCGCGGCGCAATGTTGGCCGTGACGCTGATGTTGCCTTGCCCGCCGCAGAGCATGAGCGCCACCGCCGTCGGGTCGTCGCCGGAATACACGGCAAAGTGCTTGGGCAGGTCGCGAATGAGCCACTGGGCACGCTCGATGTTGCCGGTGGCTTCCTTGATGCCGATGATGCCGGGCACCTGGGCCAGGCGCAGAACGGTGTCGTGCGCCATATCGGCCACGGTGCGGCCGGGCACGTTGTAAAGCACGGTAGGCAGGTCGCCCACGGCTTCGGCAATGGCCTTGAAATGCTGGTACTGGCCTTCTTGCGTCGGCTTGTTGTAGTAGGGCACCACCTGCAGCTGGCAATCGGCGCCCACGCCCTTGGCGAACTTGGCAAGCTCGATGGCTTCCTTGGTCGAATTGGCGCCGCAGCCGGCCATCACGGGCACGCGGCCCTTGGCCTGCTCGACCGACACGCGGATGATTTCGCAGTGCTCTTCCACGTCGACCGTGGGCGATTCGCCGGTGGTGCCGACCACGCCAAGGCAGTCGGTGCCTTCGTCGATGTGCCAGTCGATCAGCCGGCGCAGGGCGGGATAGTCGACACTGCCGTCGTCGTGCATCGGCGTGACGAGAGCGACGATGCTGCCTGTCAGTTGCTCCAAGGGGGAATCTCTCTGTCGGTGGACGAAAGCGCCGATTCTACTTACTCCGGCGCCCCCGGAAACAGCCGCGCCGGCGGGGTCAGTTTGCCCGCAGCAGGCGGCGTTCGGGCGCACCCGAGGCGGCGCTGCCGGCACGAACCGCGGCAATGCGCTGCACGAAGCGATCCGGCTCCGCTAGAAAACCGTCTTCGTAGGCCACCACGCGCAGCTCTTGGCAGGCGGCCAGCAGTTCGCCCGGCTCCAGCAGGAAGTCCGGGCGCGAGGGCTTGCCCACCGTCTCGTTCCCCGCGGCAAAGGTTTCGTAGAGCAGCACGCCACCCGGCGCGACCGCGGCCACGATGTCGGCCATGCGCGGCCGCCACAGGTAGTTGGTGACGACCACCGCACCGAAAGACTGGCCCGCAAAAGGCCAGGGGCCGGATTCGATGTCAGCGGTAAGGGTGCGGCCGAAGGCGCTTGCGGCTTCAGTCGCTTCGATGGAGCGATCGACGCCCATCACTGCATGCCCGCGCCCGGCAAACCACTGCATGTGGCGCCCCTGGCCGCAGGCCACGTCGAGCACGGTACTGCCCGGCGCGAGCAGGTGCGACCACCGCACGATCCATTCCGACGGAGCAAGTCCGCCGTGCAGGGCTGCTATGTCTTTCATAGCAGTCAGAAGCACGACCAGACCTGGTCGACCAGCGTCACCAGGAAGTCCGGATGGACGTAAAGCGCGAAAACGCCGCCCAGCACCGTCACTGCAGCAGCGAGCCAGCCGGCGCGCGAAAGGTGATGGCGCATTTGCGGAGTCATGGCGCGATTGTCCGCCGTTGGATCAGCCCGGCACAACGGCCGGGCGCGCCGCCCGCGCAATGGCGCCTTCCTTGACCGGCAGGTTGATCAGCGCAGCAAACACGCCGAGGGCAATTGCGATGTACCAGACGATGTCGTAGCTGCCCGTGGTGTCGTACAGGTAGCCGCCAAGCCACACGCCGATGAACGAGCCGACCTGGTGGCTCAGGAACACGAAGCCGCTGAGCATCGACAGGTGCGCCACGCCGAAGATGCCGGCAATGATCGCGTTGGTGGCGGGCACCGTCGAAAGCCACAGAAAGCCCATGGCCGCAGAAAAAACATACACGCTGAGCGGCGAGATCGGCACCAGCAGAAACAGCACGATCGAGACCGCCCGCGCAAAGTAGATGGCCGCCAGGATCTTGCGCTTGGCCAGCTTCTGGCCCAGCAGTCCCACGGTATAGGTGCCGAACACATTGAAGAGCCCGATCAGCGCCAGCGCGTAGCCCGCCACTTCCACCGGCAGCTTCTGGTCGCGCAGGTAGGTCGGCATGTGGATGCCGATGAATGCCAGCTGGAAGCCGCATACGAAATACCCCGCCATCAGCAGGCCGAAGCTCGGGTAGCGGAACGCCTCGCCGACCGCCTGCAGCACCGATTGCTCGCGGTGTCCGGCCAAAGCCCCTTGCCGCGGCTCACGCAGGCCGAAGGCCAGCGGCACGATCACCAGCACCAGCACAGCCACCACCGCCAGCGCGGTTTGCCAGCCCAGGTGGCCGATCAAGCGGCCTTCGATCGGCGCCATCAGGAACTGCCCGAACGAGCCCGCGGCCGCGGCCACGCCCATGGCCCACGAGCGCCGCTCGGCCGGAATCTGGCGCCCGATCACGCCATAGACGACGGCATAGGTCGTGCCCGCCTGCGCCGCGCCGATCAGCACGCCGGCGCTCAAGGTGAACAGCAGGGGGGTGGGCGAATACGCCATGCCCAAAAGGCCCAGCGCATAGAACACCGTGCCCGCCACAAGGACCCGGAATGCCCCGAAGCGGTCGGCCACCATGCCCGCGAACACGCCGAAGATGCCCCACGAGAGGTTCTGCACCGCAAGCGCGAACGAGAAGGTCTGGCGGCTCCAGTCCTGCGCCTGAGTAATGGGCTGCAGCCAGAGCCCGAAGCCGTGGCGGATGCCCATCGAGAGCGTGACGATCATGGCGCCGCAGATCAGCACCTGCTTGACCGAGAGAGTGGGGGAAGAGGCTTGCATGCCTTTGAATGTACCGATTTGCTACTTGGGCAGGGTGGCGCGGGGGCAAAGGCCATTGATGATTTGTTGGGGCCAGATCGATGCGCCGTACGCATCAAAGCAGCGACGCGTCTCTTGCCGGATTTTGCTTGTAATTGGTTACATTTGCGCTTCCTCCACGCCACCGCCTGCAAGGATCCCGACTCATGAGAAGAACCGTCCTGAAGTTCGCCGCCCTCTCGGTGCTCGCGCTTGCGGTTGCCGGCTGCGCCAGCACCCCGAGCGGCCCCAAGTTCCAGGAGATGGGCAACGTCATCCCCAAGCTCAAGCCGGGCAACGGCCGCATCTATTTCTTCCGTGCCGCGGGTCCTTTCGGCGCAGCGCTGCAGCCTGGCGTCCGCATCGACAAATTCGGCGTCGGCTCCTCGAAGCCCGGCAGCTTCTTCTTCGTGGACCGTCCCGCGGGCACCTACCAGGCCGCCACGACCAGCGACCTGCGCAAGACGCTCGAAGTGCCGCTGGCAGACGGAGAGACGAAGTACGTGCGCATGTCGCCCTCGTTCGGGCTGGCGGTCGGGAGCATCGTTCTCAATCTCGAAGCGCCCGAGAAGGCCCGATCCGAAATGGGCTGGCTCGCCTACGCGGGTCAGGTCATCGTCGACAAGTAAGTCCGGGCGGGTGGGCCGCCGACCGGGCTGGGGCGGTGTTCCTGTATGGGTATCCAGTCATTTCGCATCGACTGACTACAATCCGCCCCCATGGCGACTCCCCCCAAGACTCCCCCCAGTTCATCGTCCGCGTCCTCCGGGTACTCGGAAGGTTCCATCCGCGTGCTCAAGGGCCTCGAGCCCGTGAAGCAGCGCCCGGGCATGTACACCCGGACCGACAACCCGCTGCACATCATCCAGGAGGTGCTGGACAACGCTGCCGACGAGGCGTTGGCCGGCCACGGCAAGAAGATCAAGGTCACCCTGCACGCCGACAACTCGGTCAGCGTCGAGGACGACGGCCGCGGCATTCCCTTTGGCTTGCACCCCGAAGAAAAGGCGCCCGTGATCGAGCTGGTCTACACCCGGCTGCATGCGGGCGGCAAGTTCGACAAAGGCTCCGGCGGCGCCTACAGCTTCTCGGGCGGCCTGCACGGCGTGGGTGTGTCGGTCACCAATGCGCTGTCGAAGCGGCTCGAAGTCACTTCGCACCGCGAAGGCTCCGTGGCCAGGCTGGCCTTCAGCGCCGGCGATGTGATCGAGGCGCTCGAAATCCGCAAGCTCGAAGCCGGCGAACGCAAGCAGGGCACCACCGTGCGCGCCTGGCCCGACGCCAAGTACTTCGAAACCGCGGCGCTGCCCATGGGCGAGCTCACCCACCTGCTGCGCAGCAAGGCCGTGCTCATGCCCGGCGTGAGCGTCACGCTCACGATCGAGAAGACAAAGGAAACCCAGCAGTGGCTCTACAAGGGCGGCCTGAGCGACTACCTGATGCAGACGCTCAACGGCGACCCGGTGATTCCGCTGTTCGAAGGCAGCGGCCATGCCGACAAGAACGCCGACAACTTCGCCGAAGGCGAGGGCGCCGACTGGTGCGTCGCCTTCACCGAAGACGGCCAGCCCGTGCGCGAGAGCTACGTCAACCTCATTCCCACCAGCGCCGGCGGCACGCACGAAAGCGGCCTGCGCGACGGCCTGTTCACCGCGGTGAAGGGCTTCATCGAACTGCACTCGCTGCTGCCCAAGGGCGTGAAGCTCTTGCCCGAAGACGTGTTCGCGCGCGCTTCGTATGTGCTGAGCGCCAAGGTGCTCGATCCGCAGTTCCAGGGCCAGATCAAGGAACGCCTCAACTCGCGCGATGCGGTGCGGCTGGTGTCGAGCTTCGTGCGCCCCGCGCTCGAGCTGTGGCTGAACCAGCACGTCGACTACGGCAAGAAGCTCGCCGAGCTCGCCATCAAGGCCGCGCAAACGCGCCAGCGCGCCGGCCAGAAGGTCGAAAAGCGCAAGGGCTCCGGCGTGGCCGTGCTGCCCGGCAAGCTGACCGATTGCGAGAGCAAGGACATCAGCCACAACGAAGTCTTCCTGGTCGAGGGCGACTCCGCCGGCGGCAGCGCCAAGATGGGCCGCGACAAGGAAAGCCAGGCCATCCTGCCCTTGCGCGGCAAGGTGCTCAACACCTGGGAAGTGGAGCGCGACCGGCTCTTCGCCAACACCGAAATCCACGACATCTCGGTGGCCGTGGGGGTCGATCCGCACGGCCCCAACGACACGCCCGACATGAGCGGCCTGCGCTACGGAAAGATCTGCATCCTTTCCGATGCCGACGTGGACGGCTCGCACATCCAGGTGCTGCTGCTCACGCTGTTTTTCCGGCACTTTCCGAAACTCATCGAAGCCGGCCACGTGTATGTCGCAAAGCCGCCACTTTTCCGTGTCGATGCCCCGGCGCGCGGCAAGAAGCCGGCTTCCAAGGTCTATGCGCTTGACGAAGGCGAACTGACCGCCACACTCGACAAATTGCGCAAGGACGGCGTGCGCGAAGGCGCCTGGAGCATCAGCCGCTTCAAGGGCCTGGGCGAAATGAGCGCGGAACAATTGTGGGAAACCACGCTCAATCCGGATACCCGGCGCCTCATGAAGGTACAGCTGGGGCGCTTCGACTTCACGTCCACCCAAGGGGAGATCACCAAGCTCATGGGCAAGGGCGAGGCAGCCGCGCGGCGCGAACTCATGGAACTGCGCGCCGACGATGTCGATATCGATGTTTGACCACCCTCGTGAAAATTTCAGATTTCATGCGTCCGTTGCTCCTGGCCTTGCTGCTGTGCACGCAGCAGGGGCTTGCGCACGCCGCTGACATCTACGGCTACATCGACAGCAAGGGCGTTGCGCACTTCGCTTCCGAGAAGATCGACGAGCGCTACCAGCTCTTCTTTCGCGGCGGGCAGAGCTTCGACACGGCCAAGGGAATTTCGCCGCTCGGCCGCGGTGGGCGCAAGCTCGACGGCAAGGTGCCGCCGGCATCACAGACCTTGCTTGCGCTCTTCGAAGCCTCGCCGAGCTACAAGACCGCGAAGGCAGCGTTGCGCGATGCGTCGAACAAGCATTCGATCGACTACGAACTGCTGCAGGCGCTCATCGCCACCGAATCGGGCTTCGACGCGCAGGCCGTTTCGCCCAAGGGCGCGATGGGACTCATGCAGCTCATGCCGGCTACCGCGCAGCGCTACGGTGTTGCGGCGGACAAGCGCGGCACCATCGAGAAGAAGCTGTTCGATCCGCGCATCAACATTGCCGCCGGCTCCCGCTACCTGCGCGACCTGATCGCGATGTTCCCGGGCCAGATCGAGCTGGCGCTTGCCGCCTACAACGCCGGAGAGGGCGCCGTGCAGCGCGCGGGCAACAAGATCCCGAACTACAAGGAAACGCAGAACTACGTGCAGACGGTGCTGCGGCTCTATGCGTACCTGAAGCCATCGGCAGCGTTGGCGGCGGATGGCGGCGGCAGCGCGAGCGGCGTGCGCGGCGGCAAGGCGCCGGGCCGCATCCGCATGGAACTGGTGGTTCCAAAGGGCGGGGCGATGGGCCGTGGCAACATGCCGTCCGACTCGCCAAGCAGCATGCCGGCCATGCCCGAGGCTTCCGAGCAGCCGGCGGTGCCGGACGGCGCAGCGGAAATGCCGGTGTCCTGATGCCGAGTTCCCGCCTTTATTCGTCGATGGAGGAGTCCGTCATGCAACGCCGACGCTTCGTTCTTGCGACCGCCGCTTGCGCGGTGAGCGGCGCTGCGCGCGCGCAGCATGCGGCCTCGCACGACACGCTGCCGGTGGTGCCTTCGTCGAAAGAGCCGTATGCGCGGCTGCAAGGCGGCGTGCCGCATCACATGACGCCCGAGCAGGAGGCGCAACGCGTGACGGACAGCCCCGCACCGGCCGGACCCGCCGGACGGTGGGTGACGCGCGCCGCCTTGCCGATTCCGCGCAGCGAGATGGCCTGGGCCACCGCGGCGCAGGGCCGCATGCACGTGGTCGGCGGCTATGGCGAAGGCGCGGTGAACCGCGACTACCACCACATCTACGACCCCAAGGCCGACCGCTGGCTCGATGGTGCGCCGCTGCCGCGCGGCGCCAACCATGTGGCGGTGGCCGCCGATGAGGGCCGCGTCTATGCACTCGGCGGCTTCGTCGAGCAGAACCGCCGCTCCGACACCAACGCCTACGTCTACGACATAGCGGCCAACCGCTGGACCACCATCGCGCCGCTGCCGCGCCCGCGCGGGGCAGCCGCCGCCGTGATGCTGGAGGGGCAGCTGCACCTGATTGGCGGCGCCTCCGAGCCCGCAGCCGAGCGCGCGAGCGTCGGCTGGCACGAGGTGTACGACCCGAAAGCCGACCGCTGGAGCGCCCGCAAGCCGCTGCCCGGTGCACGCGACCATGTCGGCTGCGTGGCGCATGGCGGCCAGATCCACGTGATTGGCGGGCGCTTCAACACCTTCGAATACAACACCGACCTGCACCACGTCTACCTGCCCGCGCGCGACACGTGGGAGCCGCGCGCACCGCTGCCCACCGCGCGCTCTGGACACGGCCTCGTGGTCTACCGGGGCCGCCTTTTCGCCATGGGCGGAGAGGGCGGGTTCCTCGTGGGCGGGGTGCCGCGCCAAGCCAAGGTGTTCGGCCAGATGGAAAGCTACGACCCCGCGGCCGACACCTGGCAGCGCCATGCGCCGATGACCACCCCGCGCCACGCCGTCGGCGCCGCGGTGATTGGCGACTGGATCTATGTGGCCGGCGGCGGCGCGGTGCTCGGCGGCTCCGTGCAGTCCGCGGTGCATGAGGCTTTCACACTAGGCTGAGCGCGCAAGCGCACAGCCAGCAACTGTTTCTCTTTCTCTCTTCTCCATGGACGACACCCAACCTCCGCTCGATCTCCAGGGTCCCACCGACGGCGACACCACTCTTACCCTTGCCGACTACGCGCAAACCGCCTATCTCGAATACGCGCTCAGCGTGGTCAAGGGCCGCGCGCTGCCCGATGTGTCCGACGGCCAGAAGCCAGTACAGCGGCGCATTCTCTATTCGATGTCGCGCATGGGTCTGGGCTTTGGCGGCACCAACGGCACCGTGGGTGCCAAGCCCGTCAAGAGTGCGCGCGTGGTTGGCGACGTGCTGGGCCGCTTCCACCCGCACAGCGACCAGGCGGCGTACGACGCGCTGGTGCGCATGGCGCAAGACTTTTCGCAGCGCTATCCGCTGGTTGACGGGCAGGGCAACTTCGGCAGCCGCGACGGCGACGGCGCCGCGGCCATGCGCTACACCGAAGCGCGCCTGGCCCGCATCACCAGCCTGCTGCTCGACGAGATCGACGAAGGCACGGTCGACTTCATTCCCAACTACGACGGCAGCACCGAAGAGCCGCGCCTGTTGCCCGCGCGCTTGCCCTTCACCTTGCTCAACGGCGCGAGCGGCATCGCGGTGGGACTGGCCACCGAAATCCCGAGCCACAACCTGCGCGAGATTGCAGACGCCTGCGTGGCGCTGATCAAGTCGAACGGCAAGCTCAGCGAAGAAGAGCTGCTGCAGATCGTGCCTGGCCCCGACTACCCGGGCGGCGCGCAGATCATCAGCGGCCCCGGCGACATTGCCGATGCCTACCGCACCGGCCGCGGCTCGCTGAAGGTGCGCGCGCGCTGGAAGATCGAAGACCTCGCACGCGGCCAGTGGCAGTTGGTGGTCAACGAGCTGCCCCCGGGCGTCAGCACGCAGAAGGTGCTCGAGGAAATCGAGGAAATCACCAACCCGAAGGTGAAGGCCGGCAAGAAGGCCTTGAGTGCCGAGCAGACGCAGCTCAAGGCCGCGATGCTGTCGGTGCTCGACGTGGTGCGCGACGAGTCGAGCAAGGACGCCGCCGTGCGCCTGGTGTTCGAGCCCAAGACTTCGCGCATCAGCCAGGAAGAGTTCATTACCACGCTGCTCGCGCAAACCTCGCTCGAAACCTCGTCGCCGATCAATCTCACGATGGTGGGCATCGACGGCAAGCCGACGCAGAAGTCGCTGCGCCAGATGCTCAACGAGTGGATCGCGTTCCGCGAAATCACCGTCGAGAAGCGCTCGCGCCACCGCCTGAACAAGGTGCTCGAGCGCATTCACATTCTCGAGGGCCGGCAGCTGGTGCTGCTGAACATCGACGAGGTGATCGCCATCATCCGCGCGGCGGAAGATCCGAAGGCCGCACTCATTGCGCGCTTCAACCTCAGCGAGCGCCAGGCCGAAGACATTCTTGAAATTCGCCTGCGCCAACTCGCACGGCTCGAAGCCATCAAGATCGAGCAGGAGCTCAAGGGCCTGCGCGACGAGCAGAAAAAGCTCGAAGACATCCTGGGCAGCCCCGCGGCCCTGCGCCGCCTGCTGGTGAAGGAAATCGAAGCCGACGCCAAGACCTTCGAGGACCCGCGCCGTACGCTGATCCAGGCCGAGAAACGCGCCGTGGCCGAAGTCAAGGTGGTCGACGAACCCGTCACGGTCATCGTTTCGCAAAAGGGCTGGGTCCGCGCGCAGAAGGGCTGGGCCAGCGAGAAGGCCGCGGGCAACGGTTCGGCCACGCCAGAATACAGCTTCAAGTCCGGCGATGCGCTCTACGGCGCCTTCGAATGCCGCAGTGTCGACACGCTGCTGGTGTTCGGCAGCGCCAAGGACAAGACCGTGCGCGTGTACACCGTGCCCGTGGCCTCGCTGCCCGGCGCTCGCGGTGACGGCCAGCCCGTGACCACGCTCATCGAGTTGGATGCCGGCACTCACGTCACGCATTTCTTCGCAGGCCCGGTGGGCGCCAGTGTGCTGCTGGCCAACACCGGCGGCTACGGCTTCATTGCCACGGTTGAAAACATGATGTCGCGCCAGCGCGGCGGCAAGGCCTTCATCGATGTGGGCGAGGGCGAGCAGCTCTGCCGTCCCTCGCTGGTGGGCGGCGCGAGCGGCGCCGAGCCGATGCCCGCCGCCACGCATGTGGCCTGCGCCTCCACCGGCGGCCGCATCCTGACCTTCGACATCGCCGAGCTGAAGAGCCTGCCGAAGGGCGGCCGCGGTTTGACGTTGATCGACCTCGACGCCAAGGACACGCTCGCTGGCGCCGCGGCCTACACGCGCAGCGTGAAGATCGAAGGCATTGGCCGCGGCGGCAAGGAGCGCGACGAAACCCTGGAGATCCGCACGCTCAACAACGCGCGCGGCAGCCGCGCGCGCAAGGGCAAGGCGGCCGACCTCGGCTTCAAGCCGACGAGCATCGTGCGGGTTTTGTGATGGGCGGCATCGACATCAGCGTCATCGGCCTTGTGATCGCAGTGGTCACGGGGCTTGGCAGCTTCTGGTTCGGCCGCCACATGCGCCTGAAGCGCGGGGCCAAGAAGCGCGAGAAAGAGCGCATTGCGGCGCAGGCCAATGAAACCCGGCAGCAGCGCCGGGCGCGCGAACGCAAGGAACGCGGCTAGGCCTGCCGCAGCGCCTTACTTCAGACCTTCCCACCAACGCACGTTGGTGCGGGCCTTGCCCACCGTGAGCACTTCGCCGATCACTGGCGTCGCGAGCTCGATCTTCCTGGCCTGCGACAGGTTGGCGATGCGGTCCAGCGGATCGTGCCAGGTGTGAAAGGCAAGATCGAACGTGGTGTTGTGCACCGAATAGAGCACCTTGCCGCGCAGGTCTTCGAAGGCTTGCACGCTCTGCTCGGGCGTCATGTGCACTGCGGGCCAGTAGGCGTCGTAGGCGCCGTTTTCCATCAGTGCCAGGTCGAAGCCGCCGAAGCGCTCGCCGATCTGCTTGAAGCCCGGAAAGTAGCCGGAGTCGCCGCTGTAGAAGATGCGCTGGTCGCCGCTTTGCACTACCCATGAGGCCCACAGCGTGCGGTCCCTGTCGGTCAGCGTGCGGCCCGAGAAGTGCTGCGCGGGCGTGGCGGTGAGCTTCACGCCGTTGTGTTCGCCGCCTTGCCACCAATCGAGCTCCGTCACACGGTCGGCCGGCACGCCCATGGCCAGCAGGCGCGCGCGCACGCCCAGCGGCACGAAGTAGCGCTGCACACGCTGCGCAAGATATTCAATGGTCGCCACGTCGAGATGGTCGTAGTGGTCGTGCGAAAGAATCAGCCCTTCGATGGGCGGCAACTGCTCGAGCGTGAGAGGCGGCTTGTGGAAGCGCTTGGGCCCGGCGAAGCTGAACGGCGATGCCCGTTCGCTGAACACGGGGTCGATCAACCAATATTTGCCCTGCAGCTTGAGCAGGTGCGACGAGTGTCCGAGCCGCACCACATGGTTGGCCTTGGGGTCGAGCGCATCCAGGTCGGCGGTGCTCAGCATCTGCACGGGAATGGGATCGACCGGCACGGTGTCGACCTTGCTGCCGACGATGAAGCGGGACCAGATTCGCCAGGCGCTGGCGGAAGGCAGGACTTCCGGGTTCGGCAGGTTCTGGAAACCGCAGCCCTTGAACTGAGGCGATGCGTCGTAGCGTGCCTCGCACCCGCTGCTGCTCACGCAGCCGGCGACCAGTGCGCAGCTTGCAGCAAAGAGCGAGGTGCCGTAGCTGCGAAAGCGGCTCAAGAGGTGCTTCGGAGAGAACACGGGGCGGGCGGCGTCATTCATGGATGCGGATGTTCGGGGTGTTTGCGGCGCGAGCTTAGCCGGGGCCTCGTTGCCAATGGTTTCAACGGCAGAAACATTCGGCGCAAAGGGGCATTGCCGCGCCAGTTGTCGTATGCCGTGCGTTCTATGGCCGGTAGCGGCGGCGCGCGGCACACTGAAAGCGCCGGACCTCGCGGCCGTTGAAAAGGCGACACACACCATGAGCAGCAACCGCTATCCCATCATCTACGTGCGCGGCTACGCCATGACGGAGGACGAACGCGACGACACGGCGGCCGACCCGTTCTGCGGCTTCAATGTGGGCTCGACCGTGTACCGCGCCACCGTCAAGAAGGACGCACCGGCGCAGAAGTTCGTCTTCGAATCTCCGGTGGTGCGGCTCCTGGCGGACTTTCAATACCAGAGCGTCTACCAGAACGGCCTGGACATCCTGGACAACGACTGGAAGCCTTCGCCCGACGAAACCGGCAAGGACGTGGACGGCATTCCGGCCGCGTCCGTCGTGATCTATCGCTACTACGACAGCGGCTCCGAACTGCTCGGCGACGGCAAGTCGCGCGACGTGAAGATCTATGCGCAGGGCCTGAGCAAGCTGATCCTGCGCGTGCGCGACCTGGTCGCGCTGCGCGAGGGCGCCGCTTTTTCGCCGGCGGACTTTCGCTGCTACCTGGTGGCGCATTCGATGGGCGGGCTGGTCGTGCGGGCCTTTCTGCAAAACCCCACGCTCGGCGACGCAGCGGCGCGCGCCTGTGTCGACAAGGTCTTCACCTATGCCACGCCGCACAACGGCATCGACCTGGGCGGCGTCAACGTGCCGGGCTGGCTCACGGCAAACGAGATGAACACCTTCAACCGCGAGAAGATGTCGGAGTTTCTCGACACGGCGCCGGTCGACGGCCGCATGGACTTTCTGCCCGCGGCGGCCTTTCCGGCCGAGCGATTCTTCTGCATGGTGGGCTCCAACCGCGGCGACTACGAAGCGGCCAAGGGCCTGTCGCGCATGTTCGCAGGCCACGGCAGCGACGGCCTGGTACGCATCGAGAACGCCTCGCTCTGGTCCATCGACGAGGCAAAGCGCGGCAAGCCCGTGGCCACCGCCTACGCCTTTCGGTCGCACTCGGGGTACTTCGGCATCGTCAATTCCGAGGAGGCGTACCAGAACCTGGTGCGCTTTCTGTTCGGCGACGTGCGCGTCGATCTCTGGTTCGACGTGGAAGGCGTGACTCTCCCGCCCGACCTGCCCAAGGACGCCGATGTCGATGCGCTCTACCAAGTCGAGCTGCTCGCCGCCCCGCGCGGCAAGCGCTGGTACCTGAGCCGGCGCGTGGCCGAAGAAGATTCGCCCGCCTGCCGCACGCACAAGGAACTCACCGACCCGGCCAAGCCCGAGCGCCGGTCGATCTATCTGTCGACCGTGTTCCTGGCCAACAAGGCGCGCGTGAAGCAGGACCGGCCGACGCTGGCCTATGCCATGACGCTCGGCGTGCGCGTGCCCGACTACCAGGTCAACAAGAAGTTCTGGCTCGACGGCCACTACGAGGGCAGTTCGCTGTTCCGCGACACGCTGGTCATCGAGCTTTCCCCGCCCCAGGCGGACGACCCCGCGCAGAACTGGAACATCAAATACGGCTGGCAGACCGACACGGCGGGCAAGGCCTCGCTGCCGATGAGTTCGACGCAGCTGGCCAACGGCAAGCAGCAGTGCATCGTGCCGCTTTCGAGCCTGGGCGCGGCAGCGGCGGCACCGGGCATCAGCGGCAAGGTGCGGCTCGAAGTCAGCGCCTGGAACTGAGGCGGCTGGGCGGGTGGCGGGGGGGGGCATACTCGGGGCGGCCCCGAGTCCTTGCCTGCTTTCCACTCCCATGAAAACTGCCGTTCTCGTCATCGACATGCAACGCGGCCTGTGCGACGACCCGCCGCGCCCCTACGAAGCCGAACAGGTGATCCAGCGCATCAATGCGCTGACCGAGCGCGCACGCGCGGCCGGTGTGCCGGTGGCTTTCATCCAGCACGAGAACGAGATCGACCTGGAGTTCGACTCCGAACGCTGGCAACTTGCCGATGCGCTGTACGTGGATGCAAGCGACACGAAGATCCGCAAGAACACGGCCGACTCGTTCCTGCGCACGCCGCTTGAAGCGTGGCTGACGGGGCATGCGGTGCAGCGGGTCGTGATCTGCGGCTATTCGTCGGAATTCTGCGTGGACACCGCCGTGCGGCGCGCCGCCGCGCTGGGCTACGAGGTCATGCTCGCGGCCGATGCGCACACGTCGCACGACAAGCCGCATGCCACGGGCGCCTTCATTCGCGCACACCACAACGCCACGCTGTCGGACATCACCAGCTTCGGCGTGCGCATCAGCGCGGTGGACAGCGCGCAGATCGCGTTCGGCGATTGAACTGAAGGCCTAGGGCATTCGCCCGGTGGCGAGGGCGTGCGCCCAGTCCGGCCGCCCGTTCTTCAGCGCCAGCGCCGCCATGGCCGTGTGGTCGTAGGGCACCGCAATCAGCCGGGAGGCCCAGCCGCTTTCGTGCCGTTCCACGATGGCATAGCGCGCGTTCGGCGAGCCGGTTTCCACGGCGTGCGGATACGGATGAATGTCGTCGTAGGCCGGCAGGCCCACGCTTCCCGGATTGACGATCAGCTGCCCGCCGGATGCATGCGCCACGCGCGGTACATGCGTATGACCGCATGCGATCAACTGCGCATCGACCTGGCCGAGGCGCGCATCGATTTCCGCCTGCGTTGCAGCGCGGAACACCGTGGGCTCCACGGTCTCCAGAAAGTATTCGAGATCGCTGGAAGGCGTGCCGTGGCAGAGCAGGACTTCCGGCCTGAAGCGCAGGCTGTGCCCGAGCGACGCGATCCATTCGAACTCCTTCGCGCCGAGCCGCGCATGCGCGAACGCATCGGAGGGACCGCGCTTTTCCGCAGGCATCGTTAGCAACTGGCGTTCATGGTTGCCCGCGAGTTGAACCCAGTCCTGCGCCATCAGGAACTGCGCGGTTTCCAGCGGCATCAGCGGGCCGGAGAGGCTGTCGCCCAGGTTGACGATGATGTCTGCGCCGCGGCGGGCAATGTCTTCGACCACGGCTTCGAGTGCGGGGAGGTTTCCGTGGATGTCGGAGACTAGGGCTATGCGCATTTGATAGGACTTTTTTCGGGGCGGGGAGATCTTAGTCCTGGGGCGCGGTTGGGCTTTTTTCAGGGCGTGTGCAAAGGCCACCGGGTACTCCCCTCCGCGAATGTCCCCCGGGGCTGCGCCCCTCCTCCTTTATTTCGCTGCGCGGAGCACCCGATGCCCTGTGCACTGGGGCACGCTGCTGCGCTGGTGTACGGCTGATCAATCAGCCCCAGACCGCCAAACCCGCGCCAGCGCACTGAGTTTCCCGCGAAACCCCAGCCGATCGTTGGACAGCGCATCGATGAAGTCAGACAGGCGCTGAGACTTCACCATTGTGTAGATCGTGAGCCAGGTCGTGAAGACGAACACCACGCCGAACCAGATCGCCTTGCGCCACAGCGGTGCGTCGGCCTCAGCCAGCAGGTTCATGCCGAGAAAGCCCGTGGTGACGGTGCCGATCAGGCCGAACAGCGTGACCACCGTGAGCCGCACTACGGTGCTCGCCTGCCGGCGCAGGCTGTCGGCATCGAGATACGTGTTCATGTCGGCGATGCGCGACTTGACCTCGTCGTAGAGCGGATCGAGCCCGAGGTGCGTGGTGCACATGTGTGAGAGCGCGCGCACCTGCGCCTGCTCCGAAATTTCATGGAACCAGTAGCGATGCGTGAAACGCAGAAAACGCTCGAAGCTCGAACGGATGGCGCGCTTGAACTGCTTCACGCTCGGGGTGCTGCGAATGTCGAGCCGCTTGAGCGCCTCCACCAGCTGGTCCGAGAACATCAGCAGCGATGCCTTCTGGAAATGCGCGATGAGAAACAGCAGGAAGTGCTGGTGCCTGAACTGCGCGAGCACGCCGCGGTCGCGGCAGCAGAAGAATTCGGAGCGCGCATCGCCGACCACGATCAGCGCGTGGCCGTTGCACAGGTAGCGCGTGTTCGGCGCAGCGCCGGCGTCGACCCAGAAGCGGTCGTAGCAGTACTTGTGTTCGAAGTCTGCAAGGTGCTGCTCCGCATAGGGCAGGTGGGCATCGCGCGCCGCATCGGCCTCGGCGGCGCCGGTGACCAGGCCAAGCCGGATGAAGTCGTTGCGCGAGAGGCGCTTCGGGTCATCGAGCGAAAGGTATGCCATCACGGGCATGCGGTAGTACTCGATCTGCCGGTAGCGCAGCACGCCGGGGTCGTCGGAATGGTCGCTCACCAGCGGCTGCATCAGGTAGGCCCAGTGGGCCGAAATACGCGGCGCGCGGTGCTCGGCCACGTGCGAGAGAAATGCGTCGCGCTGCTGCGCATCCGATCGTGCGAGCACGCTGCCGTCGGCGGCCAGCCACTCGACGCTGGACATGCAATGCAGCGCGCCGCCGTCGGCGCTCCAGCCGGCAGGGTAGGCGCGGCCGAAGCGGTAGAGCAGGTCTTGCGCCTGCGCAAGGCTCAGGTTGTCCGCGCCGACTTCCAGGTTGAGCAGCACCACGTCGATGTCGAAGAAGAAATACAGGTCGCAATGCACCACGTCGAGCGTGATGGGCGCGTCGCCGGCCTGCGGCACCATGCGCACGGCCGCAACGTCGTGCCGCCTAAAGATGCGCATCGGCGAATCGCCGTCGTTGCCGCCTTCTTCGCCGCTCTTGCCCTTGGAGCGGCCCTCGCCGTACAGGAAGCGCTGCACGTACGGCAGGAAGCTCACGAACTCGTTGTAGTGGCGCTCGTGAAAGCGGCTGCTGTCGCCGGTGTATTCGTCGATCTCCTCGCGCCAGGGCGATGCATCGCCCATCTCGCGCAGCACGTGCCAGGGGCCGTGGTGCGCGGGCTTGGCATCGGGCGCCGGCATCAGCCGCAAGGGCCAGAGCAGGGCTTGCCTGAAATGCTGCACGGCGGGCGCTGTGGATGTATTGGGCATCGCTCCAGTGTAGGCACGAGGTGCCTAACTAGGGGAATCCCTAAGCCGTTCTGAAACCGGTTTCATATAAGCTGCAAGCATTGCTTTCGAGGCATGCGCACGGCAACGCCCGTGCTCGCCCCACATGAACTACCAGTTTCAATTCGACGCCGTCTTCGCTGCCTGGCCGCTGCTGCTCAAGGGCACCTGGATCACGATTCAGCTTTCGCTTTCCGCCACGCTGATCGGCCTGGTGGTCGCCATCTTCTGCGCCTGGGGCAAGACCTCGGGACCGGGCTGGCTGCGCTTTGTCATCAACGCGTACATCGAGGTCATCCGCAACACGCCTTTCCTGGTGCAGCTCTTCTTTTTCTTCTTCGCGCTGCCGGCCATCGGCCTGCGCTGGTCGCCGCAAACGGCCGCGCTGGTGGCCATGGTGGTGAACCTCGGCGCATATGCGACCGAAATCATCCGCGCGGGAATCGAGTCGATTCCCAAGGGGCAGATCGAGGCGGGCAGGGCGCTCAACCTCAAGCCCTGGGAGATCTTCCGCTTCGTCATCATCAAGCCCGCGCTCAAGGCCATCTACCCGGCGCTCACGAGCCAGTTCATCCTGCTGATGCTGAGCTCGGCCGTGGTGTCGGTCATTTCGGCCGACGACCTGACCTCGGTGGCCGCCAACCTGCAGTCGCAAACCTTCCGCAGCTTCGAGATCTACATCGTGGTGGCCGCCATCTACCTCGCGCTGGCACTGGCTTTCTCGGCCATGTTCAAGCTGATCTACAAGCGCACGCTCAACTATCCGGACCGCCGGTAATTCGCTGCGGACGGAGCCAGACTCATCATGCGTACCTTCGGTTTTCCCGAATTCCTGTTCATTCTCGAAGCGGCCAAGTGGACGCTGGCGCTCTCGGCCATTGCCTTCGTCGGCGGCGCAATCCTGGGGCTGATCATCGCGCTCATGCGCACGTCCGAATCGGCGTGGGCACGCGGCGTATCGACCACCTTCATCCAGATCTTCCAGGGCACGCCGCTGCTGCTGCAGCTGTTCCTGGTGTTCTTCGGCGCGCCGGTGCTGGGGCTGGACATCAACCCGTGGGTTGCCGCGGGCGTGGCGCTCATCCTCAACAGCGCGGCCTTCCTCGGTGAAATCTGGCGCGGCTGCATCGAGGCGGTTCCGCGCGGCCAGTGGGAAGCCGCCGAGGCCCTGAGCCTCAAGTACAGCGCGCGCATGCGCGACGTGGTGTTGCCGCAGGCTTTCAAGATTGCATTGGCGCCCACCGTGGGTTACCTGGTGCAGATCATCAAGGGCACCTCGCTTGCAGCCATCATCGGCTTCGTGGAGGTGACGCGCGCCGGGCAAATCGTCAACAACGCCACCTTCCAGCCGCTCATCGTGTTCTCGGTGGTGGCGGCCATCTACTTTGCGATCTGCTGGCCGCTCTCATTGCTGGCCGGGCGCATGGAGCGCAAGCGCGCACAGGCGCTCGCACGCTGATCGTTTTTCGTTTTCTCTCTTCTCGTCGCTTCCTTCTTATTTTCAGGAGACACATCCAATGACCCGTACCACCACCCGCCGCGTTGCACTGGCAGCCCTTGGCCTTGGCGCCGCGCTCACCGTGTTCGCACCCTTCGCATCGGCCCAATCCGTGGCCGACATCAAGAAGAAGGGTGAGATCACCATCGGCATGCTGGTCGACTTTCCTCCCTATGGCACCACCAATGCACAGAACCAGCCCGACGGCTACGACGCCGACGTGGCCAAGCTGCTCGCGAAGGAGTGGGGCGTCAAGGCCAACATCGTGCCGGTGACCGGCCCGAACCGCATTCCCTTCCTGCTGACCAACAAGGTCGACGTGCTGGTCGCCTCGCTGGCCATCACGCCCGAGCGTGCCAAGCAGGTGCAGTTCTCGCAGCCCTATGCAGCCGCCACCATTGTGCTGTACGGCGCCACCAAGACGCCCATCAAGGCTGCAGCCGACCTGAAGGGCCTGCGCGTGGGCGTGGCCCGCGCCTCGACGCAAGACGTGGCCGTGACCAAGGCCGCGCCCGAAGGCACCGAAATCCGCCGCTTCGACGACGATGCCTCGGCCATGCAGGCGCTGATCTCGGGCCAGGTCGATGCCATCGGCTGCTCGGTGACCGTGGCCGCGCAAATTGCCAAGCGCGTGCCCGCCGGGAGCTACGAAAACAAGTTCACGCTGGTGCAGCAATCGATGGGCATTGCGATGCGTCCGGGCCAGGAAGAGCTGCACAAGGCGGTCAACGAATTCGTTGCCAAGAACACCGCCAATGGCGAGCTCAACAAGCTCTACCAGAAGTGGCTGCAGGCCGACCTGCCGAAGATGCAGTGAACCGCAAGGGCTGAAGAAGAAAAAGGAATCCTGGCATGACGACGGAATCGATCATCCGCATGGAAGCGGTCAACAAGTGGTACGGTGAATTCCAGGTGTTGACCGGCATCGACCTGTCGGTGCGCCAGGGCGAGCGCATCGTGATCTGCGGGCCTTCAGGCTCGGGCAAGTCCACGCTCATCCGCTGCATCAACCGGCTCGAGACGGTGCAGAAGGGCCGCATCGTGGTCGACGGCATCGACCTTACGGCCGGCGGCAAGAATGTGGACGCGGTGCGTGCCGAAGTGGGCATGGTGTTTCAGCAGTTCAACCTGTTTCCGCACCTCACCATACTGGAAAACTGCACGCTCGCGCCGATGCGATCGCGCGGCATGACGAAGGCGCAGGCGGAAGAGGTGGCCATGAAGTACCTCACGCGCGTGCGCATTCCGGAGCAGGCCAACAAGTACCCGAGCCAGCTTTCCGGCGGACAGCAGCAGCGCGTGGCCATTGCGCGCGCGCTGTGCATGACGCCCAAGATCATGCTGTTCGACGAGCCCACCTCGGCGCTCGACCCCGAGATGGTCAAGGAAGTGCTCGACACCATGATCGGCCTGGCCGAAGACGGCATGACCATGCTGTGCGTGACCCACGAAATGGGCTTTGCCCGCAGCGTGGCCGACCGGGTGATCTTCATGGCCGAGGGCAAGATCGTCGAGCAGGCGCCGCCGCAAGAATTTTTCAGCAATCCGCAGAACGAGAAAACGCGCCAGTTCCTCGGCCAGATCCTGAGTTCGCACCAGGCCCACTGATGTCTTTTCAGGTACTCGTTTCTCTGTCGTCCTTCGGTGCGGCCGAGGTGGGCCGGCATGGCCAGCTCTGGTGCTCGCAACTGGCGTTCGAGGCCGGGGCCGATTCGGTCGAGGTGCGCGGCGAAATGCTGCGCAACCCCGATGCCGAGCTGCCTTCGCTCGCGGGGCTTGCCTCCGTGTATTCCAGCCCCGAAGGGCTGTGGGCCGAAGGCGGCTGGCTCGACAGCGCAGCCTTGGCGCGCGGCATTGCGGCCGCAACCAGGCTGGGCGCCAAGCGGCTCAAGATGTCGATCGGCGACTTTCGTGCGTCGTCGCACGGATCGCTGTGGGGCCTGAAGGTGCAGCTTGCCGAAACGCGTGTCGAGCTGCTGATCGAAAACGACCAGACGGTGCGCGCCGGCACGCTGCCCGCGCTGCAGACCTTCTTCGACGTGGCCGACCGCGCCGGCGTCGAGCTTGGTATGACCTTCGACATGGGCAACTGGCACTGGCTGGGCGAATGCCCGCTGCAGGCCGCCCAGGCGCTGGCGCATCGCGTTCGCTACGTGCATTGCAAGGGCGCGCAGCGCCTCGCGCACAAGTGGGTGGCGGTGCCGCTGGGCGACTCGGCCGCGCCATGGCGCGCGGTGCTGCGCGCGCTGCCGGCCGACGTGCCGCATGCCATCGAATACCCTCTGGTGGGGGACGACCTGATGGCCGTCGCACGCACGCAAATCGATTTCATCCGCTCCGCGCGAGCCTAGAAATACATGACTGAACCGACCGCTTTCGACGTTGCCCTGTTCGGCGAAGCCATGCTGCTGCTCGTGGCCGACCGGCCCGGCCCACTGGAAAACGCAGAGGCGTTTCACAAGCGCACCGCCGGCGCCGAAACCAACGTGGCCATCGGCCTTTCGCGTCTCGGCCTCAAGGTGGGCTGGGCCAGCCGGTTGGGCACGGACTCGATGGGGCGCTATCTGATTGCAACGATGAAGGCCGAGGGCATCGACTGCTCGCACGTGATCTGCGACCCCGCGCAGCGCACCGGCTTCCAGTTCAAGGGACGTGTCACGGACGGCAGCGATCCGCCCGTCGAGTACCACCGCAAGGGCTCGGCCGCGAGCCACATGGGCCCTGCCGATGTCGATGAAGCCTGGCTGCGTTCGGCGCGCCACCTGCACGCCACGGGCGTGTTCCCGGCCATCTCCGACACCAGCCTGCAGGCCGCCCTCAAGACGATGGGCGTGATGCGCGCGGCCGGCCGCACCATCTCGTTCGACACCAACCTGCGGCCTACGCTGTGGCCGTCGACCGACACTATGCGCCACTGGATCAACGAGCTGGCCTCGCGTGCCGACTGGGTGCTGCCGGGCATCGAAGAGGGCCTGCTGCTCACCGGCCACACCCAGCCTGAAGACGTGGCCAGCTTCTATCGTGAGCGCGGTGCGAAGCTGGTGGTGGTCAAGCTCGGTTCCGAAGGCGCGTACTACGACAGCGACGTGGCGGGCACCGGACGCATCGAAGGCTTTCCGGTGAAGGAAGTGATCGACACCGTGGGCGCGGGCGACGGCTTTGCGGCCGGCGTGGTGAGTGCATTGCTCGAAGGCAAGAGCGTGCCCGAGGCCGTGCGCCGCGGCGCCTGGATTGGCGCACGCGCGGTGCAGGTGCTGGGCGATACCGAAGGCTTGCCAACGCGCGCCGAACTCGAAGAAGCAGGACTCTGATAATGACCGACAAGAAGAACGTGCTTGTCTTCAGGGCGCTGCCCGAAGACCAACTCGCGCGCCTGCAGGCCGCACACCATGTGACCGTTGCCGATCCGCGGAAGAAGCCGGAGGCCTTTGGCGCCGCGCTCGGCACCGCGAACGGGCTGATCGGTTCGAGCTACAACGTCGACGCCGCGCTGCTCGATGCGGCGCCCCAGCTCAAGGTGATCTCGAGCGTGTCGGTCGGCGTCGACAACTATCCATTGGCCGAGCTGCACAAGCGCGGCATCGTGCTGTGCCACACACCCGACGTGCTGACCGAGACGGTGGCCGACACGGTGTTCGCCATCCTGATGGCCACGCAGCGCCGCGTCGTCGAGCTCTCGAATCTCGTGCGCGAAGGGCGCTGGACGAAGAACATCGGCGAAGAGTTCTTCGGCACCGATGTGCACGGCAAGACGCTCGGCATTCTCGGCTTTGGCCGCATCGGCCAGGCCGTGGCCCGGCGCGCGGCATTGGGTTTCGGCATGCCGGTGCTCTACCACTCGCGCCGGCCCGTCGACCTGGCCGCGCAGGCGCCCGAGCTGCAGGGCCGCGCAACCCATACACCGCTTGACGACCTGCTCTCGCGGTCGGACATCGTGCTGGCGATGCTGCCGCTCACCGACGCGACGCGCGGCATGATCGATGCCGGCTTCTTCGCGCGCATGAAGCCGGGGGCGTCTTTCATCAATGGCGGCCGTGGCGCTACGGTGAACGAAACCGCATTGCTGCACGCGCTCGACCACGGCACGTTGCGCGCCGCGGGCCTGGACGTGTTCGCGAAAGAGCCGCTGCCGGCCGATTCGCCGCTGCGCACGCATTCGCGCGTGACGCCGCTGCCGCACATCGGTTCGGCGACGCATGAGACGCGGCATGCGATGGCTGAGCTGGCAACGACCAATCTTCTACAGGTCTTGGCCGGCGAGAAACCGACCGCGCCGTACGACACGGCGGGCGCATGAAGCCCTCGAGGATTTTCTCCCTCCCCCGCTGGGGGAGGGTAGGGGTGGGGGCAAGCGGCGAATCCATTTCGCGCTCTGCCTGCCCCCATCCCAACCTTCCCCCAGCGGGGGAAGGAGCAAATCCATGAATCCGAGCGGGCGCGCCACCATTGCCGACGTCGCCGAAGCCGCAGGCGTCTCCAAAGCCACCGTCTCGCGCTTTCTCAACCACCGCGAGCGCCTCTTGAGCCGCGACATCGCGGCGCGGGTTGAGGCAGCCATCGCCAAGCTGGCCTACACGCCCAGCCCCATGGCACAGGCGCTGAGCCACGGTCGCTCGCGCCTCATCGGCCTGATCGTGGCGGACATCACCAACCCGTATTCGGTAGCCGTGCTGCGCGGTGCCGAGAAGGCCTGCCAGGACGCGGGCTACCTGGTGATGCTGTTCAACCTGGGCAACGAGAGCGAACGCGAACGCGAGGCCATCGATGCGCTTGCGGGCTATCAGGTCGACGGGTTCATTCTCAACACGCTGGGGCGCGGCAGCAACGTGGTCGATGCGGTCACGCTGCACGGCAAGCCCGCGGTGCTGGTCGACCGGCGGCATGCCGGCATGCACACCGATTTCGTCTCGCTCGACAACCATTCGGCCATGCGGGACACCTGTGGCCATCTGGTCGAAGGCGGCTACCGCGAACTGCTCTACGTGACCGAGCCGCAGAAGGGCGTGAGCTCGCGGCGCGAACGCACTGCGGCTTTCGGTGCCTGCGTGGCTGCGCACGAACCGCGCGTGGCGGGCGAGGTGTTCGAAAGCGTCGAGGGAGAGAGCGATGCGCTGGACGAAGCCTTGCGCGCCTTGCATCGGCGCGCAAAGCGCGGGCGCCGTGCGGCAGTGGTCGCGGGCAATGCGGTGGTCACGCTGCGCGTCGCACAGGCCATGGCGCGCCTGGGGTGGCAGTTCGGGCAGGAGCTGGGCTTTGTCGGCTTCGACGACCCGGAGTGGGCTTCGCTCATCGGCCCCGGCCTGAGCACCGTGGCGCAGCCCACCGACTCCATCGGCCGCTGCGCCGCTACGTGCCTGATCGAACGGCTGCAGGGGCTGGATGTAGCGGCTCGCCAGCTGCTGCTGCCGGGGCAGCTGGTGGTGCGGGGCTCATCTCAGCCGGCATAGCAGCCGGCTCAGCAGCGGCCAGGTCCGCAACACGAACGAGGCGGCTGAGTTCGACCCGCTCGGCAAGCCAGCGCTGGAAATTCCGTTCGGCCTGCAGCTTGAACTCGTTGCGCGTGCGGTTGCAGATGGCGTGGGCAAGGCGCCGGTGCTTCTGCTTGCGAACGCCGCCCAGCGTAGAGTCGTTCAGGTGCTCGATGGTGGCCGAATCAGGCGTGCTGCGAGGCTCGGCAAAATCCATCGGCAAGCCGCACCAGTGGCAGTTGTTGCCGAAGGAAGAGCGCAGGGCCTGCACGCTCATGGCTGTGGCTGCCCGCGCTGGAACCGGTCAGCCGACTTCGGCAACCAGGTCGATCTCGACGCAGGCACCCATCGGCACCTGTGCAACGCCGAACGCGCTGCGCGCATGCGACCCCTTTTCGGCGCCGAACACTTCGGCAAACAGCTCGCTGGCGCCATTGGTCACCAGGTGCTGCTCGGTGAAGGTGCCGACGGAGTTGACCAGGCTCATGACCTTGACGATGCGCGTGATCTTGTTCAGGTCGCCCACGGCGGCATGCAGCGTGCCCAGCAGGTCGATGGCAATGGCGCGCGCGGCCTGCTTGCCTTCCTCGGTGCTGATGCTGGCGCCGAGCTGGCCGGTCCAGACCTTGCCGTCTTTCTTGGCGATATGGCCCGAGAGAAAAACCAGGTTGCCGGTGCGCACGAAGGGCACATAGGCCGCGGCGGGGGCGGCGACCGGGGGCAGGGTGATGCCGAGGCTGGAAAGCTTGTCGTAAACGCTCATTGGAGATCCTTGTCCGAGGGTTGCGATTGAGTTTGGGATTGCGTCTGTGATTGTGTCTGCGATTGTGACTGCGCCGCTTGCGCAGCCTGCGTGCGCAGCTCTTCGATGGGTTGCACAGTCACGCCCACCTTGAGCGTGTGGCGCGCGCCGCCGTGCAGCACGCCGCGCATGGGGGACACATCGGAATAGTCGCGGCCGATGGCCAGCGCGACGTAGTCTTCGCCCGGTTGGCGGCCGTTGGTGGGATCGAACTCGGCCCAGCCGCCGGCGCTTTCGGGGCCGTCGCCTTCGCCGGGCAGGTACACCGACACCCAGGCGTGCGAGGCATCGGCACCCACCAGCCGCGGCTGGCCGGGCGGCGGCTGCGTGAGCAGGTAGCCGCTCACGTATCGCGCGGGCAGGCCCATCATGCGAAAGCAGGCAATCATGATGTGGGCGAAGTCCTGGCACACGCCCTTGCGCTGCGCGAGCGCTTCGACCGCGGGCGTGCTGATCTCGGTGCTGTCGGCCTCGTAGGCAAAGTCGCGGTACATGCGCTCGGTGAGGTCCATCGCCACGTCGAAGGTCGGCCGCTCGGGCGCGAAGCTTGCGCGCGCGTAGGCCGCGAAGTCGTCGTGGCGGGGTACGTAGGGCGACGGAAAAACGAACTCCGAGGCCGGATCGAAGGTGGCGTCCTTTCGGTACCGGAAGCGCTCGCGAACGGCCTCCCAGGGCAGCTCGCGCGCCACGGCCGGCGAAAGCACAGGCTCGGAGGTCTCGACCACGCTTTCGGCGGTGACCACGAGGCTGTCGTGCGTGGCCTCGAGTGCAAAGAAGGCGCGGGTGTTGCCGTACACGTCGGGCAGTTCGTTGCGCTGCGCGGGCTGGGGTTCTATGGCGAGCTTGTGGCTCACCAGCCGCTGCGACCCGGTGGCCAGCGGCTTCAGGTGGGCCAGGTGCTGCGCCGTTTCGACCGGGGGCGAATACTCGTAGCGGGTTTCGTGCGTGACGTGAAGAAGCATGGGGTTCCTGCTGGGGAGCTACTTCGGCGTGCCGCCGAAATGCGCCGCGTAGATCTTGTCGTAGCTGCCGTCGGCCTTGATGTCGTCGAGGCCCTTGTTGATCCTGGCCAGGAGTTCCGCATTGCCTTTCTTGACCGCAATGCCGTATTGCTCGACCGGAAAGGCCGCATCGCTCACCGTCTTGAAGCCGCCGCCGGGGTTGTTGGCAAGGTAGTGCTCCACCACGCCGTTGTCGGCCACCACGGCCTGCACGCCGCCGGCTTCGAGCTCCTTGAGCGCGAGCGGCGTGGACTCGAAGCGCTTGATGTTGCCGCTCGACTTGCCCTGCAGCTTGCCCACCACTTCGTCGCCCGTGGTGCCGTTCTGCACGCCGACCTTCATGGCCTTGATGTCTTCGAAACTGGCCACCTGTGCATCGCGCCTGACCGCGATGAGTTGCCTGGCTTCGAAATAGGGCTTCGAAAAGTCCATGGCCTGGCGGCGCTCGCCGGTGATGGTGATGGCCGACACCAGCAGGTCGCGGTCGCCTTGGTCGAGCGCGTTGAAGATGCCTTCCCAAGGCGTGTTGACGAACTTCACTTCGAAGCCGGCCTTGCCCGCGATCGCCTTGACCACCTCGATGTCGAAACCCACGATCTCGCCCTTTTCGTTCTGCGACTCGAAGGGGGTGTAGGCGGCATCGGTGCCGACCACCAGCACCCGGGCCGCCGCGGGCGCAGGCGTGGCCGTAGTGGCGGTGGTGGGCTCCTGCTTGCCGCAGCCGGCCAGCGCAAGCGCCGCAAAGGCGGCAAGGGCGGCAGTGAACGCGATGCGGCGGTTGGCAAGCATGTTGCGGCCTCCTTCAAAAAAGAGCGTGTTCAGGCGCCGACCGAACGCAGCGATTCCGACGTGAGCGTGAAATAGCGCGTGCCGATGGCGTCGGACACATGGTAGGCCGCCGTCTCGCAGCTGGCGAGAAGCTGGACCAGTGCGGGGTAGTCGGCATCGGCGCCGGCCGCGCACAGATGCTCGAGCGTCCAGGTTGCGGGGTCGGGCAGTTCGTAAGACAGCGCGGTGAGCTTGCCGGGCGCACTGCCCGCAAGGCGCGCAATGCGCCCGCGCAGCGTTTGCGTGACCCACGCCAGCGAGCGCGGGTTCTCGGCATCGAGCACCAGCAAATCGACCAGCGTGGCTACGTCGCGCCGCTGCTGGTAGCGCGCGTGGAAGGTGATGGTGCTGTCGAACAGCGCCACCATGGCTTCGAAGCCGCTCACCTCGTGCACGGCACCGTTCTCGAAGCCGGCTTCCAGTGCGTTCGACAAAAAGCCCAGCCGCTCGATGTGACGGCCGATCGACAGCAGGCGCCAGGCGTCGTCGCGCGTCATGCGGTCGGTCTGTGCGCCGGTCATGGCGGCGAGCGCGGTGCTGGCGGATTCGAGCGCGCGCAGCGCTGCGCCGGTGGCAAAGCTGCCTTCGCCGGCCTGCTCGGCGGCACGCCGCAGAAACTCGGCTTCGGTGCGCACGATCTGGTTCCAGTTGTCCTGCGAGAGCCGTTCGCGCACGGCGGCGGCGGCCTGTCGGATGCAGCGAAGGCTGAAGCCGACGCTGCCGCCGCGCTCCACGTCGCCGAGCTCGGCAATCAGTGCGCGCTCGAACACCCGGCGCGATTGCGGTGCGCTGGGCACGCCCGCCGGCACCAGCGCATTGCGCAAGGCCATTCGATGCAGCCACTCGAGCAGCGGGCGCGACGACTGGTCTTCGCTGCCCAGCAGGTTGAGCGTGAGGCGCGCGAGCCGCACCGCGTTTTCCGCCCGCTCGGTGTAGCGGCCGAGCCAGAACATGTTCTCGGCCGCGCGGCTGGTAACCGGCGCCCGGTGCCGCGCGAGCGAAGCCGGCGTGGCATGCGGCTGCAGCAGCGTGGTGCGGTCGACTTCGCCGTGCGTTTGCACCCATACGTCGGCACTGCTGCCGCCGCGCTGCATGGAGGCGATCTGCGCATCGCGGCCGGCAAGCCGCGCCAGCCCGCCGGGCAGCACGCGCCACGACTGCGCACCGTCGCTCACCGCGAAGACGCGCAGCAGCACCGCGCGCGGCGCAATGTGGCCCGGCCCCAGGTCATTGGCCCAGGTGGGCATCTGCGACAGCGGCAGGTAGCTCTGGATGGTGTGGGCTTCGCCGTCGCGCACGATGCGGCCGGCCCATTCGTCGAGCTGGCGCCGGCTCAGTTCGCTGCCAAGCACCGCGTCGAAGCTGGTCTGTCCGTCGAACCCGGGGTAGGTCGGCTTGATGGCGCATTCGCCCAGCTGCGGCAGCACCGCCTCGAGCGCGGCACGCTCGCCGCACCACCAGGTCGGCAGCGCCGGCAGCTTGAGCTTTTCGCCGATGAGGCGACGCGCGAGGCCTGGCAAGAAGCCCAGCAGCGCGGGGGATTCGAGAAACGCCGAACCCGGCATGTTGGCCACCAGCACGTTGCCGGCCCGAATGGCCTGCAGCAAGCCCGGTACGCCGAGCGTGGAATCCGGCCGCAGTTCGAGCGGATCGAGGAACTGGTCGTCCAGCCGCTTGATGAGCCCATGCACCGGTCGCAGGCCCTGCAGTGTCTTGAGGTAGAGCCGCTGGTCGCGCACCGTGAGGTCGCTGCCCTCGACCAGTGTCACACCGAGATAGCGCGCAAGGTATGCGTGCTCGAAGTAGGTCTCGTTGTAGGGGCCGGGCGTGAGCAGCGCAATGTGCGGCGGCACGCCGGCCGGGCACATGCGCTGCAGCCCGTCCATCATGGCGCTGTAGGTGGCGGCCAGGCGCTGCACATGCAGCGCCTCGAAGGCCTGCGGAAACTGGCGCGTGATGGCGAGGCGGTTCTCGAGCAGATAGCCCAGGCCCGAAGGCGCCTGCGTGCGCTGCGACACCACCCACCAGTTGCCATCGGGTCCACGGGCAAGGTCGAAGGCCGCAATGTGCAGCCAGGTGTCGCCCGGCGGCTTCACGCCGTGCAGCGCGCGCAGGTAACCGGGGTGCCCGCGCACCAGCGCCGGCGGCAGAAGGCCTTCGCTCAGCAGTTGCTGCGGGCCGTAGACATCGGCCATGACGCGGTCGAGCACGCGCACGCGTTGCAGCACGCCGGTTTCGATCTGGTTCCAACTTTCGGGCGAGACGATCAGCGGGAAGAGGTCGAGCGACCACGGGCGCTGCGGCCCGTTGGCGTCGGCGTAGACGTTGTAGGTAACGCCGTTGTCGCGGATCTGCCGCTCCAGGTTGACCGCCCGCCGCGGTAGGTCGCCGAACCCGCCCGGGCCGAGCTGCTCGAAGAATGCGTTCCACGCCGGCGTGAGGGGCGGCTTCTCGTTGGAGGGCTGCGGCTGCTGGAGAACCTGGGTCTGTGTCTGCGTCTGGGATTGGGCCTGCGACGGGTTCTGCAGAGGCGCGGAGCGCTCGGCCGCCGCGTCGTAGAGCGCCGGCGGCGCGGCCACGGCCGGCGCTGCGCCGGTGACCTGGCGCGGCGGCACTGCGGGCGTGGCTTCTCCGCGCAGTTCGTCGAAGTGGCCGGGCAGGGCGGCCGGGGCGAGCGCCGACGCCAGGGCGGCTGGAAATTCCAGCGCCTGGGCGTCGAACAGGGATTCGTTCAAAGGTTCCACAGGGGATGGATTGTCACATTGCCGTCACCGGGTGAGGTGGCGGGCGATGTGCTAAATGTCCCCTTGCGTCCCTTTAAGGCCTTTCACCGCCGCAAATCGAGGGTGAACGGGAATTCGCGGCTGCCCGCGAGCTCGATGGTGGCCGGCGGCGTGCGCATCAGGCCGGGCGTATGGCCCATGCGCGCAAAGCGCGACATGCGCCGGCTTTCCGCCTCATAGGCGTTCACAGGCAGGGTGTCGTAGTTGCGTCCGCCCGGGTGGGCCACGTAGTACTGGCAGCCGCCCAGCGAGCGCTTCATCCAGGTGTCGACAATGTCGAAGGTGAGCGGCGCATGCGCGCCAATGCTCGGATGCAGCGCCGAAGGCGGGTTCCAGGCCTTGTAGCGCACGCCCGCCACGAACTCGCCCACGGTGCCGGTGGGCTGCAGCGGCAGTACCTTGCCGTTGACGGTGATCACGTGGCGGCTTTCGTTCAGGCCGGTCACGCGCACCTCGATGCGTTCGAGCGACGAATCGACATAGCGCACCGTGCCGCCGGCCGAGCCTTCTTCGCCCATCACGTGCCAGGGCTCCAGCGCGTTGCGCAGCGAAAGCTCCACGCCCATGGCCTGCACTTGGCCCACCAGCGGGAAGCGGAACTCGAAATGCGGCGCGAACCAGTCGATGTCGAACGCAAAACCGGCTTGGCGCATTTCGCTGATCACGTCGTCGAAGTCCATCTTGACGAAAGTCGGCAGCAGGAAGCGGTCGTGCAGCTCGGTGCCCCAGCGCGTGACGGGCGCCTTGTAGGGCTCGTCCCAGAAGCGCGCGACCAGGGCGCGGATCAGCAGCTGCTGCGCAATGCTCATGCGCGCATGCGGCGGCATTTCAAACGCGCGCAGTTCGAGCAGGCCGAGGCGGCCGGTGCTCGAATCGGGCGAGTAGAGCTTGTCGATGCAGAACTCGCTGCGGTGCGTGTTGCCCGACACGTCGATCAGGATGTTGCGAAGTGTGCGGTCGACCAGCCACGCCGGCATGTTCTGGCCATGGATCTCGCGGTTCCGCGCGATTTCCTTCAGGGCGATTTCGAGCTCGTAGACCTGGTCGTTGCGTGCTTCGTCCACGCGCGGCGCCTGGCTGGTCGGGCCGATGAACATGCCCGAGAACAGATAGCTCAGCGACGGATGGTTGTGCCAGTAGAGCAGCAGGCTGGCCAGCAGCTCGGGGCGCCGCAGGAAGGGGCTGTCGGCCGGCGTGGCGCCGCCCATCACAAAGTGGTTGCCGCCGCCGGTGCCGGTGTGGCGGCCGTCGGTCATGAACTTCTCGGCCGACAGGCGGGTTTCGAAGGCGGCGTTGTAGAGAAACTCGGTGTGGTCGACCAGTTCCTTCCAGCTGTGCGCCGGATGGATGTTGACTTCGATCACGCCCGGGTCCGGGGTGACGGCCAGCATTTTCAGGCGCGGATCGCGCGGCGGCGGATAGCCTTCCATCACGATGCGCATGCCGAGCTGCTCGGCCGTGGCTTCGACGGCTGCGACCAGGTCGAGGTAGTCCTCCAGGCGCGCGAGCGGCGGCATGAAGACGTACAGCACGCCCGAGGCGCTGCCCTTTTTCTCGGCCGCCGGGCCGTTGGCGCGGCGCGGGTCGCGCACTTCGACGCACAGCGCGGTGCGCGTGACCCAGTGGGCCGATTCGCCGCGCAAGGGCTGGCGGGTGGCCGGGTTCGCGGAGCGGTCTGCGGTTTCGGCCGCCGCATCGCCCTTCGCTGCATCGCCGGTGGTGGCTGCGCTGCCGCCGGGCGACTGCATGCGCAAGGCGGCGGGCACCGCGGGCGGGGCACCGAAGTCGTAGGGCACGGCGCCAAGGTCGGCGCCCGTTGCACCGCCCGCAGGTACCGCGTAACGCGCGCGGTAGTCGGCTGAAGTAGGCAACGCGGCGCGCGGTGCGGTCGGGTCGCGCTCGACCAGGTAGGGATAGTCGCCCTTGCTGGCCCAGGGCTGCGAGTCGAGCGGCAGCCGGTAGCCCATGGGCGAATCGCCCGGAATCAGGTAAAGCCGGTCGTCGCGCAGGAACCAGGGGCCGGTTTTCCAGCCCGGGCCTGCGAGTGCGGGCGCATCGGCATCGGCGTTGCCGGGTTCGAGCGGCAGCATGTAGCCGATGACCGCGTCGAGCTTTTGCGTGAACACGCGGCGCAGGCGAACCCGCTCGAGCTCGTCGTCGAGTTTCGATTCGAACGGGTCGACGTTCACCGGCAACCGGCGTTCGCGCCACAGGTAGTAGTAGACGTCTTCATAACCGGGCTGCACATAGCGCTCGGTAATGCCGAGCTTGTGCGCCAGCACGGTGGTGAAGCGGCGGGCGTCTTCGCTCGTGTAGTGCGTGGGCACGCGCTCGTCGGCAAAGAGCTCGGGGTTGTGCCAGAGCGTCTGGCCGTCGGCACGCCAGAAGATCGAAAGCGCCCAGCGCGGCAACTGCTCGCCCGGGTACCACTTGCCCTGGCCGAAGTGGAGAAAGCCGCCCTGGCCGTATTCGGCGCGCAGCCTGTGAACCAGCTCGGTGGCATAGCCGCGCTTGGTGGGGCCGAGCGCATCGGTGTTCCATTCGGGCGCGTCGCGGTCGCTGGTGGCCACATAAGTGGGCTCGCCGCCCATGGTGAGCCGCACGTCGCCGGCTTTCAGGCGCGCATCGACCGCATCGCCGAGCGCGAGCACTTCGGCCCATTGCTCTTCGGTGTAGGGCTTGGTGACGCGCGGCGATTCGTAGATGCGCGTGACCTTCATCTCGTGGCCGAACTCGACCTCCGACTCGTCGACGCCGCCTTCGATGGGCGCCGCGCTCGAAGGCGTGGGCGTGCAGGCGAGCGGAATGTGGCCTTCGCCGGCCATGAGGCCCGAGGTGGCATCCAAGCCGACCCAGCCCGCGCCGGGCAGGAACACTTCGCACCAGGCGTGCAGGTCGGTGAAGTCGACCGTGGTGCCGCTCGGGCCGTCGAGCGCCTTCACGTCGGGGGTCAGCTGGATCAGGTAGCCCGAGACGAAACGCGCCGCCAGGCCGCAATGGCGCAGCAGCTGCACCAGCAACCAGCCTGAGTCGCGGCACGAGCCGCTGCCGTTGGTCAGCGTTTCTTCCGGCGTCTGCACGCCGGGCTCCATGCGGATCAGGTAGTTGACGTCTTTCTGTACCTGCTGGTTGAGGCCGACCAGGAAGTCGATGGTGCGCTGTTCCTTGCGGTCGATCTTGTCCAAGTAGGCCGAAACGAGCGGCGTGGCTTCTTCGGTGACCAGGTAGGGCGCGAGTTCCTCGGCCTGCGAAGCGGTGTACTTGAACGGAAAGTTCTCGGCCTGCGGCTCGAGGAAGAAGTCGAACGGGTTGTAGACCGCCATCTCGACCACCAGGTCGACCGTGACCTTGAACTCGCGCGTCTTCTCGGGAAACACGAGCCGCGCCTGGTAGTTGGCGAACGGGTCCTGCATCCAGTTGACGAAGTGCTCGGCCGGCTCGACCTTGAGCGAATACGAGATGACGTTGCTGCGGCAATGCGGCGCGGGACGCAAGCGCACGACCTGCGGGCCCAACTGCACCAGGCGGTCGTATTTGTAGTGGGTGACGTGGTGGAGTGCGGCGTGAATGGACATGCGTTTTGTGTGCAGTACTGCGAGATTGCATCGAAAAGATGTCTCTTGTGAGACGCATACTAGCCCAGATACCAAGCAATTAACGCGCCATTGAGCGTGGGTCCGGGGAGGGCTTGCATCGTGTGTTCTGGAGTTTGCCGTTGACGCGCGCACGGGCGTCGGGCGGCGCCGCGGCCGGATCGTGGGCCTTTGCTGCGCTGGGTGGGACCTTGGTCGGTGCGGCGTTGCAGCTGCATCAGGCGCGGCTATGGAGCGCGGCGTTCTATGCGGCTTTGTTCTTCGCTGGCCTTGCGGGACTGGCGGTGCTCTCCAGGCGGCGAACGTCTTATTTGCCGATGCTCGTTGCCCTGGCCTGCGGCGCATCCGCCGGGGGTGGCCTTGCGGGATGGCGGGCGGCGGCCTACGCGAATGGCGCATTGGACCCGGCCCTCGAAGGGCGCGATCTCCAGGTGACCGGCGTGGTGGCGCAAATGCCCCAGCACAACGAAGGCGGCACGCGTTTCCGGCTCGATGTCGAATCGGCTCGCTGGGCCGATGAGCGCGTTGAAACTTCGGTTCGTGTGCCGGCGCGCATTTCGCTCGGCTGGTATCGCGACGACACCAGCTTGTGGGGGCGCGCGCCGGAAGGGCGTGCCGGCGCAACGGCCGACGCGGCGGCCCCGCTGCATGCGGGTGAACGCTGGCGCCTCACGGTGCGGCTGAAGGCGCCGCACGGCAACCTCAATCCGCATGGTTTCGACAACGAGCTGTGGATGTGGGAGCAGGGTGTGCGCGCCAGCGGCTATGTGCGAACGGGCGCTCGCGATGCCGCACCGATGCGCCTTCAAGCCACATGGCTGCACCCGCTCGAACGTGCGCGCGAAGCAGTGCGCGATGCGGTGTTCGAACGCGTGGCCGACGCACGGCAGGCAGGCGTGATTGCCGCCCTTGTCACTGGCGACCAGGGCGCCATCGACCGCAGCGACTGGGACATTTTTCGCGCCACCGGGGTTGCGCACCTGATGTCGATCTCGGGCCTGCACATCACCATGTTCGCTTGGCTCGCCGCGCACGCGGTGGGGGCGGCGTGGCGGCGCAGCGTATGGCTCATGCTGCGCTTTCCCGCGCCGCAGGCCGCACTCGTCGGCGGCGTGCTGTTGGCCGGGCTGTATGCGCTCTTCAGCGGCTGGGGCGTTCCCTCGCAGCGCACAGTCTGGATGCTGGCCACAGCGGCGCTGCTGCGGCTTACCGGGCGGCGCTGGCCATGGCCGCATGTGTGGCTGCTGATCGCGGCGGTGGTGGTGGCTATCGACCCTTGGGCGCTGATGCAGGCGGGCTTCTGGCTCAGCTTCGTCGCGGTCGGCGTGCTGTTCACGACCGGCTTCATGAGGCCTGCCGGCGAGACAACCGGGCCATCGCTCCGGCTGTTGGCGTTTTTTCGCGAGCAATGGGTGATCACGCTGGCTCTTACCCCGCTGAGCCTGCTGCTTTTTCAGCAGGTGTCGGTAGTGGGCCTGCTGGCCAATGCGGTCGCTATTCCGTGGGTGACGCTCGTGATCACGCCGCTGGCGATGCTGGGGGCCGCTGTGCCGCCTCTTTGGGACCTTGCCGCGTGGGCCGTGCAGGCGCTGGCCGTGCTGCTGAAGTGGCTTGCCGCCTTGCCCTATGCCACGCTCTCGATGGCCGCTCCCCCAGTGTGGATGGCCGGCTTTGGCGTGGCGGGCGGGGTGCTGCTGGCCATGCGCCTGCCGTGGTCGCTGCGTTTGGTCGGCCTGCCGCTTCTGCTGCCGGTGCTGCTGTGGCAGGCGCCCCGGCCCCCCGCCGGGCAGTTCGAAGTGCTTGCGGCCGACATCGGGCAGGGGAACGCGGTTCTCGTGCGCACCGCAACCCACAGCCTGCTGTACGACGCCGGCCCGCGCTACAGCCTGGAGAGCGACGCCGGCCATCGCGTGCTGGTGCCCTTGCTGCGTGCACTGGGCGGACGGCTGGACATGCTTGTGCTGAGCCACCGCGACAGCGACCACACCGGCGGCGCGGCCGCGGTGCTCGCCATGCAGCCCCAGGCCGAAGTCCTGAGCTCGATCGAAGCCACCCATCCGCTGCAGGCCGTCCGCCCGAACCGGCGCTGCGAAGCGGGCCAGCGCTGGACCTGGGACGGGGTGGATTTCGAAATTCTCCATCCCGCGCCGACCGACTATCTTTTCTTCACCAAGCCCAACGCGATTTCATGCGTGCTGCGCATCGCGAACGGCCGCGCCACGGTGCTGCTGGCCGGCGACATCGAACGCCTGCAGGAGGCCGCCCTGGTGGCGCGAACCCCGGAGCTTCGCGCCGACGTGCTGCTCGCGCCGCATCACGGCAGCAAGACCTCGTCGAGCGCGGCGCTGCTCGAAGCGGTGCGTCCGCGCGTTGCGCTGGTCCAGGCGGGCTATCGCAACCGCTTCGGCCATCCGGCCCGCGAGGTGGTCGAGCGTTATGCCGCCCATGGCGTGCGGCTCGTCGAAAACGTGCCTTGCGGCGCAGCGCTATGGCGCAGCCAGGCACCGGAAGAGGTTGGCTGCGAGCGGGAGCGCAATGCCCGGTATTGGCACCATCGCCTGCCTTGAAAAGCGGCGCGCGGTGCGGAATCCGCGCCAACATAGGGCTTTCACTGGCCTCGAACTTGCTAAGCTATGGCTCAAGGAGATTGGTCGTTCCATGCACAAATTCGATGAGATGTATGAGCAGTTGCCCTATGCGGGGTCTGCAATCAGGCAGCACTACAAGCGCTACGACCAATGGCTTGCAAAGCAGCCCGGCGAGGTCATGCGGGCGCGGCGAGAAGAGGCGGAAATGATCTTCCGCCGGGTCGGCATCACCTTTGCGGTGTACGGCGCCAAGGACGAAGACGGTTCGGGTACCGAGCGGCTCATTCCGTTCGACCTGTTGCCGCGCATCATTCCCGCCCATGAGTGGGAGAGCATGGAAAAAGGGCTGGTGCAGCGCGTGACGGCGCTCAACCGCTTCTTGCATGACGTGTATCACGACCAGGAAATCATCAAGGCCGGCATCATTCCGGCTGAGCAGATCCTGAACAACGCACAGTTCCGCCCCGAGATGATGGGGGTGAACGTGCCGCACAACGTCTACTCCAACATCTCGGGCATTGACATCGTCCGCGCTCCCGACGCCCAGGGCAACGGCGAGTACTACGTGCTCGAAGACAACCTGCGCGTGCCCAGCGGCGTGAGCTACATGCTCGAAAACCGCAAGATGATGATGCGGCTCTTTCCCGAGCTATTCAACCAGAACCGCATTGCGCCCGTGGCGCACTACCCCGACCTGCTGCTCGAAACGCTGCGCGCCAGCGCGCCGCCCGCCACGGCGGAACCCACCGTGGTCGTGCTGACCCCCGGCATGTACAACAGCGCCTACTTCGAGCACGCCTTCCTGGCCCAGCAAATGGGCGTGGAACTGGTCGAGGGGCAAGATCTCTTCGTACGCGACGACTTCGTCTACATGCGCACCACGCGCGGGCCGAAGCGCGTGGACGTGATCTACCGCCGCGTCGACGACGATTTTCTCGACCCCGAGGTGTTCCGCCCCACGTCCACGCTCGGTTGCGCGGGCCTGATGCGCGCCTACCGCGAGGGCAACGTCGTCATCTGCAATGCGGTGGGTACGGGCGTGGCCGACGACAAGTCGATCTACCCCTACGTGCCCAAGATGGTCGAGTTCTACCTCGGCGAGCAGCCGATCCTGAAGAACGTGCCCACCTACATGTGCCGCAACAAGGACGAGCTGCAATACACGCTCGACAACATGAAGGACCTGGTCGTCAAGGAGGTGCATGGCGCCGGCGGCTACGGCATGCTGATCGGCCCGGCCGCCACGGTGGCCGAGATCGAGGAGTTCAAGAAGGCCGTCATTGCCAAGCCCGACGGCTACATCGCTCAGCCCACGCTGAGCCTTTCCACATCGCCCACCTTCGTGGATGCCGGCATTGCGCCGCGCCACATCGACCTGCGTCCCTTCGTGCTCTCGGGCAAGGAAGTGCAGATGGTGCCAGGCGGCCTCACCCGCGTGGCGCTCAAGGAAGGCTCGCTGGTGGTCAATTCGTCGCAGGGCGGCGGCACCAAGGACACCTGGATCCTCGAGGCGGACCGCGGCGCCAAGCCCAAGGCGGGGCAATCGCAAAGCCAATCGCAGTCGGCCTGAACGCAGCAGGCAAGCAAGCAAAGCAAGGAATCAGGAGAACAAGAATGCTGTCACGCACTGCCGATCACCTCTATTGGATGTCGCGCTACACAGAGCGCGCGGAAAACACCGCGCGCATGCTCGACGTCAACTACCAGACCTCGCTCTTGCCCCAGTCGGCCGAAGTGGCCAAGTACGGCTGGCAGGGCGTGCTATCCATCAGCGAGCTGCTGCCTTCGTACAACAAGAAATACGAGCAGATCACGCCCAACGAGGTGATGGAGTTCATGGTCAAGGACGAGAGCAATCCGTCGTCGATCGTTTCCTGCCTCAAGGCGGCGCGCGAAAACGCACGCGCGGTTCGCGGCGCGCTCACCACCGAGGCTTGGGAAACGCAAAACACCACCTGGCTCGAAGTGAATCGCATGCTGCGCGCGGGAGATTTCGAGCGCGACCCGGCGCAGTTCTTCGAATGGGTCAAGTTCCGCTCGCATCTGTCGCGCGGCGTCACGCTCGGCACCATGCTGCAGGACGAGGCCTTTTACTTCTCGCGCCTGGGCACCTTTCTCGAGCGTGCCGACAACACCGCGCGGCTGGTGGACGTGAAGTTTCACGCCCTCAACAGCGAGTTCTTCGGCACCGCTACCGAGGAAGACCAAGAGTACGACTTCTATCACTGGAGCGCCATTCTGCGCAGCGTCTCAGCCTTCGAGGTGTACCGCAAGGTGTACCGCGACGTGATCAAGCCCGAGCGCGTGGCCGAGTTGCTCATTCTTCGCGCCGACATGCCGCGTTCGCTGCACGCGAGCCTGGTCGAGGTGGTGAACAACCTTGCCAAGGTGCAGAACGAGCAGAGCGCCGAAACCCAGCGCCGCGCCGGCAAGCTGCTGGCCGACCTTCAGTACGCGCGGGTCGACGAAATCCTGGCGACTGGGCTGCATGCCTACCTCACGCAGTTTCTGGATCGGGTGAACGAGTTGGGCGGTCGCATCAGCCAGGACTTTCTGGTTCCGGCGCACTGAGCATGGCAAACGCGTGCGGCTAGTCGCCCATTCGCCGCGTGCCTTCTCGATCGATGGCTTTCTCGAGCCAGAGGAGTGCGAAGAGCTGATCGCGCTTGCCGAGCGCGAAGGCTTCGCCTCGGCAGGTGTGCGAACCGCGGACGGGCCGAAGGCCATGCCGGCCATCCGCAACAACGAACGCGCGATGCTGCCTTCAGCGAACTGGGTTGCGCTGCTCTGGGCGCGGCTCGGAACAGTCTCGCTGCCCGAAGTGGCCGGGCATGTGGCGCGGGGGCTGCCGAAGGACCTGCGCTTCTACAAGTATTCGCCCGGCCAGCGCTTCAAGATGCACAAGGACGGGCCGTGGCGTGAAGACGGGCTCACGAGCCAACTCACGCTGCTCGTCTACCTGAACGACGGCTTCACGGGCGGCGACACCGACTTTCGCGAGTTCCGCGTAAAGCCCGAAGCCGGCGCCGCGTTGCTTTTCGTTCACGACACCTGGCATGAAGGTGCGGCGATCGAAGAGGGCACAAAGTACGTGCTGCGCTCCGACGTGATGTACGGCCCCGGCGCCTGAGCATGGGCGAGGCGGCGCTCAACTCGCCGTCGCCTGCCGCACTGCGCGCTCCCAGCGCGCCATCGATTCCTCGGCCTGCGCCCGGCCCATGGTCGGCATGAAGCGCCGCTCCACTTTCCACAGTTTCGACAACTGGCGTGCGTCGCTGTAGACGCCGGTCGACAGGCCCGCGAGGTAGGCGGCGCCCAGTGCCGTGGTCTCGATCACTTCGGGCCGTACCACGGGAATACCCAGCAGGTCGGCTTGGAACTGCATCAGCAGGTCGTTCACGCTGGCGCCGCCGTCGACGCGCAGCTCGGCCACGGGCGTGCCGCCGGCGGCGACCGCATCGCGGCTCATGGCCTGCAGCAGCGCGGCGCTCTGGTAGGCGATGCTTTCGAGCGCGGCGCGTGCGATGTGCGCCACCGTGGTTCCGCGCGTCAGGCCGGTGATGGTGCCGCGTGCATCGGCGTTCCAGTAGGGCGCGCCCAGGCCGGTGAAGGCCGGCACCATCATCACGCCGCCCGCGTCGGGCACGCTTTCGGCAAGCGACTGCACTTCGGCGCTGCCCTTGATGGCCTTGAGCCCGTCGCGCAGCCACTGCACCACGGCGCCGCCGACGAAGACGCTGCCTTCCATGGCGTACTGCGGCGTGGCGTCTGTCTGCGCGGCGCTGGTCACGAGCAGGCCGTTGTGTGAAGGCTGGAATGCCGCGCCCGTGTGCATGAGCAGGAAGCAACCGGTGCCGTAGGTGTTCTTGGCCATGCCGGCTGCAAAGCAGGCTTGGCCGAAGAGGGCGCTCTGCTGGTCGCCGGCCACGCCGCCGATGGGTAGGGCTCGGCCGAGCAGTGCCTCGTCGGTGTCTGCAAAGTGGGAGCTCGACGGTTGCACCTTGGGCATGAGCGCGGCGGGAATGTCGAGCGCCTTGAGGAGGTCGGCATCCCATTCGTTGCTGTGCACATTGAAGAGCATCGTGCGCGAGGCGTTGCTCACGTCGGTGACGTGCACCTTACCGCCGGTAAGCTGCCACATGAGCCAGCTGTCGACGGTGCCGAAGGCAAGATCGCCACGCTCGGCCTGGGCGCGTGCGCCGGGCACATTGTCGAGCAGCCAGCGCAGCTTGGTGCCGGAAAAATACGCGTCGATCACCAGTCCGGTCTTCTCCTGGATGGTGCTGGTCATGCCATCTTCGCGCAGCTTTGCGCACAGCGGTTCGGCGCGCCGGTCTTGCCACACGATGGCGTGGTGCACGGGCTGGCCCGTCTTGCGGTTCCACAGCACGGTGGTCTCGCGCTGGTTGGTAATGCCGATGGCATGGATGTCCGCGGGCTGGAGCTTGGCCTTGGCGAGTACCTCGCGTGCGGTGGCGAGCTGGCTTTGCCAGATCTCCATCGGGTCATGCTCGACCCAGCCCGGCCGCGGGTAGATCTGCGTGAGTTCCTTCTGCGCGATGGCGACGATGCGGCCTTCGCGGTCGAACACGATGCTGCGGGAGCTGGAGGTGCCCTGGTCGAGTGCTAGAAGGTAGGTCATGGCTTGGGTGTTCCTTGGAGTCTGGTCATGCTTGACTTGTGCTCTTGGCGCTGTGGTTCGGTTGCCGCTGTTTCAGGGCTTGTGCACAGGCCACCGGGTGCTCCCCTCCGCGAATGTCCCCCGGCTTCGCCTCCTCCTTTATTTCGCTGCGGGGAGCTCCCGATGCCCTGTGCACACCGGGCGCTGCGCTTGTTCCGCCCGATCAACCACCGCTCTTTGCAACGCTCACGTTGATGGGGTGCCTTGCGCAGCGAAATAAAGGAGGAGGCCGCAGGCCGGGGGACATTCGCGGAGCAAGGTACCCCGTCGGCGGGAGCGCACCCTGAATGCCTTCCAGCGCGGCAAACAAAACCACAAGCCCTCATCTCAATCGCGCGCAATCTCAAGCCGAACCTGCGCCGCATGCAGCAGGTCCGCAAAAGGCGCAGGCGGCTCCGCGTCGGTAAACAATCGGTCGATCTGCGAAAGAGTACCCAACTGGATCATCGCCGGCCGATTGAACTTGCTCGCGTCCGCCGCAAGCCACACCTCGCGCCCCTGCGCGATGATGGTTTGCGCCACCTTCACTTCACGCAAGTCGAAGTCGCGCAAGGAGCCGTCGGCCTCGATGCTCGACACGCCGATCAGCGCGATGTCGACCTTGAACTGCCGGATGAAATCGATCGTCGCCTCGCCCACGATGGCGCGGTCGCGCGGCCGCACCGAACCGCCCGCCACGATCACCTCGCACGAGGTGTTGCCGCTCAGGATGGTGGCCACGTTCAGGTTGTTGGTGATCACGCGCAAGCCCGTGTGGCGCAGCAGCGCCTTGGCAATGGCTTCGGTGGTGGTGCCGATGTTGAGGATCAGCGAACAGTCGTTGGGCACCAGCTCGGCAACGCGTCGCGCAATGCGCGCCTTGCCTTCGGCATGCAGTGTTTCGCGCTGCTGGTAGCCGATGTTCTCGGTGGTGGAACTCGGCACCCGCACGCCGCCATGAAAACGCGTGAGCAGGCCTTCGTCGGCCAGCCGCTGCACGTCGCGCCGCACCGTTTGCAGCGTGACGCCGAGCATCTCGGCCAGCTGTTCCACGGTGACGGAGCCGCGCGTGCGCACGGTATCGAGAAGGTTGATCTGGCGCGGATTGGAATTCACAAAAGCGTCGTGGAGAACGGGAAGACTCTCTGGAGAGTACAGGCCGCGCCACTTTAAAACGAAAGAAAACGAACCGTACTAAGGGAAAACTCGGAGGAAAATCGCGTCAAAAGGAATCCAAATGAAAAGACGCGAAAATACAATGGCGCCCTTCAGTGATCTAAGTCACGAACCAACGGGCCCATCTTCTGTGAGCGATTTCTCCTCCAATTCGCCTCTGTCGGCAACCGATTGCGATGTGCTGATCGTCGGCGGCGGCATCAACGGGTGCGGTATTGCGCGCGACCTGGCGGGCCGGGGCTGGCGCGTGGTGCTGTGCGAGAAGGACGATCTCGCCTCGCACACGTCTTCCTCATCGACCAAGCTCATCCACGGCGGGCTGCGCTACCTGGAGTATTACGAGTTCTCGCTCGTGCGCAAGGCACTGCAGGAGCGCGAAGTGTTGCTCAAGAGCGCGCCGCACATCATGTGGCCGCTTCGCTTCGTCATGCCGCATGATCCGTCGATGCGGCCTGGCTGGATGATCCGCATCGGCCTGTTCATGTACGACCACCTCGCCAAGCGCGAAGTGCTGCCGGGCTCGCGCAGCATCGACCTGCGCAGCCATGCGGCCGGCGCGCCGCTCAAGCCGCAGTTCAAGCGCGGCTTTGTCTATTCAGACGGCTGGGTCGACGACGCGCGGCTGGTGGTGCTCAATGCCGTGGACGCCCGGGCGCGCGGTGCCGAGGTGCTCACGCGCACTCGCTGCGTTCATGCGCAGCGCGACGCAGAAGGCTGGACGGCCACCCTCGAGGCCGCGGACGGCGGCATTCGCGTGGTGCGTGCCCGCGCGGTCGTCAATGCCGCGGGACCGTGGGCGGAATCGTTCCTGCGCGGCGTGGCGCAGTCGGCCAAGGGCGAGGCGCTGGCAACCCGGCACCTGCGGCTGGTCAAGGGCAGCCACATCGTGGTGCGGCGCCTCTTCGAGCACGACCATGCCTACATCTTCCAGAACCCCGACAAGCGCATCATCTTCGCGATTCCGTACCAGGACGAGTTCACGCTGATCGGCACCACCGACATCGAACTGAACGCCGACGATCCCGGCGCGGCGCGCATTGCCGACGAAGAAATCTCCTATCTCTGCACCCAGGCCAGCCGCTATTTCGAAAAGCCGATCGTGCCAGCCGACGTGGTCTGGACCTACTCGGGAGTGCGTCCGCTGCTGGACGACGCCTCGGGCGACCCCTCGGCCGTGACGCGCGACTACATGCTCGAGTCCAACACCACCGCGGCGCCTCTGCTGTCGGTATGGGGCGGCAAGATCACCACCTTTCGCAAGCTCGCCGAAGACGCGGCCGACGAGGTCGGCAAGATGCTCGGCCAGCCGAACATGCAACGCCCCGCCTGGACCGACGGCGCCTTTCTTGCGGGCGGCGACCTGTCCGGATGGATCGGCGCGCCGAAGCGCCCGGACGACGACTTCGAACGCTTCGTGACTGCCGTGCAGGCCCGCTACCCGTGGCTCGACGCCACGATTGCGCGGCGCCTCGCACGCGCCTATGGTGCGCGCGTGGCCGAGCTGCTTGGCGATGCGCAGTCCATGGCCGACATGGGCGACGCCGTGGCGCCGGGGCTTCATGAGGGCGAACTGCGGTTTCTGCAGGAGAGCGAATGGGCCATGAGCGCGGACGACGTGCTCTGGCGCCGGTCGAAGCTCGGCCTGCGCTACACGGCCGAAGAACGCGCGCAGGTGGCCGCCTGGCTGCAGGCGCATGCAAAGAACAACAGCAACACGATCAACCGGGAGCGCTGATGCAATTGACTCTGGAGCGCGTCACCAAGAAGGTCGGCGCGCAAACATGGCTCTACGAGCAGAGCATCGCCCCGAGGAGCGGCGCGGTCACCGTGCTGCTGGGCGCCACCCAGGCCGGCAAGACCAGCCTGATGCGGCTCATGGCGGGGCTCGACACGCCGACCACCGGCAAGGTGCTGGTCGACGGCAAGGACGTCACCGGCATGCCGGTGCGCGAGCGCAATGTCGCCATGGTGTACCAGCAGTTCATCAACTACCCGTCGCTCAAGGTGGCCGACAACATCGCCTCGCCGCTCAAGCTGCGCGGTGAGAAGAACGTCGATGCCCGGGTGCGCGAGCTGGCCGACAAGCTGCACATCGGCATGTTCCTCGACCGCTATCCGGCGGAGCTCTCGGGCGGGCAGCAGCAGCGCGTGGCGCTGGCGCGCGCGCTCGCCAAGAATGCGCCGCTCATGCTGCTCGACGAGCCGCTGGTCAACCTCGACTACAAGCTGCGCGAAGGCCTGCGCGAGGAGCTGACGCAGCTGTTCGCAAGCGGCGATTCCACCGTGATCTATGCCACCACCGAGCCCGGCGAGGCGCTGCTGCTCGGCGGCTACACGGCCGTGATGGACGCGGGCGAGCTGTTGCAATACGGGCCGACGGCCGAAGTGTTCCACGCGCCGCAGTCGCTGCGCGTGGCGCGCGCCTTCAGCGATCCGCCGATGAACCTGCTGCCCGGCACCGCATCGGCCGGCCGCGTGCAACTTGCCGGCGGCCCGGCGCTGGCACTGGCCGTGCCTGAAAACGTTTCGGGCGCTGTCACCGTCGGCCTGCGGGCGAGCGCGCTCAACGTGGGCGCGGGGGAGGACGACATCGGCCTGCCCGGCAAGGTGGAGCTGGCCGAAATTTCGGGCTCCGACACCTTCGTTCACGTCGATACCGCGGTCGGCGAACTGGTGGCGCAGCTCACCGGTGTGCACCGCTTCGAATTGGGCGCCTCGATCACGCTGTATTTCAGCCCGTCGCAAGCCTATGTGTTCGATGCCGGCGAAAAGCTGGCGCTTGCGCCGGCATGGCGCAAAGGAAACTAGTCATGGCACGCATCGACCTGGACCTGGCCCACGCCTACCGCCCCAACCCCACGCAGGACAGCGACTATGCGCTGCTGCCGCTGCAGATGAGCTTTCGCGACGGCGGCGCCTATGCCTTGCTCGGCCCCTCGGGCTGCGGCAAGACGACCATGCTGAACATCATTTCGGGCCTGCTGGTGCCTTCGCAGGGCACGGTGAAGTTCGACGGCCGCGACATGACGCGCGCCACGCCGCAGGAACGCAACATCGCGCAGGTGTTCCAGTTTCCGGTGATCTACGACACCATGACGGTGGCCGAGAACCTCGCGTTCCCGCTGCGCAACCGCAAGGTGCCTGAAGACCAGATCAAGAAGCGCGTGGGCGAGATCGCCGAAATGCTCGACATGAGCGGCCAGCTCAACCAGCGCGCGGCAGGCCTCGCGGCCGATGCCAAGCAGAAGATCTCGCTCGGCCGCGGGCTGGTGCGCAGCGATGTGTCGGCCGTGCTGTTCGACGAGCCGCTCACGGTGATCGACCCGCACCTGAAGTGGCAGCTGCGCCGCAAGCTCAAGCAGATTCACCGCGAGCTCAAGCTCACGCTGATCTACGTGACGCACGACCAGGTCGAGGCGCTTACCTTTGCCGAAGAGGTCGTGGTCATGACGCGCGGCAAGGCCGTGCAGGTGGGCAGCGCCGAGGCGCTGTTCGAGCGGCCGGCCCACACCTTCGTCGGCCACTTCATCGGCTCGCCCGGCATGAATTTCCTGGCGGCAAACAACACGAACGGCGCGCTCGAAGTGGCAGGCACGCCGCTGGTCCCGACGCGCCAGTTGCCCGAAGGCTCGATCAAGCTGGGCATCCGGCCCGAATACCTGCGGGTGGTCGAAGCGCGCGCGCAGGGCGCCGTGCCTGCCACCGTCACGCAGGTGCAGGACGTGGGCACCCACGCGATGCTGAGCGCCGACGCCGGCGGCACCGCGCTCAAGGCGCGCCTGCATGCCGATGCGCCGCTGCCCGCCGTAGGCGAGACCGTGTGGCTGCGCGTGCTGGACACCCACACCTGCTATTACCGCGACGAGGAGCTGGTTGCATGAAGAACAACGCATCGCAACAAGGCCGCGCCAACCCCGTACAGAAGATGGAAGCCCCATGGACGCCGTGAACAAACCCATCAACCAGAAGGCCTGGTGGCTGGTGCTGCCGGTACTGATCTGCGTGGCCTTCTCGGCCATCGTGCCGCTAATGACGGTCGTCAACTACTCGGTGCAAGACATCATCTCGCCCGAGCGCCGCGTTTTCGTCGGCACCGAATGGTTTGCCGCCGTCATGCGCGACGGTGAGCTCCATGCTGCGCTCTGGCGCCAGCTCGGCTTCTCGCTGTCGGTGCTCGCGGTCGAGATTCCCCTGGGCATTGCGCTCGCGCTCTCGATGCCGGCCACGGGATGGAAGTCGTCGGCGGTGCTGGTGGTGGTGGCGCTGTCGCTGCTCATTCCCTGGAACGTGGTCGGAACCATCTGGCAGATCTATGGCCGCGCCGACATCGGGCTCCTGGGCCATGCGCTGCAGAAGATGGGCATCAACTACAGCTACACCGGCGACGCCACCGACGCGTGGCTCACCGTGCTGATGATGGACGTGTGGCACTGGACCCCATTGGTGGCGCTGCTGTGCTTTGCGGGCCTGCGCTCGATACCCGATGCCTACTACCAGGCCGCGCGCATCGACGGCGCCAGCAAGTTTGCGGTGTTCCGCTACATCCAGCTGCCCAAGATGCGCGGCGTGCTGATGATTGCGGTGCTGCTGCGCTTCATGGACAGCTTCATGATCTACACCGAGCCGTTCGTGCTGACCGGCGGCGGGCCCGGCAATGCGACGACGTTCCTGAGCCAGTACCTCACGCAGAAGGCGGTCGGCCAGTTCGACCTGGGCCCGGCGGCGGCTTTCTCGCTGATCTATTTCCTGATTATTTTGCTGCTGTGCTTCATCCTCTACAACTGGATGCAGCGCGTCGGTACCCAGAAGGCGGAGGTGGAGCAATGAACGAGCGCAGATTCCGCAAGCGCAGCATCTTCCTGCTGCTCTACATTCTTTTCGCGCTGTTGCCCATCTACTGGATGGTCAACATGAGCTTCAAGACGAATGCCGAAATTCTTTCGAGCTTCTCGTTCTTTCCGCAGCAGTTCACCTGGGCCAACTACACGCGCATCTTCACCGACGCTTCGTGGTACTCGGGCTATATCAACAGCCTGATCTACGTGGGCATCAACACGGTGATCTCGCTGACCGTGGCGCTGCCGGCGGCCTATGCGTTTTCGCGCTATTCGTTCCTGGGCGACAAGCACGTTTTTTTCTGGCTGCTGACCAACCGCATGACGCCGCCCGCGGTGTTCCTGTTGCCGTTCTTCCAGCTCTACAGCACCGTGGGGCTGATGGACACGCACTTGGGTGTGGCGCTCGCGCACCTGCTGTTCAACGTGCCGCTGGCCGTGTGGATTCTGGAAGGCTTCATGAGCGGCATTCCGCGCGAGATCGACGAAACCGCCTACATCGACGGCTACAGCTTTCCGAAGTTCTTCATCCGCATTTTTCTGCCGCTGATCAAGGCCGGCGTGGGCGTGGCGGCGTTCTTCTGCTTCATGTTCAGCTGGGTGGAGCTGCTGCTGGCGCGCACGCTGACCAGCGTCAACGCCAAGCCGATTGTTGCAACCATGACGCGCACCGTGAGCGCCTCGGGCATGGACTGGGCTACGCTTGCGGCGGCCGGCGTGCTCACCATCGTGCCGGGTGCCATCGTGATCTGGTTCGTGCGGCACTACATCGCCAAGGGCTTTGCGATGGGGAGAGTCTGAAATGTTTGCCTGGATGTCCTGGACCACTCCGGTGGCCGTGTTCTTCATCTGCATCGCGCTCATGCTGGTCGGCATGACGGTGTGGGAGATCAAGTCGCCCACCACGCTGCGGCGCGGCTGGCTGCCGATCGAGACCACGCGCGGCGACCGCCTGTTCATCGGGCTGCTCTCGGCGGCCTATATCAACCTGATCTACATCGGCCTTGCGGAATGGGCAAAGTCTGCAATGACGCTGCAGGCCGAGCCGTCGATCTGGATCGGCTTTGTGTTTTCGATGCTGGTGCTCGCGCTGATCATGCGCAAGGGCTAGCTCGCGTACTCCGGCAATTCGGCCCGGTGCTTCCCCGGGGCCGAGGTGAATACAGCCGCACACGGGGAAGCGAAGGAACGAGGAGATAAACCATGAAGTTGCGCTACACCGCGCTCGCGGCCGCTATGGTGCTGGCACTGTCGGCCTGCGGAAAGAAGGACGAGCCTGCGGCCCAGGCTCCGGCAAGTACCCCGGCACCGGCTCCGGCAGCGGCGCCCGCCGCGGCCACCCCGGCGGCGGCACCGGCGGCGCCCGATGCGGCGGCCAAGTGGATCGACAGCGAATTCCAGCCGTCGACGCTCAGCAAGACGCAGCAGGCCGAAGAACTGAAATGGTTCGTCGATGCCGCGGCAAAGCTCAAGGCCAAGGGGGTGACCGAGATCTCCGTGGTCTCCGAAACCATCACCACGCATGAATACGAGTCGAAGACGCTGGCCCGCGCCTTCGAGGAAATCACCGGCATCAAGGTGAAGCACGACCTGATCCAGGAAGGCGACGTGGTCGAGAAACTGCAGACCTCCATGCAGTCGGGCAAGTCGATCTACGACGGCTGGATTTCGGACTCGGACCTGATCGGTACCCACTACCGCTACGGCAAGATGATGAACCTGACCGACTACATGGCCGGTCCGGGCAAGGAGTTCACCAACCCCGGCCTCGACGTTGCCGACTTCATCGGCACCAAGTTCACCACCGCGCCCGACGGCAAGCTCTACCAGCTGCCCGACCAGCAGTTTGCCAACCTGTACTGGTTCCGCGCCGACCTGTTCGACCGCCCCGACCTGAAGGAAAAGTTCAAGGCCAAGTACGGCTACGACCTGGGCGTGCCGCTCAACTGGAGCGCCTACGAGGACATCGCCGAGTTCTTCAGCGTGGACGTGAAGACCATTGACGGCAAGCCGATCTACGGCCACATGGACTACGGCAAGAAGGACCCGTCGCTGGGCTGGCGCTTCACCGATGCATGGCTCTCGATGGCCGGCACCGCGGACGTCGGCATTCCGAACGGCCTGCCGATCGACGAGTGGGGCATTCGCGTGGCCGACGACAAGTGCACGCCGGTGGGCGCGGCCGTGTCGCGCGGCGGCGCCACCAACTCGCCGGCGGCGGTGTATGCGCTGACCAAGTACGTGGACTGGATGAAGAAGTACGCGCCGCGTGAAGCCACCGGCATGACCTTCGGCGAAGCCGGCCCCGTGCCCGCCCAGGGCCAGATCGCGCAGCAGATCTTCTGGTACACGGCCTTCACGGCGGACATGGTCAAGCCGGGCCTGCCGGTGGTCAACGCCGACGGCACGCCCAAGTGGCGCATGGCCCCGGGACCGAACGGCCCCTACTGGAAGCAGGGCATGCAGAACGGCTACCAGGACGTGGGTTCGTGGTCGTTCTTCAAGGGCCATGACGAGAACAAGACCGCGGCAGCCTGGCTGTACGCGCAGTTCGTCACCTCCAAGACGGTGTCGCTCAAGAAGACCGTCGTGGGCCTGACGCCCATCCGCGAATCGGACATCAAGTCGCAGGCGATGACCGACATGGCGCCCAAGCTGGGCGGCCTGGTCGAGTTCTACCGCAGCCCGGCGCGCGTGGCGTGGTCGCCGACCGGCACCAACGTGCCCGACTATCCGAAGCTGGCCCAGCTCTGGTGGAAGAACGTGGCCGAGGCCGTCACCGGCGAGAAGACGCCGCAGAAGGCAATGGACACGCTGGCCGACGAGATGGACGACGTGATGGCCCGCCTGGAGCGCGCAGGCATGGACAAGTGCGCGCCCAAGCTCAACCCGAAGGGCGACCCCGCCAAGTGGCTGAGCGACCAGCACGCCCCCTGGAAGAAGCTGGCCAACGAGAAGCCGAAGGGTGAAACCATCGAGTACAACAAGCTGCTCACGGCCTGGAAGGAAGGCAAGGTGCGCTGACCCTTCAGCGTTCTTTCTGGCCCTCTCAAGAGCCGCGCCCCAAAGGCGCGGCTTTTTTTCGTCTATTCGTGGGATCGGCGCGACGGCATGACCAATGGCAGATGCGCCTGGCGTACGGTTGGCTTACATTCGACGGCCCTCGTTTCGCCCCAGCAAGTGACTTCAAGCATTTCCAGCCCCGCCGCGCGCCCCAAACGTGTCCTGGTGATTCACTATTCGCAGACCGGCCAGCTCGGCAGCGTCGCCGAGCAGATCGTTGCGCCGCTCAGAACCGATCCGGGAATCTCCGTGCATGTCGAAACGCTGCGGCCGCTGGCGGATTTTCCGTTTCCCTGGCCCTTCCTGACCTTCTTCGACGCCTTTCCCGAGTCGGCGCACCTGAAGCCGCCGCCGCTGGCGCCGCTTTCGCTCACAGGGGACGAGCACTTCGACCTGGTCATCCTGCCGTACCAGGTCTGGTTCCTGGCGCCGTCGCAGCCGATCGTCGCCTTCCTGAAGCATCCGCTGGCAGCGCAACTGCTGCAGGGCAAGCCCGTCGTTACAGTGATCGCCTGCCGCAACATGTGGCTGCTGGCGCACGAAAAGCTCAAGGGCCTGCTCGACGCCGTCGGCGCCCGCCTGATCGACAACGTGGTGCTGACCGACCCCGGCCCGACGCTGGCCACCTTCTTCACCACGCCGGCCTGGCTGATCTGGGGCCGCAAGCGCGGTTTCTGGGGCATGCCCGACGCCGGCCTCAGCGAAGGGCAGATCCGCGGTGCCGGCCGTTTTGGCCGCGCGCTGCGCGAGGCGCTGCACAACGATCTCGAACGCGGATCGCAGCCACTGCTCTACGGCCTGGGGGCCGTTCAGGCGAATGCAAAGCTCCTGATCAGCGAAAAGGCCGGCACCCGCAGCTTTTTTCTCTGGGGCAAGCTGATCATGGCCGCGGGGCGGCCGGGCGCGTGGCAGCGCAAGCCGTTGCTGCTGCTGTACGTGGCCTTCCTCCTCGTGCTCATTGTCACGGTCGTGCCTGTGAGCTTGACGCTCCAGGCGCTGCTGCGGCCGCTGTTCAAGGGGTGGCTGACTAAAATGACAGCTCATTTCGAGCGCCCGTCGGGCTCGGCCACGGACCGTTCTCCCCGCTATGACGACTGATGTCTTCCTGACCCGCACTGCCGCCTTTCTGCCCTTTTCCCCGGTCAGCAATGAAGACATCGAAGACGTTCTCGGTCGCATCGGCGGCAAGGCTTCGCGCGCGCGGCGGCTGATTCTTCGCAGCAACGGCATCCAGTCGCGGCATTACGCGATCGACCGGGCCACCGGCGAGCTCGCCATGAGCAACGCGCAGCTCACCGCTTCGGCCATCCGGGCGCTGGGCGACGACATCGGGCCGGTCGATTGCCTGGTGACCGGCACTTCGCTTCCCGACCAGCTGATGCCCAACCACGCGGTCATGGTGCACGGCGAGCTTGGCTGGCCCCGGCTCGAAGTGGTGGCTTGCGCGGGCATCTGCCTGGCGGGCACCACGGCGCTCAAGCACGCCTGGCTTTCGGTGCGTTCAGGCGACGCCCGCCGTGCGGTTGCCACGGGCTCGGAATTGGCCTCGGCCGTGATGCGCGGCTCCCGCTTCGAGGCCGAGCTGGAGCACAAGCTGCAGGCGCTCGAGGAACGGCCCGAAATCGCTTTTGAAAAAGACTTTCTGCGCTGGATGCTTTCCGATGGTGCCGGCGCCGTGCTGCTCGAGCGCGAGCCGCGCGGCCCGCTGTCGCTGCGCGTGGAGTGGATCGACCTGTCTTCCGCCGCGCACGAGCTGCCAGTGTGCATGTATGCAGGCGCCGACAAGAACCCCGAAGGCGGCCTGGACGGCTGGGCGCGCACCGCGCCCGAAGACTGGCAGCGCGAGTCGACCTTTGCCGTGAAGCAGGACGTGCGCCTGCTCAACGAGAACATTGTTCGCGCCACGCTGGGCGAGCCGCTGGCGGCCATCATCGAGAAGCGCGGCCTGAAGGCTTCAGATGTCGACTGGTTCCTGCCGCATCTCTCGTCCGGCTACTTCATCGAGCCTGTGAGCCAATGCCTGGAGGCGATGGGTTTTGCCATTCCGCGCGAGCGCTGGTTCAGCAATCTCGCGACCAAGGGCAACACCGGCTCGGCATCGCCCTACATCATGCTCGACGAGCTGTTCCGTTCGGGCCGCATCAAGCCCGGCCACAAGCTGCTGATGTTCGTGCCCGAAAGCGGCCGCTTCTCCAGCGGCTTCATCTACCTGGAAGCCATCTAGCCATGGACCTCGACGCCGTTCCGCAAGAAGGCAACGCCACCCTCGATGGCCACGCCAAGCTCATGTACGCGCGCGATGCGCAGGGCCGCGTGGTCACCACGCGCTCGCGCGGCTGGGAGGCGGAAGAAATCGTCACCAGCCACGCAGTTGACGTGCTCGTCGAACAGGCGCAGGCCGCGAAGGAGCGAGTGACCCAGGGGCTCGCGTCTCCGCTCGAATACTGGATGTACGAGCGCCGCATGGACGTGGCACTGCTCTCGCAGACCAGCGGCTTCTGGCAATGGCGCGTGCGGCGCCACCTGAAGCCCAAGCATTTCGCGGCGCTGCCCGCGAAGCACCTGGCGCGCTACTCCGAGGCGCTGGGCCTGCCCGTTTCCACCTTGCAAGGCCTGCCGTGAAATTCAAACACCAGCAAGCGGCGCATTGCGAAAGCGGCGTCATCTCGAACCTGATGCGCCACCACGGCGTGCCCATGACCGAGAGCATGGCGCTCGGCCTGTCGTCGGCCTTGTCGTTCGCCTACCTGCCGTTCATCAAGTTGTCGGGGTTGCCGCTCATCTCGTACCGCATGCCGCCCAAGGCCATCATCAAGGGCTTGCTGTCGCCGATGGCCGCGCGCTTCCGCTTCGAGACCTTTAGCAGCCCGGAAGCCGGCGCACAGCGCCTGGACGCACTCCTGGCCGACGGGCAGCTCGTGGGCTTGCAGACCTCGGTCTACTGGCTGCCGTACTTTCCGCCCAACATGCGCTTTCACTTCAACGCGCACAACCTGCTGGTGTACGGCAAGGAAGGCGACGACTACCTGATCAGCGACCCAGTGTTCGAAGAGCCGGTACGTTGCGCCAGCGCCGACCTTTCGCGCGCGCGCTTCGCCAAGGGCGTGCTCGCGCCCAAGGGCCTCATGTACTACCCGCAGGCCATCGAGCGCAAGACGGTCGATGCGGCCTCGGTCACAAAGGCCATCCGCAAGACCGTGCGCAACATGCTGGCGCCCATTCCCATCGTCGGCGTGCGCGGCATGCGCACGCTGGCCAACCGCATGCAGAAGCTTTCCCCGGCCGATCCGCGCAGCGTCGACTTCATCGGCCACGTGGTGCGCATGCAGGAAGAAATCGGTACCGGCGGGGCAGGCTTCCGCTTTATCTACGCCGGCTTTCTGCAAGAGGCCGCGGTACTGCTCGACAAGCCGCAGCTGCAGCAGATGTCCGAACGGCTCATCGCCATCGGCGACGGCTGGCGCGCTTTCGCACTCAAGGCGGCGCGCATGGTGAAGGGGCGCGAGCCGGTCGATCCTGCCGCGCTGGCTGGCAAGCTGCGGGAGCAGGCGCAGCAGGAAGAGGCCTTCTTTCGAGATTTGAAGACTGCTGTTGCTTGAGATGACGCACTGGCTTTCTGCTTGCCGTGTTGAGTTTGATCTGGGGCGTTCAGGGCGCGCACCCGCCGACGGGGTACCTTTCTCCGCGAATGTCCCCCGGCCTGCGGCCTCCTCCTTTATTTCGCTGCGCAAGGCACCCCGCCAGCGGGTGCGTTGGGCAGAGCAGTCGTCGATCAGCGTTGCACCACGGGCGTGCCCAAGTGCACAGGGCATCGGGTGCTCCACGCACCGAAATAAAGGAGGAGGGCGAAGCCCGGGGGACATTCGCGGAGGGGAGTACCCGGTGGCCTTTGCACAAGCCCTGGAACAGCAGCGCCCCAAACAACAGCGCCCCCAACGAGCAACAACCACATGCTCGAACTGAAGAACCTCAGCTACCGCTACCCGCATGCAGACGCATCCGCGTTGGCCGAAGTCTCGCTCGCGGTTCCCAGGGGTTCGGTGATGGGCTTGCTCGGCCCCAACGGCGCAGGCAAGACCACGTTGATCTCGCACTTGTCGGGTGCGCTGGCAGTGCAGTCGGGCGAAATCCACATCGACGGCCAGCCGCTTCAACAGGTCAGGGCAAAGACGCCAACCCGCATCGCCGTCGCCCCGCAGGACCAGGCCTTCTACCCCATGCTCACCGTGGCCGAGAACCTCGCATGCTTTGCCGCGGCAGGTGGACTTTCTGGCGAGCGCAAGAAGACGCGCATCGAAGCCTGCACGCGCTTTTCGCAGCTTGAGCAGTTCGCGGGTGTGCGGGCCGAGCGGCTCTCGGGTGGCCTGAAACGCCGATTGAACCTTGCGATTGCGCTGTTGCCGGAGCCTGAGTTGATGCTGTTCGACGAGCCCACCGTGGGCGTCGATCCGCAATCGCGCGCTTTCATTCTCGATGCCATCAAGAGCCTGGCGCAGCAGGGCGCCGCAGTGATCTATGCCTCGCACTACATGGAAGAGATCGAGGCCATCGCCGACCGGGTTGCCATTCTTGACCATGGCCGAGTGCTGCGCGAAGGCTCGCTCGAAGAGCTGCTGTCGAAGAGCGCAATGCTTCTGACGCTCGCGGCCGACGGGCTCGACGAGGCCATGCTCTCGCGCTTTGGAACGGTGGAGCCTGGGGGCGTGCATTGGCGCGTGCACCTGCACGAAGGCACCGGGCCCGGTCCGGTGCTGGCGACGCTCGAGGCCGAAGGCATCGAGGTGCGCCACGCGGAGTTCGGGCGCCACGATCTGGAGCAGCTCTTCATGGCGCTCACCCACCGTTCCTTGCGCGACTGAACACACCATGCTCCTCGCGCTCATCAAGAAGGAACTGCTGGCACTCGTGCGCGACATGCACGGGCTGGCCGCGCTGTTTCTGATGCCGATGGTCTTCATCGTGCTGATGTCGCTCACGCTCAAGGACATCTACCGCCCGCCTCTGGCCGAGCTCAGCTACGCCGTGGACATGCGCGACACCGAAACGCCGGCGCAATGGCTGCAGCAGATATGGCAGCGCAGCCACGGTGCGCCGCAGGCGCTCGGTGCCGACTGGGAGGCGCGATTGCGCAGCGGCGCGCTCAAGTACGTCATCGTGCTGGAGCCGGGCCTTTCGGCGGAGCTCGAATCGGCCGCGCTCTCGACCAAGGCGCACGTCCGTTTGCTGACCGAGCCGGGCATCGACGCCAACCTGTTCAATGCCTTGCGCGCCGAACTCGTCGGCGCGTCCGGCGAACTGAAGGCTCGGTTGGCGCTTGCAGTGCCGGGCACCTCGGGTCCGCCGCCGGGCGCCTCGATCCAGGCGCTGGTGAATGCCGAGCGCTATTCCACCGCCGGGCCGCGGCCCACATCGGTGCAGCAGAACGTGCCGGCATGGCTGGTGTTCGGCATGTTCTTCGTGGTGGCATCGCTCTCCAGCCTGTTCGTGCAGGAGCGCAGTTCGGGCGCGCTGGGCCGGCTGCGCAGCCTGGGTGTGTCGCGCTTCATGCTGCTGATGTCCAAAGCTTTGCCCTATCTTGGAGTCAATGCGCTGCAGGCCGTGTTGATGCTTGCTGCCGGCATCTGGCTGATGCCCTTGATCGGCGGCGATGCGCTTTCGCTTGCCGGTATCGATTGGGGCGCCCTGGTGGTTGCGCTCGCGGCCGTGAGCCTGGCCGCGGTGAGCCTGTCGCTCGCACTGGCCTGCGCGGTTCGCAGCCATGCGCAGGCTGCGACCATTGGGCCCATGGTCAACGTGCTCATGGCGGCGGCCGGCGGCATCATGGTGCCGAAGTTCGTCATGCCGGGCTTCATGCAGCGGCTGGTCGAAATTTCCCCGATGAACTGGGGGCTGGAGGCGCTGCTTACCGTACTGTTGCGCGGTGGCGGCGTGGCCGACACCCTGCCGCAGGTCGGCCGGCTCGTGCTGTTTGCGGCCGCCATGTTCTTGCTCGCCGTCTTCTTGTTTCGCAGGCCCGCATCGTGACCGATTCCGTTTCCGCCGAATTCATTGCCAGCCTGAAGACCATGGTGCTCGAGGCCGTTGAAAAAGAGGCGCCTCCGGGCGGCCTTGGCGATGACGAACCGCTGTTCGGCCCCGAAGCCCGGCTCGACCTCGACTCGCTCGACGCGCTGCAGGTGTCGATGACGATCCAGCAGCGTTTTGGCGTGCGCATGCCCGACAGCAAGGAAACGCGCCGCGCACTCACTTCCATCGCGCATCTGGCGAACCACCTGGTGCAAGCGGGCAAGGCATGAGCGCTGCGCAGGGCCGCCCCAAGCAAGCTGGCTCCCGCTTGGCGGGAAGGCGCGCAGCGCCAAGGGTGCACCTATGAGCGCCGCGCCGGGTCGCCCCAAGCAAGCTCGCGCCGCAGTGCGAAGCGCGAAGGCTGTCTGATGACCGCTGAGAGCGTGTATCTCGCCGGCATGGGCTTGGCCTGCGCGCTCGGCAGCGATCTCTCGTCCTCCGTGGCCGCAGTTGCGCGCGGGGGCGTGCCGCCCACGATGGTGGCGGTCTCGGAAAGCGTGCAGTGGCCCGTCTACACGCTGCCGCCGCAGGATGGCAGCTGGATCGAGCGGCTGCAGCGCATCGTGCGAAGCGTGGCGGCGCAGGCGGCGCAGGCGGCGCAAGTGGACGAGGGAGCAGGGCGTTCATGTCCGCTCTTGGTTGCATCGTCATCCCTGGACATCGGCCTCATGGAGCACGAGGTGCAAGACCTGCGCCTGGGCGGCGATCTCCAGGACTTTGCCGGGCTCGTGGCCGGTGCGCTCGATTGGCAGGGGCCGGTGTTCACCGTCTCGACAGCTTGCACCTCCGCGATCAATGCCGTGCTCGCAGGCTGCGACCTTATTCGAAGCGGCGAAGCCGAAGAGGCACTGGTGATCGGCGCCGAGCTTGGCAACCGCTTCACCGTGGCTGGCTTCGGCGCGATGCAACTGCTCTCACCCGATAGGGCGCAGCCTTTCGGTGCCGAGCGCAACGGGCTGGTGCTCGGTGAGGCGGTGGCCGCGCTGCGCCTTAGCTCGCGCCCTGGGCGCTGGCGGATTGCGGGGGGTTCCAACGTGGTCGACGGGCGCAACCCTTCGGGCACCGAAACCAGCGCGGTGATCGCCATGTGCCAGGAAGCCCTGGCGCGCAGCGGCCTTGGAGCGCAGGACATCGACTTGATAAAAGTGCAGGCTGCGGGAAGCCCGGTCAACGACGCGATCGAGGCCGAGGCGCTGAAGCAGGTCTTCGACGCGCTGCCGCCGCTGGTGTCGCTCAAGTCGCTGATCGGGCACACATTGGGCGCCTCCGGCGCGGCCGAACTCGCCTTGCTGCTTGGCTGCATCGAAGCCGGCGCCTGGCCTTCTGTCGGCTATGCCATCGACAGCGAACTCGGCATTGCATTGAGCACACAGGCTCCGGCCAGGCTGCGCAACTTGCTGCTCAACGTGGTCGGATTCGGCGGCGGGCATACGTCGCTGGTGCTGCAGGACTGCGCGGCATGAGCACCCATCTCGAACAGGCATGGCGCATCGCCGCGCACTTCACCGCCGATCCGCTGCCGGCGGATTGGCGTGACCAGCTGGCGCACCGGCTCGGCCGCCGGCCGCGGCGTGTGGGCCTGTGGACCGAGCTTGCAATGTACGGTGCACGCCGCTGCCTCGACGAGGCGGGCGAGGCGGCCCTGCCCGCCGGTGCGCGGCTGCGCGTGTCGAGCATGCGCGGCGCCTGGGGAGCGACGCATGCGGCGCTGGCCCAGCTCGATGCGGGCATGCTGATGCCGTTCACCTTCATGCAGAGCCAGTCCGCGCTGATGCTGGCGGAGGTGGGCCGTTGCCTTGAATGGCAAGGCGACGCGAGCTTTGCACTGTGCCGCGATCCGGAGCAGCTGCTGCGGCTTTCGCGAGCAGGCGCGGGAAGTGCCGGCTTGCTGGTCGGCATCGTGGAAGAAGAGCGCAACAGCGAAAAGCCGCGCTCCGAATGGTGGCGGCTGGTGCCGGCCTGAAGCACCGCGGTCTGGCCGCAGCCGGGCAGGTCAATCCACTGCTGCGATCGACCGGACGAGGTTGGCACGCGCCCGTGCCTCGAGCAGCCCATGCATCCGCGGCGTGGTGTAGATCGCCTCTCGCTCGAGGAAGCGCTGCAGGATCGCGCGGCGGCGCGGCCGGCGAATTTCGTCGGGCACAAAGGCGTATTCGGCATGTACCTGCCGTTCGTACTCGTCGAACCGCGCGCGCTCGGCACCGAGAATCGACAGGTCGATATCGATCAGCAGTTCGGCGTCGCGGCCTTCGGGTACTGCGTCGTGCCGGGTGGCCATGACCAGTGCATGCACGCGCTCAGCCGCTTCTTTAGCCGCTCCACGCTCGAGCATCGCACTGCGCGCCCAATCGGCGCTGCGAGCCTCGTTGTCGTGCGCATGCACGTCGTAGATGGCGTCGTGGAACCACAGCGCGAGCGCCACTTCGCCGGGGCGCTCGGCCAGTTCTTTCTCTTGCTCGAACCACGCGAGGCATTCGCACAGGTGCTGCATGGTGTGATAGTGGCGCTGCGGCTCGCTGTAGCGGCGCTGCAGTTCGATGCACAGCGCTTCGTCGGCGTTGGCCATGCCAAGTGCCCGCCACGCGGCGCTCCAGTTGTCCAGCAGCGCCTCGGGCGTCACGGGGTCATTGCTCCATGGCGGCCTTGACCTCCTGGCCAAGGTCGAGCACCGACATTGCGTAGTAGCTGCTCCAGTTGTAGCGCGTGATCACGTAGAAGTTGCGAGTGCCGGCCACATAGGTCGGCGATGCGTCGGCGCCGTTCTGCAGCTCGATCAGCGCCAGCAGCCCCTTGTGCCGCAGGCCATCGCCTTCGGGCACCGCGCCGGCGGCCACGAAGCTGTCGATGCTGAAGGTGGGCAGGATGTCCGGCGCGAGGAGCAGCGGCTTCTTGAGGCGCTCTTCTTCAAAATGCACCGGGTAGATGGCTGGCATGCCCGGCGTCCAGCCGAAGGCCTTGAAGTAGCTGGCGACAGAGCCGATCACGTCGGCGGTGTTATCCACCAGGTCGATGCGGTTGTCGCCGTCGAAGTCGACCGCGTACTTGGCGATGCTGCTCGGCATGAACTGCGGCATGCCCATGGCACCGGCATAGCTGCCCACGGGCACCAGCGGGTTTTCGGAGGTGCGGCTTTCGGTGCTCAAGAAGCTCTCGAGTTCACCGCGGAAGAAGGCTTCGCGTTCAGCCGCGCGCGGGTGCGCCTGCGGAAAATCGAACGATAGCGTCGCCAGCGCATCGATCACACGGAAGTTGCCCATGTTGCGGCCGTAGATGGTCTCGACGCCCACAATGCCCACGATGATTTCGGGCGGCACGCCGTACACCTGCTCGGCCCGCGCGAGCGTGTCGGCGTTGTTGCGCCAGAAGCGCACGCCCGCCGCGATGCGGGTGGCATCGATGAAGCGGCTGCGATAGACCTGCCAGTTCTTTACCGAGCCCACGGGGCCGGGCAGCATCAGGCGCGGCACGTTCGGCAGGAAGCGTGCGCTGCCGATGGTGGCGCGCACCCATTCGCGGTCCAGGCCGCGGCGCTCGGCCACCTCGTCGGCAAAGCGCATGGCGTCCTCGCGCGTGGCATAGGGCGTGCTGCCGGTCACCGTCTTCGCGCTGCGGGCGCCGGACGCTTTCTGGGCTTGTGCCCCCGTGGACCAGGCGCAGCAGGCGGCCAGGAGGACAATGGAGGCGGCGCGGAAGGGCGCAGGAAAAAAAGATCGCATGGGGCGATTGTGCCGCCCGCCCAAGGTGGACTCAGTGGACTCCGGCGCCGGTGTTCAGCGCGGGGGAGTCAACGCCGACCAGTTCAGCCGGCGGAACTCGCCGCGCAGGGCCGCCAGCGAAGCAGGGGAGGCCTTGGCATAGCGCTGGGCTTCCAGCTTCAGCAGCCAGTCGCGCACCGCGCCGGCTGCCGGGCCGAAGCGCGCCTCGGCCTGTGCAGCGATCTGGCGTGGTGGCGCCGTTTCGGGCACCTTGAGCCCGGCTTTCGCGAGCCGCGTGCGTGCCTGGCCCAGCAGGCGCAGCCACGGGTCGTGCTGGCTGCGTTCCCACAGCGTCCAGGCCGCGCCGGCAAGGCTCGCGCCCACCAGCAGATAGAGCAGCACATAGGCCAGGTCTTCGAGGCTTGGGGCTTCGAAGCCGATGCTTTTCAGCAGGTTGAGCTGGCGGCTCTGGGTGTAGTTGAGCACCCACTGGTTCCAGCTGTTGTTCACCGCTTCCCAGGCGGCGCGCACGTTCTGTGCGAGCGTGGGGCTCATCGCGCCGATGGCGCCGGCAAAGAGGCCCGGCTGCGGTGCAAGCCGCTGGAACTGGCCAACCCGGCCAGGCGATACGGCCGCGGTCGGGTCCACGCGCACCCAACCCATGCCTTCCTGCCAGACCTCGGTCCATGCGTGCGCATCGCTCTGGCGCAGCACCCAATAATCGTCGACGCTGTTGAGTTCGCCGCCCTGGTAGCCGGTCACGATGCGCGCCGGAATTCCCAGCCCGCGCATCAGCACCACGAAGGCCGAGGCGATGTGTTCGCAGAAACCTTCCTTGCGATCGAACCAGAACTCGTCGGCCGTGTTGGCGCCATACACGCCGGGTTCCAGTGTGTAGGTGTAGCCGCCGGTGCGCAGCCGTTGCATCGCGGCGCGCACGAAGGCGGCGGTATCGGCATTGGCGAGCTCGGGCTGGGCGCGCATTTCCGCAGCGAGCGCTGCGGTGCGCGGGTTCAGGCCGGGCGGCAGGGCCAGGTAAGGCCGCAGCGCGCCGGTTTGCCGAGTCGGGCCGCTCAGGAACTGGGTGTAGCTTTCGGCGCGATAGCGCACGAGGTCGGAAACCGGCCGGTTCGCGATCCATTGCAGGTCGGGCGTGCCCGTCACTTCGAAACCCGGCGCCTCGGGGGCGCTTTGCGCGGCATCGAGCGTGAGCAGCCAGGGCCTATGGTTGGGCTCAAGCGTGATCTCGTAGCGCACCGGAGCACCGCTGGTGCGCAGGTTGGCCGACGATTGCGCGCCACGCGCCCACGGGGGCAGTGCGGTCCACTCGCGCCCGTCGAACTGCGTCAGCACCGGGCCGCGAAAGTACATCTGGCTTTGGGGCGGTGCACGGTCGTTGTCGAACTTGATGCGCGCCGCAATACTGTCGTCGAGCGCCAGTTCGGCGATGGTGCCCACGCGCATGGTGTTCGACAGCCCCGTGCGGCCTGCCATGGCGTCGCTGGGCGTACCCCACAGCGGCGCGAAGCGCGGGAACAGGAGGAACAGCGCAAGCATGATCGGCGCGCCCAGCAGGGCCATCCAGCTGGCGGTGCGGGCGGCCTGCATCAGCGGCGGCTTGCCCACCGGCATGTGCGCGTTGACCAGTGCGGTCAGCAGGCCCAGCAGCGCGAGCAGCATGGTGAACGCCGTCATCAGCGACTGCGAGTAGAAGAAGTTCGTCAGCATCGCGAAGAAGCCGAGGAAGAACAGCACGAAGGCGTCTCTTCGTGCGCGCAGTTCCAGCGTCTTGAGCGCCAGCAAGATAACGACGAGCGTCACGCCCGGGTCGCGGCCGAGCAGGGTGCGGTGGGTGGCGAAGGTGGCGGCTACCGCCAGCACCAGCAGGCCGGCGCGCCACCATTTGCTTGGAAGCGGGCGGGCGTCGACTGCCAGCGTGCCGCGCCACACCAGGACCATCGCGGTGATGGCGGTGCACCACCACGGCAGGTTCTCGGCCTGCGGCAACACGATCAGCGCAATGACCGAGAGCAGGAACAGCGTGTCCCGGGCGTCCCTCGGCAGCGCCGCGATCTCGCGCCTGAACTTGTTCATGCGCGGTGCTCCTTGCGGGAGGAAAGGGCGGCGTTCAACATAGTGCCAAGGCCTCCAGGCAGGCTCTGCGGTGGGCTTCGCCCTGCGAGGGCTGCACCACCCGACCGGCGATGCGGATGCCATAGTCCACGCCCAGCCGGTCCGCCATCAACACCCATGCGCAAAGCCGCGATGCGCGGGCCTCGGTGTCGGCGAGATTGGTGGCTTGCGCATCGAGCCACAGCTCCTCGCGCTGGGTTTGCTGCGTGTCCCGGCTCACGAGTTCTTCAGAACCCGTGGCTTGCGCCCGGGCCGCTTTTTTCCAGACCACCAGCTTGAGCGGGTCGCCGCGCCGGTACGACCGCAGGCCGTCATATTCACCGGCCGAGTGGGAGCGCAGGGCGGCGGATGTCGCGGCCGGTCCGGAGAGGGGTTCGCCCGGCGGCAACGGCGGCGGATGCGCTTCGGGTGTCGGGTAGACCAGCATCTGCGCGGCCGGCCGCCATACCGTCCAGACGCGGAATGTTCCGAGCGGAAAACGGGTTTCGGCGGTGAGCGGTGGCACGGGGTGGAGCCCGCGCCTTTCGGGCTTGAACGCGATCTCGACGGTGGAGGTGCCTTCGGCCGGCACGTCCGTCCAGGCCCACTGGCCGCTGCCGCGCACGGCCATGCCGATGCCGTAGCGCACGCTGCGCCGCGTGTTGTGCAGCACCACCCGGAAGACGGCGGCGGCGCCCGCATAGTGCGCATCGGGAGGCGTCAGGTGCATGGCCAGCCCGCGCAGCGTGGCATGGCAAACGTGCATTCCCACGGCCACGCTGCCCGCGAGCAGGAAGGTCAACAGGTAGCCCAGGTTGAGCTGGTAGTTGATTGACGCAATCAGCAGCACCAGCAGCGTGGCGGCCAGTGTCCAGCCCGCACGCGTGGGCACGATGTAGACGTTGCGCTGCGTGAGTTCCAGCGTGTCCGACGGCGGCCGGCGCGACAGGAACCAGCCGTCGATGCGCGAGCGTAGCGATGCCATCATCGGTGGCAGACGAAACGGTTCATTTTTACGGGAGCGGCACGTCCGCGATCATCGCGCGCACCTGTTCCACGGCCCCGCGGCCGGCGTCGCCCACGGGCGTGAGGCGGTGCGCAATCGTCTGCGGCAGTATCGATTGCACATCGTCCGGCGCAACGTAGCTTCGGTTGGCCAGCAGCGCCTGCGCCTTGGCGGCACGCAGCACGGCAATGCCGGCACGCGGCGAGAGGCCCTGCAAAAACCACCGGCCGGAGCGCGTGGCGGCAATCAGGTCTTGCACGTAGTTCAGCAGCGGCTCGGCGGCATGCACCTGCTGAACGCGCTGCTGCAGCGCCGTGAGTTCGCCGGCGGTCAGCAGTGCGGGCAGGGTGGCCAGCATTTCGCGGCGGTCCGCCCCCGCGAGCAGTTCGCGTTCGGCCGCGCGGTCCGGGTAGCCCAGCGAAATGCGCATCAGGAAGCGGTCGAGCTGCGATTCAGGCAACGCGAAGGTGCCGAGCTGGTCCTGCGGGTTCTGCGTGGCAATCACGAAAAACGGCGTGGGCAGTGGCCGCGTCTCGCCTTCGATGGTGACCTGCTTTTCTTCCATGGCCTCGAGCAGGGCGCTCTGAGTCTTGGGGCTGGCGCGGTTGATTTCGTCCGCCAGCAGCACCTGCGCGAAGATCGGGCCGGGGTGGAACACGAAGGCCTGCTGCCCGCGGTCGTAGATGGCCACGCCCGACAGGTCGCCCGGCATGAGGTCGGCCGTGAACTGCACGCGCGAGAACTGCAGGCCGAAGGTGTGCGAGAGCGCATGGGCGAGGGTGGTCTTGCCGACCCCCGGCACATCCTCGATGAGCAGGTGCCCGCCCGCCAGCAGGCAGGCCACGCAGTCGCGCACTTGCGCCTCTTTGCCGACGATCACCGTGTTAAGCTGATTCAGCAAAGTGGCAAGCTTCGCAGCAACGTCCATATTTGTATCCATATGCAAACGATACCGTAAGACCGCGCAGCCCCATGCTGTGTGAGGTCTAGATACGACAGAGACACGGCAAAGAGATGGGCAAGACCGGCTACTTCACACATCGCGATTGCTGGAAGCACGACATGGGACGGGGCCACCCCGAATGTCCCGAGCGGCTGGATGCCATCGAAGACAGGCTGCTGCTGACCGGCGTGGGCGACGCCCTCGAACACCGGGACGTGCCCCTGGCCACCCTTGCCCAGATCACCCGGGCGCACAGCGAGGCGCACCTCGAATACCTTGAAGAGCTTCATCAGCGCCTGGTGGCCGACGAGCCGGCCGGCGGGCCCGCCCATGCGATGCTCGACCCGGACACCATCCTGAACCGCTACACGCTGCTGGCCGCGCGCCGGGCCGCAGGAGCCGCCATTGCCGCCACCGACGCGGTGATGGCCGGCGAGGTCGACAACGCCTTCTGCTCGGTGCGTCCGCCCGGGCACCATGCCTGCCGCGAGCAGGCCATGGGCTTCTGCTTTCTGAACAACGTGGCCATTGCGGCGCGGCATGCGCTCGAGGTGCATGGCCTGGAGCGCGTGGCGGTGGTCGATTTCGACGTGCATCACGGCAACGGCACCGAGAACATCCTTTCGAACGATCCGCGCGTGCTGATGGTGGGCTTCTTCCAGCATCCGTTTTATCCGTACAGCGGCACCGACGATCCAGCCTCGAACATGCTGAACCTGCCGATTCCGGCCTATACCAAGGGCATGGACGTGCGCGAGCTGATCGAGGCCGCCTGGATGCCCCGGCTCGAAGAGTTCGGGCCCGAAATGATCTTTGTCAGCGCGGGCTTCGACGCCCACCGCGAGGACGACCTGGGCCAGCTGGGGCTCACCGAAAACGACTTTGCCTGGATCACGAGCCGCATTCGGGACGTGGCCAAGCGCCATTCGCGCGGGCGCATCGTCTCGATGCTCGAGGGCGGCTACAACCTCGATGCGCTGGCGCGCAGCGTGGAAGCGCACATCCGCGTCCTGGCCGATCTGTAACGCCGCGGGCGCGAAGACGGCGCCATGTTTTCCGAAGAGATGAATTTCAACGATTTCACACAACGATTGGCGCAGGTCGACGCGCGCGGCCTGGGCATTGAACTGGCAGCACTGGTGGCTTGCGTGGCCCTGGCCTGGATGGCAAGCCGCTGGTTCGGGCGCGACCAGCCCAAGGATTCGATCTGGTTTGGCGAGCGCACCTTCGACGGCGTGCTGTTCCCTCTGCTTGCGCTGGTTTTCACCGAACTCGCCCGCCGCCTGGTGACCGGCTTCCAGCCGGTGCTGGTGCTGCGCATCGCGGTTTCGGTATTCCTGTCGCTCCTGGTCATTCGCCTGTTCGCCCGGGTGATGAGGGCGGTTTTTCCCGCCTCCAACCTGGTGCGGCTGCTGGAGCGCACGATCTCCTGGCTAGCCTGGATTGCCGCCATTCTCTGGATCGTCGGGCTCTTGCCGCCCGTGCTGGCCGAGCTCGACAACATCACGCTGGCGTTCGGCAAGACCCGCGTCAGCCTGCAGACCATCGTGCAGGGCGCGCTCTCGGCCGGGTTGGTGCTGGTGATTGCGCTGTGGATTGCCGCCACCATCGAGAAGCGCATCCTGCTGGAGGCGGTGACCGACCTCTCGATGCGCAAGGTGGCGTCGAATGCGATCCGCGCCATTCTGCTGCTGGTGGGCCTGCTGTTTGCGCTTTCCGCGGTGGGGGTCGACCTTACTGCGCTCTCGGTTCTTGGGGGCGCGCTGGGCGTGGGCCTGGGTTTCGGCCTGCAGAAGCTGGCTGCCAACTACGTGAGCGGCTTCGTCATCCTGCTGGAGCGCTCCATCCGCATCGGCGACAACGTCAAGGTCGACACCTTCGAAGGCCGTATCACCGACATCAAGACCCGCTACACGCTCATCCGTGCCGGCAACGGGCGCGAAGCCATCGTGCCGAACGAGTCGCTCATCACCAGCCGGGTCGAGAACCTTTCGATGGCGGACCGCAAGTTCAACATCACGACGAGCATCGTGGTGGGCTACGACAGCGACGTGGCGCAGGTCCAGTCGATTCTTTGCGGGGCCGCCAAATCGCAAGAGCGCGTCATGACCGATCCCGAGCCGGTGACCTATCTCTCCAGCTTTGCGCCCGACGGGCTCGAGTTCATCCTGAACTTCTGGGTGGCGGACCCGGACAAGGGCAAGGACAACGTTCGCTCGGCCATCAACATTGCCATTCTGGAAGGCCTGCGCGGCGCGGGCATCGACATTCCGTACCCCCAGCGCGTGGTGCGCGTCGAGTCGCTGCCGCCGGGCGTTTCGGGCACCCCCGACGCTGCCGTATAATCACGAAAAAGCACGATCGTTCTTTTTTGTTACCCCGCAGTGCAATCGCCATGAAAGCAGAGGCGGCAAAGGTCGGACTCTAGAATGACCGGTTGCCCTCGAAGCCCCCTTTTTGCAATCCAATGGAGTCAAGTCAATGAAGGTTCTAGTGCCTGTCAAACGGGTCGTCGATTACAACGTCAAGGTGCGCGTGAAGAGCGACGGCACCGGGGTGGACATTGCCAACGTCAAGATGAGCATGAACCCCTTCGACGAAATCGCCGTTGAAGAAGCCGTTCGCCTGAAAGAGAAGGGCGTTGTGACCGAAGTCATCGCCGTCTCGTGCGGCGATGCCAAGTGCCAGGAAACCCTGCGCACCGCCATGGCCATCGGCGCCGACCGCGGCATCCTGGTCGAGACCACCGAAGAACTCCAACCCCTGGCCGTTGCCAAGCTGCTCAAGGCGCTGGTCGAGAAGGAACAGCCCCAGCTCATCATCCTGGGCAAGCAGGCCATCGACGACGACGCCAATCAAACCGGCCAGATGCTCGCCGCCCTGACCGACCTGCCGCAAGCCACCTTCGCCTCCAAGGTCGAAGTCGCCGACGGCAAGGCCACCGTGACGCGCGAAGTCGACGGCGGCCTGGAAACCATCCAGCTCAGCCTGCCGGCCGTCATCACGACCGACCTGCGCCTGAACGAGCCGCGCTACGTCACCTTGCCCAACATCATGAAGGCCAAGAAGAAGCAGCTCGACACCTTCAAGCCCGAAGACCTGGGCGTGGACGTGAAGCCGCGCCTGAAGACCCTCAAGGTCAGCGAGCCGCCCAAGCGCGGCGCCGGCATCAAGGTGCCTGATGTTGCAACGCTGGTGGACAAACTGAAGAACGAAGCGAAGGTGATCTGAACATGACCGCACTTGTTATTGCCGAACACGACCACGCGACCGTCAAGCCCGCGACCCTCAACACCGTGACCGCGGCGCTTGCCTGCGGCGGCGACGTGCACGTGCTCGTGGCCGGAGCCAATGCCGCCGAAGCCGGCAAGGCCGCCGCGCAGATCGCCGGCGTGGCCAAGGTCATCGTGGCCGACAGCCCCTCGCTGGCCGAGAACCTGGCCGAGAACGTCGCTGCCCAGGTGCTGGCCATTGCCGGCAACTACAGCCACATCCTGTTCCCCTCGACCGCCAACGGCAAGAACGTCGCCCCGCGCGTGGCTGCCAAGCTCGACGTGGCGCAGATCTCCGACATCACTTTGGTCGTGAGCCCCGACACCTTCGAGCGCCCGATCTACGCCGGCAACGCCATTGCCACCGTGCAGAGCAGCGACGCCACCAAGGTGATCACGGTTCGTACCACCGGCTTCGACGCCGCAGCCGCCACGGGTGGCAGCGCAGCCGTCGAAACCGCTGAAGGCGTGGCCGACAGCGGCAAGTCGAGCTTTGTGGGCCGCGAAGTCACCAAGAGCGACCGCCCCGAACTCACCGCCGCCAAGATCATCGTCTCGGGCGGCCGGGCCCTCGGCAGCGCCGAGAAGTTCACCGAAGTGATGACGCCCCTGGCGGACAAGCTCAACGCCGGCCTCGGCGCCAGCCGCGCCGCAGTGGACGCAGGCTACGCACCGAACGACTGGCAAGTGGGCCAGACCGGCAAGATCGTCGCGCCGCAGCTGTACATCGCGGCCGGCATTTCGGGCGCCATCCAGCACTTGGCCGGCATGAAGGACTCCAAGGTGATCGTCGCGATCAACAAGGACGAAGAAGCACCGATCTTCTCGGTGGCCGACTACGGGCTTGTGGCCGACCTGTTCACGGCTGTGCCGGAACTGGTCAAGGCGCTCTGACGCGATTGCCGCACTGAGCCGGAGGGCATCGTTCGCGATGCCCTTTTCGTATCCGCTGTATCTGGAGACAAGAGATGAGCTACACCGCCCCCCTCAAGGACATGCTGTTCGACATCGAGCACCTGGCCAACATCGGCGAGATCGCCAAGCTGCCCGGCTTTGAAGACGCGGGCCTCGAAACCGCGCAAGCGGTGCTCGAGGAATGCGCGCGCTTCAACCAGGACGTGGTCGCGCCGCTGAATGTGGAGGGCGACCGCAATCCTTCGTCATTCAAGGGCGGAGAGGTAGCCACCACCCCGGGCTTCAAGGAAGCCTTTGCGCAGTACGTGTCGGGCGGCTGGCAGGGCCTGCAGCATCCGGCGGACTTCGGCGGCCAGGGCCTGCCCAAGACCATTGGCGCAGCCTGCGGCGAAATGCTCAACTCGGCCAACATGAGCTTTGCTCTGTGCCCGCTGCTGAGCGACGGCGCCATCGAGGCGCTGCTCACGGCCGGCTCCGACGAGCTCAAGGCGGTGTACCTGGAAAAGCTGGTGAGCGGCCAATGGACCGGCACCATGAACCTCACCGAGCCGCAGGCCGGCAGCGACCTTGCGCTGGTGCGCAGCCGCGCCGAACCGCAGCCTGACGGCACCTACAAGATCTTCGGCACCAAGATCTTCATTACCTATGGCGAGCACGACATGGCCGAGAACATCGTGCACCTCGTGCTTGCACGCGTCACCGGCGCGCCCGAGGGCGTGAAGGGCATCAGCCTGTTCGTGGTGCCCAAGTTCATCGTCGGCAAGGATGGTTCGCTGGGCGAGCGCAACGACGTGCACTGCGTGAGCATCGAGCACAAGATGGGCATCAAGGCCAGTCCTACCGCCGTGCTGCAGTACGGCGACAACGGCGGTGCCGTGGGCTACATCGTCGGCCAGGAGAACCGCGGCCTCGAGTACATGTTCATCATGATGAACTCGGCCCGCTATGCCGTGGGCATGCAGGGCATTGCCATTGCCGAGCGCGCCTACCAGCACGCCGTGGCCTACGCGAAGGACCGCGTACAGAGCCGCCCGGTCGACGGCTCGATGAACGCCAGCGCGCCGATCATTCACCACCCCGACGTCAAGCGCATGCTGATGACGATGCGTGCCTACACCGAAGGCTGCCGCGCCATGGCCAGCGTGGCCGCCGCCGCCTACGACGCGGCGCACCACCACCCCGATGCGGAAGCCCGCAAGCAGAACCAGGCGTTCTACGAATTCATGGTGCCGCTGGTCAAGGGCTACAGCACCGAGATGAGCCTGGAAGTGACCTCGCTCGGCGTGCAGGTGCACGGCGGCATGGGTTTCATCGAGGAGACAGGGGCGGCGCAGTACTACCGCGATGCCAAGATCCTCACGATCTACGAGGGCACCACGGCCATCCAGGCGAACGACCTCGTCGGGCGCAAGACGGCGCGCGACGGCGGGCAGACGGCCAAGGCCATTGCAGCGCAAATCGAGAAGACCGAGGCCGAGCTCGCCAAGAGCGAGAGCGCGGCGGCCGCGGCGGTTCTCAAGCGCCTGAAGGCCGCGCGCCAAGCGTTTGTCGAGGTGGTCGACTTCGTCGCGGGCCAGACCAAGGCATCGCCCAATGCGGTGTTCGCGGGCAGCGTGCCTTACCTGATGCTGGCGGGCAACCTGGTGGCCGGCTGGCAGCTGGCACGCTCGCTGATCATTGCCGAGGACCTTGCCTCGCACAGCGTCGACGTCGGCTTCATGCAAGCCAAGGTGGCCACGGCGCGCTTCTACGCCGAGCACATCCTCAACAAGGTACCGGGCATCCGCGACAGCATCGTCGACGGCGCGGAAAGCGTTACCGCACTGGCACTCGACGCCTTCTGACCCAAGGCCATGTGTCGCCCACCTGACGGGCGGCACGGCCTTCCTCTTATATAAAACCGAAACTCATCCCGGAGAAGACATGTCCAAGCTGCCCCCCGTGCTCGCGAACCTGCCGCTGCCCATCATCGGCTCGCCGCTGTTCATCATCAGCAACCCCAAGCTCGTGATCGCGCAGTGCAAGGCCGGCGTGGTCGGCTCGATGCCGGCGCTCAACGCCCGCCCCGCGGCGCAGCTCGAAGACTGGCTGGCCGAGATCACCGAAGAGCTCGCGGCCTACAACAAGGCCAACCCGGACAAGCCCGCCGCGCCGTTCGCCATCAACCAGATCGTGCACAAGAGCAATGACCGGCTCGAGCACGACATGGAAATGGTCGTGAAGTACAAGGTGCCGATCGTCATCACCTCGCTGGGCGCGCGCACCGACGTGAACGATGCGGTGCACAGCTACGGCGGCGTCACGCTGCACGACATCATCAACAACAAGTTCGCGCAAAAGGCCATCGAGAAGGGCGCCGACGGCATCATTGCCGTGGCGGCCGGTGCCGGCGGCCATGCGGGCGTGAAGAGCCCGTTTGCGCTGGTACAGGAAATCCGCCAGTGGTTCGACGGCCCCATCGCGCTGTCGGGCTCCATTGCGACCGGCGGTGCGGTGCTCGCGGCGCAAGCCATGGGCGCCGACTTCGCGTACATCGGCACTGCCTTCATCGCCACCGAAGAAGCGCGTGCCAGCGATGAATACAAGCAGGCCATTGTCGACGGCACCTCCGACGACATCGTGTACTCGAACCTCTTTACCGGCGTGCACGGCAACTACCTGGCACCCAGCATCGTCAAGGCCGGCATGGACCCGGCCAACCTGCCCGAAGGCGACGTGAAGACCATGAACTTCGCCGCCGGAGAAGGCAGCAAGGCCAAGGCCTGGAAAGACATCTGGGGCTCGGGCCAGGGCATCGGCGCCGTGACCGAAGTGGCCAGCGCCGCCGCGTTCATCGAAAAACTCAAGCGCGAATACCAGGAAGCAAGGCAGCGGCTCGCGCTTTGAACGGGGCAGATAAACCGGCGCCCGCCGCAGAGCCCCCGCAGCGCGGGCGAATGCCGCTGCTCGACATTGCCAAGGGCATTGCTTGCGCGGTGATCGTCGGGCACCACCTGACGCGTTATGGCGCGATGCCGGCGGGCGCGTTTCCCCTGGCACCCGATTTCCTGGGCTGGCTGGCCGACGACGGCCGGCTTGCCGTGCAGGTGTTCCTGGTGATCGCAGGCTTTCTGGCGGCCGCCAGCCTGGCGCCCGACGGCGTGCTGCGCGTCGACCGGCCCATGGCGCGCATCCTGCAGCGCTATGGCCGGCTGGTGATGCCCTACCTGGCCGCGCTCACCGTGTGCGTGCTTGTGGCCGCGCTCGTGCGCCCCTGGATGAGCGGCGACGATGTGCCGGCTTCGCCCAGCATCGGCCAGCTGCTCGCCCACGGGTTGCTGATGCAGGACCTGCTGGACTACGACGCGCTCTCCACCGGCGTCTGGTATGTGGCCATCGACTTTCAGCTCTTTGTCCTGGCGCTGACGCTCATGGGAATGCCGGCCATGTTGCGGCGGGGCAGGGCGACGTCGTTGGCGGCAGCCTCGCGTGAACACTGGATTCCCGTGGCGCTCGTGCTTGCGGTCGCCATCGCCTCGCTGGTAGTTTTCAACCGCAATGCCGATCTCGACGACACCGCGTTCTATTTCTTCGGTGCCTATGGGCTTGGCATGCTGGTGTTCTGGATCGGACGCGCCACGCGCGACAGCACCTGGCAGAGCGCCATCGCGCTGCTGGCGCTGACCGGCGCGGGCGCGCTGGCCATCGATTGGCGCAGCCGCATCGCCATCGCTTTGGTAAGCGCGCTGTTGATTGCGGTTGCGCAGCGGCAAGACTGGCTCGCGCTCGCAGGCCGGCCGAATGCGGCCATGCCGCTGCAGCGCCTGGGCCGCATCTCGTACTCGCTGTTCCTGATTCACTTTCCGGTGCTGCTGGCCACCAACGCAATGGTTGCGCAACTGGGGCCGCATGCCGCGTGGATCGACGCGCTCGGCATGGCCGTCACCTTCTGTCTTTCGGTGGCGGCCGCGCTGGTGCTGTACCGCTGGGTGGAGGTGCGTCCGGCGTCGTGGCGCTCGGTAGCCGGACTGTTTGCCGCGCTGCTGGTCAGCGGGATGCTGGTCGCTCCTTGAACGGCCGCTACCAAAAGCCGCGGCTGCCTGTCAGGGCCAAGGCGTAGGCGGCGGAATCTCGCAAACCGGCTCGACGTCCACGCTCTTGAAGTCCGCCGGCGAGACGATCTCCAGGTATTCCATGTCCGGCGAGTAGTCGAACAAAAAGTGCCGGATGCCGGGCCGCTGGTGCACCACGTCGCCGGCTTCGACCAGGGTTTCCTTGTCTTCGTACATGAAGCGGGCCCAGCCCTTGACCATGATCACGATCTGGAAGTCCGCCTCGTGGCGGTGCCAGCCGGTGCCCGCTTCCGGTGCCATGTTGGCTTTGACGAGGTGCGCGATGACTTTGCCGTTGGTGGCTTCCGCAATGCCGAGGTCTCGGTAGAGAAAGAAATCGCGCAGGCCGCCCGAGACAAACTCCGTATCGCCGGGCTTGACGTGGGAGAACTGGGTAGCGGTTCGGTCCAGCATGGGGCGCTCCTTTGCAGGTGATGCAGGTGGTGGTTGTGCCGCGGGTGCAGCACGCATAAAGCGTTCCCAAAGACATCTGCGGCAAAAGGCTGATTCCGGCGATGGCTTGACGTGCCCGGAGTGCGACAGGATACTAAACCATATGGTTCACTCAGATCCCGTTTCGCTGGACGCCGTCTTTGCCGCCCTTTCAGACCCGACGCGCCGCGCCGTGCTCGAAACCCTGGGCGAGCGCAGCCTCAGCGTGACCGAGCTTGCCGAACCGCACGGCATGTCGCTGACCGGCTTCATGAAGCACCTGCGGGTGCTCGAAGACGCCGGCCTGATTTCGCGCACGAAAGAGGGCCGGGTCGTGCAATGCGAACTCTCGCCGCGGCCCATGCAGGAGGCTGCCGTGTGGCTATCCCGTTACGAGAAATTCTGGACCGGGCGCCTCGATGCACTGGCCCGCTATCTCTACCACCAAGAGGAGACCGAATGGCAAAACCTGCCGCCCCCGCCACGGAGCGACCCTCGCTCACCCTCCGCAGGCACTACCCCGTCGCCGCCGAAAAAGTCTGGCGCGCGTGGACCGACCCGCAAGCGCTGAAAGCCTGGTTCGGCCCGGAAGAAATCGTTTCCGTTCCGCTGGCCGAAGTCGACCTGCGCGTAGGCGGCTGCTTTCGCGTGACCATGCTTGCCGCCGACGGAGAAACGCACGACGTGAGCGGTGTCTACCAAGAGCTGGTGCCCAACCGGAAGCTGGTTTTCAGCTGGGCCTGGCGCAGCACGCCGGAGCGCGAGTCGCGCGTCACGGTGCGGATCGAGCCCGACGGCAACGGCTGCGAGCTGGTGCTGATGCACGAGCAGTTCTTCGACGAGGTGGCACGCGACGGGCACGAGCACGGCTGGACGGGCGCCATGGTCAAGCTCGAGCAATGGTTGGCGAAAGCGGCTGAATGACCGGCGGGCGCGACGCGTCTGCCGGCAGGCCGCCGCCGGCCCGTGCAACGGCGCGCGAGTGGACGGGGCTTGCCGTCATCGCGCTGCCGTGCATGCTGTATTCGATGGATCTCACGGTGCTGAACCTTGCGATTCCGTCGATCAGCGAAGACCTCAAGCCCACCGCCTCGCAGTTGCTGTGGATTGTCGATATCTACGGCTTCTTCGTCGCCGGGCTGCTGGTCACCATGGGCACGCTGGGCGACCGCATCGGCCGGCGGCGGCTGCTTTTGATCGGCGCGGCGGCGTTCGGCATCGCTTCCGTGCTGGCCGCGTTCTCTACCAGCGCCAACATGCTCATCGCCACGCGGGCGCTGCTCGGCGTCGCGGGCGCAACGCTTGCGCCGTCGACGCTCTCGCTCATCCGCAACATGTTTCTCGATCCGGGGCAGCGCACGGTGGCTATCGGCGTCTGGATATCCAGCTACTCGGCCGGAGCGGTCATCGGCCCGGTGCTGGGCGGCGTGCTGCTGCAGTTCTTTCCGTGGGGCTCGGTGTTCCTGATCGGCGTGCCGGTGATGGTGCTGCTGCTGGTGCTCGGCCCCATCCTGCTGCCCGAATACCGCGACCCGAACGCGGGGCGGCTCGACCTGGCCAGCGTGGCGCTTTCGCTCGGCGCGGTGCTGGCGGCCATCTACGGCATCAAGCAGGTGGCGGAGCATGGGCCCGATGCCATGTCGGCACTGGCCATCGTGGCCGGCGTGGCGCTCGGGTGGGCGTTTGCGCGCAGGCAGCGGCGGCTGGCCGACCCGATGATCGACCTGCGCCTGTTCCGCTTGCCGGCGTTCAGCATCTCGCTGGCGGCCTACATGCTGGCCTGCTTCGTGATGTTCGGCATGTTTCTCTACAACGCGCAATACCTGCAACTGGTGCTCGGGCTCTCGCCGCTGCATGCGGGCCTTTGGAGCGTGCCGAGCGCGGCCGCCTTCATTGCCGGCTCCATGGTGGTGTCCGCGCTGGTGCGCCGCATGCGGCCTGCGTTTGTGATGGGCGGCGGCTTGGGCGTTGCGGCCCTGGGGTTCGCGATGCTCGTGGTGCTCCCCGCGCAAGGTGGCCTAGCGTGGATGGTGGCCAGCGCGGTCATTTCCTCCCTGGGCCTGGCGCCGGTGTTCACGCTGGCCACCGACCTGGTGGTGGGCAGTGCGCCGCCCGAGCGCGCAGGCGTGGCCTCGGCCATCTCGGAAACGAGTTCGGAGTTCGGCGGTGCGCTCGGCATTGCGATTCTGGGCAGCATTGGCGCCGCCATCTACCGCAGCACGATGGCCGATGCCGTTCCGGCCGGTTTGGCGGGTGCTGCTGAAGTGGAGGCGGCGCGCAGCACGCTCGGCGGGGCGGTGGCCTTGGCCGGCCAACTCGGAGGCGCCGCTGGCGCCGAACTGCTCGACACAGGCCGGGCCGCCTTGCTGCATGGCATGCGGCTCACGGCCGGAGTTTGCGCGGCGGTGCTGCTGCTGGTGGGCGCGCTGGTGGCCGTGCGGCTGCGCAGCGCCGGAGAGGCCGCGCAGCCCAAGGCACCGCCAGATGCATTGCCGGAGCGCTGACGAAGACCCATACTGCAGGCTCCACGACGAGACGATGAACGGAGCCTCCCATGAGCAACGAACTTCGCAAGAAGCTGCATGACCTGGCGGAACTGTCCGAAAACACCTCGGACCCGCAGACCAAGGCCATCATCGAGGCCATACGGCTGCAGACCGCCGTGCTGAACGAGCGGCTTTTCTCCATCGAGCTGCAGCTGGGCACGCTCACCAAGCGCATGGAAAACACGACTGACTGAGTGGCCGCCGCTTTGTAGGGATAATCCCAGCCATGAGCGGCAACACATTCGGAACTCTCTTCGCGGTCACCAATTTCGGCGAGTCGCACGGCCCGGCCATCGGCTGCGTGATCGACGGCTGCCCGCCCGGCATGGCGCTGAGCGAAGCCGATATCCAGGGCGACCTCGACCGCCGGCGCCCCGGCACCAGCCGCCACGTTACCCAGCGCAACGAGCCCGACGCGGTGCAGATTCTTTCCGGCGTGTACGAAGGCAAGACCACCGGCACCCCCATTGCGCTGCTGATCCAGAACACCGACCAGCGCAGCAAGGACTACGGCCAGATCGCCCAGCAGTTCCGCCCCGGCCACGCCGACTTCACCTACTGGAAGAAATACGGCATCCGCGATCCGCGCGGCGGCGGACGTTCTTCGGCGCGGCTCACGGCGCCCATGGTGGCGGCCGGCGCAGTCGCCAAGAAGTGGCTGGCCGAAAAATACGGCATGGTGTTTCGCGGCTGCATGACGCAGATCGGCGAAATAGCCATTCCGTTCGAGAGCTGGGACCACGTGCCCAACAACCCCTTCTTCGCGCCCATTGCCGACGTGAGCGAGCTCGAGTCGTACATGGACCGCCTGCGCAAGGCCGGCGATTCATGCGGCGCGCGCATCCGCGTGACGGCGACCAACGTGCCCGTCGGCCTTGGCGAGCCGCTGTTCGACAAGCTCGACGCCGAGATTGCCTACGCAATGATGGGCATCAACGCGGTGAAGGCCGTCGAGATCGGCGCCGGCTTCGAGAGCATCACCCAGCGCGGCACCACGCATGGCGACTCGATCACGCCCACGGGCTTCGTCACCAACAACGCGGGCGGCATCCTCGGCGGCATCAGCTCGGGGCAAGACCTCGAAGTGAGCATCGCGATCAAGCCCACCAGCTCGATCATCAGCCCTCGCCAGTCCATCGACATCCACAACAACCCGGTCGAGGTGGTCACCAAGGGCCGCCACGACCCGTGCGTCGGCATTCGCGCCACGCCCATCGCCGAAGCCATGCTCGCGCTGGTGGTCATGGAGCATGTGCTGCGCAACCGTGCGCAGTGCGGCGACGTGCAGCAGCAAAAGGCCGAAGCCGACAAGACCGAAGCTGCCTCGCCGCAGGCGTCTTTCCTCTAGTGTCCGCCCCGCCACCAGTGGCCGCTGGGCGCGGCCACCTGTTGGCGTTTGCTGGTCTGTCGGCCAGCTATTTCGCGCACATCGGTTTCTTCAACCCCTACCTGCCGCTGTGGCTCCAGGACCTGGGGCTTCCGATTTTCACGATCAGCCTGCTGGCCTCGGTGCAGTCGATTACCCGGGTTTTCGCCCCCTACGCATGGGGCGCGCTCAGCGATCACACCGGCCACCGCGTGATGCTGCTGCGCTTCAGTGCCGCGGTGGCGCTGGTCAGTTCGTTCGGGCTCTGGTGGCATGGCGGCGCCTGGTGGCTGGCGCTGGTGCTGCTGGTGATGTTCACCCACACCAGTTCGATGATGTCGCTCACCGAGGCCGCCATGGCACAGCTCGTGGCCGGCGACTGGGGGCGCTACGGGCGCATTCGCCTGTGCGGTTCGGCCGGCTTTTTGGTGACGGTGTTCTTTGCGGGCGAGTGGTTCGAGCGCTTCGGCATGAAGCACTTTCCGGCCTGGGCGGCGGGCACGCTGGCCGTCGTACTGATTGCGACGATGAAGCTGCCGGACATTCGCGAACCCGTCGCGGCGCACGACGCAGTGAAGGAGCCTATCGGCCCGGTGCTGCGCATTCCGGCGGTGCGGTGGTTCTTTGCGGCGCTGTTCTTCCAGGTGATGTCGCATTTCTCGGTGTATGCATTTTTCTCGCTGTACCTCGATTCGCTGGGTTACGGCAAGAGCGTCATCGGGCTGCTGTGGGCGCTGTCGGTGGTGGCCGAGATCGTCTGGTTCTTTCTGCAGGGGCGGCTCATCGGCCTCTTGCCCATGCCGCGCTGGATGCTGGTGTGCGGCATCGCCGCCGTGGCGCGGCTGGGCCTTACTGCCGGGCTGGGCGGCTCGATTGCTGCGCTCGTCATTGCACAGTGGCTGCACGCGCTGAGCTTTGCGGCGCACCACACCACCTGCATTGCCGTGGTGTCGCGCCGCTTCCCCGGACGGCTGCGCGGGCGGGGGCAGGCGCTGTTCACGGTGATCGGCTACGGCTTTGGCGGCGTGCTGGGCGTGCTGCTCGGCGGCGCGGTGGCGCAGGAGCTCGGCTACCGCACCATGTTCGCGCTGGCGGCCTTGCTGGCGGTGGTGGGCTGCCTGTGCGCATGGCGGGTGATAACGCTCGAACAGCTGGAGCGCGCGGGTCCAGGTGTGACCTCGCGATAGAAAAGGGCGCGCCGGCATCGCGCGCGCCAAAGTGTCATGAGCCTTAAATGCCTGCGTCACCGCGCCTGCCTACGCTTGCGCGCTTTTCAACGCTCCCCATCGACATGTCTGCTCCTGACGACTCGCACGGCGCCCGCGCGCCGCACACCCCTTCTCCGGCCGAACCCTCTCCCGCCCATCCTGCCCAGCCGCCGCGCCGGCAGGTTCTCAAGCTCGGTGCGTCCCTGCTGACTGTCGGCGGCAGCAGCGCATTGCTGGCGGCCTGCGGCGGTGGGGGAGGCGGAGCGCCCGGCTTCAATCCGTTGCCGGTGCCTGCCCCGTCGCCAGCCCCAGCGCCGGCCCCATCACCCACACCGGCCCCGCCGCCGGTCGCCGCGAAGATCTCGAGCTTCGCACTCGCGGTAATGCCGGACACGCAGTTCTACGCGCGCTACGCCACCGCCGCCGAGAGCGACCAGTACGACAAGCGCTTCGGCAGCGCACCTTTCGCCGCGCAGACGAAATGGATTGCCGCCAATGCCGCGGCGCTGAACATTCCGTTCACCATTCACCTGGGCGATGTGGTCGACCAGGTCGGCAAGCCCGACCAATGGAAGGTGGCCGATGCCGCGATGAAGGTGCTCGAAGACGCCAGGCTGCCCTACAGCGTGCTCGCCGGCAACCACGACGTGTTGAACGATGTGGACTACGGCATCGACCCGAACGGCGGCACCGATGCGACCCGCACGCTCGCCAACGAGCCCTATCTCCAATGGTTTGGCACCGAGCGCGCCAAGCGCCAGACCACCTTCGGCGCGCGCGACAGCAGCGGCTTTCACGAGTACCACGTGTTCGAGGCGCAGAGCCAGAAGTTCATGGTGCTGTCGCTGTCGTGGCGCATCTCGGACGCCGGCATTGCCTGGGCGCGCCAGGTGATTGCAAAGAACCCGACGCTGCCCGTGATCCTGGTGAACCACCAGCTGCTGAACATCGACGCCGACGGCACCAGCCCGCTCGAGACCGACTACGGCAAGATGCTGTGGGAAAAGCTGATCCGCGACAACGATCAGATCTTCATGACGCTCAACGGCCACCACCACGGCGCCGCGCATCTCACGAAGACCAACGACTTCGGCCACAAGGTCGAGGAGATGGTGGTCGACTACCAGATGGCCTACCAGGGCGGCAACGGCCTGATGCGCCTTTACGAATTCGACCTGACCCACAAGCAGATCAAGGTGCTGTCGTTCTCGCCATGGGTGCCGCAGAAGCCGGCCGACACGCTGAACAGTTTCGACCAGGCCGTGCTCACCACGCCCAACGAGTCCTTCGTCATCGAGATGGATTTTGCGCAGCGCTTCGCGGGCTTCAACAAGGCTTTCGGCACGGGCGAAGCTCTCATCGAGGGCTCGTTGGTTGATAAGGCCAGGGCGATGATCCTCGCGAACTACAAGGAGCCCGACCTCACCGTGCAGCGGCCCGCCGCGAATGCTGACGATTACCCCCAGGTCGCGAACACGCTGGCGCATTGGCGCTTCTTCGGCGGCACGGTCAACCAGCCGGTGCTCCCGGGCACCGTCATCGCCGACGTCACAGGCAACAACCCGCTGCGCCGCGACACCCTGAACCAGGGCGGCATCGTGGGTGCGACCGACGCCGACATCGTCTGGAGCGACGACCGCCACCATCTCTCGGCCGCGCCGGGCTCGGTGCGCTTCCTGAACACCGACAAGAACGTGCCGCGCCTGAGCTACTTCCTCACCGAGGCCGCGGCGCCGATCAACGGCCAGACGCTGGACAACGGCTACACCGTCGAGGCCTTCGTGAAGATCGACAAGAGCTGGACCAGCAACAAGCAGGCGTGGATGAACATCATGACGCGCGACGGCCGGCGCGGCGACCTGGCCGGCTACCAGGGCGGCGACCCTGAAGCGCCGCCGATGCTGTTCGCCATTTCGAGCCTGCGCGAAGTGCAGTGGGAAGTGGTGCCGAGTACGGCCGGCACGCGCTCGCCCAAGACCAACTGGTCCGGCGAGGTGATTGCCGACCGCTGGGTGCACATCGCCATCGTCAACGACCCCGTGTCGCACGACACCACGATGTATGTGGAAGGCGCGCCGGTGCTGCGCAACATCAGCAATGCGCCCGGCCTTGCCACGCTCTCGGCCACCTCGCCATGGGTGGTGGGCGGCGGCTCGTGGGACGGCGCCCGGGCCGACGGCTTCTTCGGCCACATCGGCGAGGTGCGGGTGGTGGCTGCCGCGCTGGCGCCGGCCCAATGGCTCACGGCCCGCAAGGCGGCCTGACGAAGCCAAGGGCGGGAAGGCTTCTTCCCGCCCATTACCGGCTGAAGGCTCTTCGCCTGTTTGGCCGATGAGATCACCCGGAACGCGCTATTCCGGGCGATCTTTTAAATACTAAGTATTCCTCGCATTAACGCCGCCTCATTGCGGTCGGCAATTCAGGTCGCCCCCGTTTCCCGCTTTGCTCGCTGAAGCGTTCACGCCGTGAACTTTTTGTTCAAACGTCTATTTGTCAATTTTTAGCATTGGCTTTTACGATAAATCAACATTTAAAATAAATGTGAACACGTGCAATGGGAGGTGAGCTTGAAGCTCATTTTGAAAACAATATTCTTATTGGATGAATTGCTATTAGGTAATTCGTCTTATCGGCTCAATGCGGTGCAGCAATGAGCCGCCGCGTCACCATCCAAACGCCCTTGGGCGAGTCGTTGCAATTTCACCAACTGGTGGGCCGCGAGGCGCTGAGCCAGCTCTACGCCTTCGACATCGACCTGCTTGGCAGCACCAACGCGATCGACTCGAAAGCCCTGCTCGGCAAAGCGTCGACCGTGGCGGTGGAAACCGAAAGCGGCGGCGTGCGCTACCTCGGCGGCATTGCAACCCGGTTTGGCCTGCAACAGGAAGACGCACGCCACTCCTTCTATCGACTGCAACTGCGGCCTTGGCTGTGGCTTGCCACGCGGCGCAGCGATTTCCGCATCTTCCAGGGCAAGAGCGTTCCCGACATATTGACCGAAGTGCTGGGCAGCTACGGCTATCCCATCGAGAAGAAGCTCAGCCGGGGCGACTACCGCCGCTGGGACTACTGCGTGCAGTACCACGAGAGCGACTTCAACTTCATCTCGCGGCTGTGCGAGCTCGAGGGCATCTACTATTACTTCCGTCACGAGGCTTCGCAGCACGTGCTGGTGTTTGCGGACGACATTGCGAGTTCGCATGCGCCGCTGCCTGGTGGAGAGTCGGTGCGCTTTCACCCGCTCGAGAAATCCGGCATGGGCCAGCGCGAGCGCATCTATGCCTGGGAAACCGCGGAAGAGGTGCGTGCGGGCCATCACTACAACAACGACTACGACTTCGAGAAGCCCAAGGCCGACCTCTCGCACCTGCGGCAGATGCCGCCCGGCCACGACCACGACAGCTACGAGAACTACGAGTGGCCCGGTGGCTTTGTGCAGCACGCCGACGGCGAAACCTACGCGCGCATCCGCAACGAAGAGCAACTGAGCCAGCGCAGCCGCGCCACCGGGCGCTCCAACCTGCGCGAGCTGGCAACCGGCCACACGCTGCGGCTCACCGGCCATCCCAGGTCCGACCAGAACCGCCAATACCTGCTGCTGAGCGTGAGCTACCACCTGCAGGAAAACCTGCAGGCCAGCGAGGGCGCGGAAGCGACAGAGGGCTCCGTGCAGCGCTTTGCCTTCGATGCCCAGCCCACCAGCCTAGCGTGGCGGCCCCGGCGCACCACGCCCAAGCCGCGCACCCGCGGTCCGCAAACGGCCATGGTGGTCGGGCCTGCCGGCGAAGAGATCTGGACCGACCAGTACGGCCGCATCAAGGTGCAGTTTCACTGGGACCGCCTGGGCAAGGACGACGAGAACTCCAGTTGCTGGGTGCGTGTGTCCACCGCCTGGGCGGGCGCCACCTTTGGCGCGGTGTCGGTGCCGCGCATCGGCATGGAAGTGATCGTCGACTTTCTCAACGGAGATCCCGACTTCCCGATCGTGACGGGCTGTGTCTACAACGCCGACACCATGGCGGCTTGGCAATTGCCGGAGCAAAAGCATCTGTCGGGCATTCGCAGCCGCGAACTGGGCGGCGGGCGCGGCAATCACCTGGTGCTGGACGACACCCAGGGAAAGATCCAGGCGCAGTTGCGCAGCGACCACCAGGCCAGCCAGCTGAGCGTGGGGCACATCGGGCGCATCGAAGACACGGCCGGCCGCAAGGAGCCGCGTGGGCAGGGCTTCGAATTGCGCACCGACGGGCATGGCGTGACACGCGCGGCCAAGGGCCTGCTGGTGACCACCGAGCCGCGGCCCAATGCGCAGGCGCACACCACCGACATGGGCGAAACCATCGGCCGGCTCACGCAGGCGCGCGACCTGCATGAAGGCCTGAGCGAAGCCGCACAAGCCGCGCAGGCGCACGATGCCGGCGACCAGGACGAAGTTGCCACGGGCCTGAAGGAGCAGAACGACGCCATCAAGGGGCAGGGCGGCAACCGCGAGCAGGGCGATTTCCCCGAGTTCCAAGAGCCGCATCTCACGCTTGCGAGCGCCAAAGGCCTGCAAACGGTGGCGCAGGGCTCCACGCACGTGGTGAGCAACGAGCACACGGCGCTCACCAGCGGCGGCCACACCAGCGTGAGCGCAGGCAAGAGCTTTCTGGTGAGCGTGCAGAGCGCCATCCGAATGTTCGCCTCCAAGGCCGGCATGCGGCTGGTGGCGGCCAGTGCCGACATCGACATCAAGGCGCTGAAGGACAGCGTCAACGTGCTCGCCAAGCTCAACATCACGCAAACCGCCAACAAGATCACCATTCACGCGAAGGAAGAGGTGGTCATCAACGGCGGCTCCAGCTACAGCCGCTGGAGCTCGGGAGGCATCGAGCACGGCACCTCGGGCACCTGGCGCGAGCATGCGGCGGTGCACAGCCTCGTGGGGCCGGCCAGCCAGGGCAAGCCCGCGCTGCCTAACCCGCCGCAGTTGCCCAAGGGCCAGCTCGACTTGTACCACCAGTACATCAAGCCCACCGGCGAAAAGCACCAGGGCGTTGCGCAGGGCGACTTCACCGTGGTCGATTCGGAAGGCGGCACGCACGCCGGCACCTTCGACCGCAACGGCTTCGCAAGCGTCTCGGGCTTGCCGATCGGCACTGCAAAGGTCACGTTCGGCAAGGACCCGCGAGACCCGTGGGAAGAGGGCAGCTATTTCGGCACGCCCAAGGACTGGAAGGCGAAGGAACCTGCCGGCGGCGGCGCCGATGCGGCGGGCGCTGGGTCGGGCCTGTCGGGCGTTCTCGGCAGTGCGGGCAATCTTGCCGGACTGGCTGGTTCAGCCGGCGGCGCGGCGGGCGCGCTCGCGGGTGTCGCGGGCTTGAACAGCAAGACCGCGGGCGTGCTCGGGCAGGTCACCCAGGCGGCGGGCATGGCACAGCAGGCGGTGGGCGCCGCGCAGGCCATTCAGCAAGGCGGCGCCAAGGCGCTGCTGGGCCAAGCCAGCCAGGCCGCAACAGGCATGGCGATGCAGGCCGCCGGCGCACGGCTCGGACCGATGGGCGCATCCGTCGCCGGCGTTGCGAATGTGGCGGGCAGCGCGATGAGCGGCGGCATGCCGGCCGGCATCAAGACGGGCATGGCCACGGCCGGCACCAATCCCGCGCTTGCGGGGCGCACTCCCGGCTTCGTGGGCTGATTGCGGCACCGCGTGTATTTCGAATAACAAGACGTCTCAGGCAACAGGGAAAACAGGGCAATGGCGGAAGGATCGCAACAACAACCATCTCAGCGAGAACCCCAGACCGCGGTCGCTCCCCTGAACACGATCGTCAAGGAGGACGTTGCAGCAGCCAGCAAGGCGGTGGACGACTGGCTGCGCTCGTTCAGTGGCGGCTATGTCACGCTCGAGCGGCTGACGATGGTGCTGGGCAGCATTCCAATCGTCGGCAACATCATGGCGCTGGTGGATGTGTTCCTGGACATCATCAACATCGTCGAGAAAAAGGCCAAGGACGGGGTCGAAGCGTTCCTGGTCTGGGTGAGCCTGGGCATCAACCTCATTGGTTTGATACCGCTTCCGCCGGCCATGGCGGCGGCACGCATGAGCCTGCGGCCCACGCTGCATCTCGTGCGGCAGGAACTCAAGACGGCCGCGTCGAACCTGGGCGAAACCATTGTGGTGGTGCTGGTTGGCCATCTGAACGCAACCATCGCGGGCGAACTCGAGACTTTCATCGAGAAGGCCATCGCCCAACTCGGCGACATGCTGAAGAACTGCGCCGATCTCGCCGACCAGGTGGTCGACAACCTCGTCGACGTGCTGCGCCGTGCGGTGGGGCAGAAAGACTTGTTCACCGTTGCCAGTGCGCCATCGCCAGAGACGCAGGTGCACGACCCCAAGACGCAAAGTACCTGGAACCGCATGTGGAGCAGCGCGGTGCGCTACAGCAGGCAGTCGGCAAACTATGTGGCCAAGGCGGCCGCGGGCCATCTGCCCGCGAACGTCGTTGCCCAGGTGAACGGCGTGATTGCCAGCATGCTCGACTTCAAGGGCAACCTGCGAAGCAAGCTTGCGGCACTTGCCGACCGCGAGGCGCAAGCCAGCATCATGTGGCTGCTGCACAAGCTGCGCGAAGCGATCGGGCGCAAGAAAGGCAAAGGGGCCGCGATTGTGCCGCCGCATGGTGGCGCAGTGGCCGACAAGGATCGCCCGGGCGACCAGCTCGAACGCATCGGCAAGCAAGCGGACGGCAAGAAAGACCCGGGCTGCAAGAATTGTCCGGCGCCGGCAGCGCGGGGCGGTTCCGTCAGCCTGGTAACAGGCTGCGAAAGCTTCACGCACACCGACTTTGTGCTGGCCGCGCCGCTCCCAATCGAATGGGCGCGCACATACCGCAGCCAGCTTGATGCATTTGACGGCGCCGCACTGGGTGCGCGCTGGATTACTCCCTACACCACCCGCGTGGACTTTGCGACGCCTTCGAGCGGCGAGCGCCCAGGGCTGCTGAGTCTTGTCTACCATGCTGTGGACGGACGCAGCCATGCGTATCCGGTGCTCGAAGCGGAGCAGTCCTATCGCGACGCTATCGAGGACGTCTGCGTGACGCGCCTGGACCAACGCCTGCTTGCGATCGACTTCGGGCGCCATGGCGACTGGCGCGAGATCTACGAAATCGCCGATGACCACAGCCACTTCCGGCTTGTGGTGCAGCAGGCGAAGGATGGCCAGTCGATCGGGTTGCGCTACGACCACGTCATTGCCGCCACGGGCGAGCGCGTTCTGAGCGATGTCATCAGCTGGCAGGGCGAGGTGGTGGCCGCCCATGTGGGCACGCGCCCCGATGCCCGCACGGGGTTGATCGAATCGCTCTGGGAGCTGAAGGACGGGCAGGTGGTTCGCCAGCTTGCGGCCTATTCGCATGATGCGAATCGCGACCTGATGGAGGCAAGGGACGAGGACGGCGCGAGCCGCTCCTACACCTACACGCACCACCTCGTGACGCGGTACACCGACCGTACCGGCCGAGGCATGAACCTCGAATACGACGGCACCGGCGCGAATGCGAAGGCCGTGCGCGAGTGGAGCGACGACGGCAGCTTTGCACTCAAGCTCGAATGGGACCGGAACATTCGCCTGACCTACGTGACCGACGCGCTGGGCGGCGAGACCTGGTATTACTACGACATCCTCGGCTATACCTACCGCATCATCCATCCGGACAAGCGGCAGGAGTGGTTCTTTCGTGATGAAGCAAAGAACCTGACGCGCCATGTTCATCCCGATGGCAGCACCGACAGCTATACCTACGACGCCGACGGCAATCTGCAGACCCACACGCGCCAGGACGGTACGCGCGTGCATTTCGAATACGACAGCCGGCATCGGCTGACCGGACTGCGCGATGCCGAGGGCGGCATCTGGAAGCGCGACTATGACGCAGAAGGCCGCCTGACCGAAGAAACCGACCCGCTCGGCCACAAGACAGGCTACGCCTACGACAAGGCGGGCCGGCCGGTGGCGATTACCGACGCAGCAGGCGGCGCAAAGTACCTGAGCTATACGCCCGGTGGCCAGCTGGCCAGCTATACCGACTGCTCGGGCAAGACGCAGCGATGGGAGTTCGATTCGCGCGGGCGGCTCGTCAAGTACATCGATGCGGCGGGGCAGGCTACGCGCTATCGCTACACCGCCAGCGGCTACGCGCAGGCGGCGCGAGGCGGCAACCATGCGGGTCAACTCGAGGAGGTCGTTCGGGCCGACCAGACACGTGAACAGTTCATGCACGACGCTGAAGGGCGTCTGCTCTCTCACACCGATGCATTGGGCCGGACTACCCGTTACAGCTACACCCGCGCAGGGCTTGTCGGCGGGCGCACCGACGCCGCCGGCCGTTCGCTCAAGTACCACTGGGACCTGATGGGGCGCCTTACCGAGCTCCAGAACCAGAACGGCGCGCGGCATGACTTCCGCTACGACCCGGTAGGTCGCCTGATCGAGGAAACCAGCTTCGATCGGCAAGGCCGGCGGTACCACTATGACGAAGCTACGGGCGTGCTCGAACAGATAGTCGATGCGGGCGGTCATGCGCTCAGCCTTCGTTTCGACGAAGTGGGAAGACTGGTCGAGCGCAGTGCGGCCAACGCACAGGCCGAGCGCTTCAGCTACGACCGCAACGGCCGGATGATCGAGGCCTCGAATGGCGATTCGCGCCTGCAGTGGTTCTACGACCCCGTCGGCAATCTCACTCGGGAGCACCAACACTACCTGTCGACCGGGCGCGTTGCCATATGGCAGCATCGCTATGACGAGCTCAACCAGCGGATCTCGTCCATTCGCCCCGACGGCCACGTCACGCAGTGGCTCACATATGGATCGGGCCATGTTCACGGGCTGTTGGTCGACGGCTCGGAGGTGTTGAGCTTCGAGCGCGACGACCTGCACCGCGAGGTATTGCGCGAGCAGGCCAACGGGTTGACCCAGCGGGTGCGCTACGACGCAGTGGGGCGCTTGCTCGAACAGAGAATTTCGCATGGGCGGCCCGGTGCCGCCGCATCGCTCGATCTGCACCGCAGCTATGGCTGGGACAAGGCCGGCCAGTTGATTGCCATCGGTGACTCGCGACGTGGCAACCTGGGCTATCGCTACGATCCGGTCGGCACGCTCATCGAAGCGCAGAGCAGGCTGGGACGTGAAACCTTCGCGTTCGATCCTGCCGGCAACATCGCCGATCCAGAGCTCGACCCGGCTTCCACGCCGTCGGCATCGCTGGCAGGCCACCGCCAGGTCAGCCGCCTGCTCGACAACCTGTTGCGTCAATACGCCGGCACGCGCTATCGCTACGATGCCCGTGGCAACCTTGTCGAGCGAACGAGCAATGGCCGGCATACGGCATTCGAGTGGGACGCTTTCAACCGGATGATTGCGGCGCATGGCGATGAAGGCTCGACCTTCTTTGCCTACGACCCCTTGGGGCGGCGAATCGCCAAGCGTTCGGGCGATGCCATCACCGTCTTTGGCTGGGACGGCAACCATCTGGCCTTCGAGAGCACCCAAAGCACGGCCGGCGAGCGCGAGTCGCAAGGCCGCGGCTACAGCGTGCACTATGTGCACGAGCCCGATTCCTTCGTGCCGTTGCTGCAGATGCGGCGAGCGCAGGCCATTGCGCTTGCCAGAGCAACCGACGTGAAGGCGCTCATGGACGCAAACGGCGGCGTCTACGACATCGAGCAAGACCCGGTCTGGAACGGCGAGCAGACGCCCAGCCCGATTGCCTTTGCCCAGCAGGAGATTGCCTACTACCAGTGCGACCATCTCGGCACGCCGCAGGAGCTGACAGACCACGAAGGCCGCATTGCCTGGTCCGCCCAGTACCGCGCCTGGGGCGCGGCGCGGGAGGTCATCAGCGAAGCGGGGCGGCGCGCAGGTCTTGCGAACCCTATCCGCTTCCAGGGCCAATACCGGGACGAGGAAACCGGCCTGCACTACAACCGGCACCGCTATTACGACCCGCACACGGGCCGTTACGTGAGCCGCGATCCGATCGGGTTGGCCGGCGGCCTCAACACGCATGCCTATGTTGCCAACCCCACGGGCTGGGTCGACCCGCTGGGCCTGCAAGGCCAGCCCGCCGCCTGCAAGACGCCCAAGGGCGGGCGCTTTGCCACCGCAGACGGCGCTGCCAAGGCCGCCATGCTGCGCTACAACGACAAGTCGATTCGCGACAACCTCGAGTATGGTGGCCTCGTCTACAAGACGCCCGACGGCAAGTACGACTTCACCAAGGCCACGCGGGGCGAAGGCGATTCGGTCGACCCATGGGGCCCGACCGCGCGCCGGATTCCTCGCTGCGCGCAGGAGGTCGGTTATTGGCACACCCATGGGGATCACACGGACAGCCGCGGCAACCGCACCACGCGCGGACGCGACTACTACGACAGCAACAACTTCTCGCCGGAGGACAAAAATGCGGCCAAGGTGGGTATGCAGAACGATCATCCGGACTACCGCGGCTACGTCGGCACGCCGAGCGACGGACTCAAGGGCTACAACCCGAAGCTGGATCAAACGTACAGGCTCTAGCAGCCTTGTCATTGCATTGGGGATATTCATGAACAGCCAGATTTCTGCAGCGCCGATCTTCGAGATCAACCCTCCCGCGACGAGCGTGCAACTCAACACGCCGCTTGCCATTGCGCTGGGCCACGCCTATGAGCGCTTTGCGCAGACAGGGCAAGACCTGAAGAACTTCGACATCCAGATCAGCGAGCGCACGCGTGAAAACGGCGAGGACGAGAACGGTGAAAACACCATCGGAATCGCGTTTGTCGCAAAGCTCGAACCGGGCAAGAAGGGCCTCGGCAATGCAAACCGCCTCGGCCGTTCGGTGCTGTACATCGCCTCTAGAACATCGGGCGAGATCTTGCGCGAAGCGGGGAGCCGCTAAGCGCCTAACGCAATGGAGAACAGCTCATGGAAAACGATGCTTCCGCTTCGGTCTCTTCCCTCTCTCCCATTTCTGGCGCGCAGAGCTATGCGCTCACTGACGAGCAACGCCTTGCACTAGCGGCAAAGGCGGAAGCCGGCAATGCCGACTCCGCCTTTCGGCTCTCGCTGTACTACACCTTCACTTTCTCCGATCCCGATCAATCGATGCACTGGCTTTCGATGGCGGCCAAGGGCGGCCACAGCATTGCGCAGCACAACCTTGCCTACGACCTTTATATGAGCGGCACCGACCTTGCAAAGGCTGCCTATTGGGCGGCGGAGTCGCAGAAGAACGGCAACGCCGAAGCCGGCTGGCTGTTGAGCGAAATCGAAACCGAAAAGGTTGTGTCGGGCTGGAGCCCGCTGACGTGAGCTCGCAGCTGATCATTCTGGCCCACGACATGTGGCGCAAAGGCGCAGGCGGGGCGCCGGCAGGCCTTGTGGGGCAAGCCGACAGCTTCGCCTATGCGGGGCTCGATTTGAGCCTGGCGCAGTTCGCTGGCTCGACTTTCGCGGGCACCAGCTTCACTGCAACCAGCTTCAAGCAGGCCGGTTGGAGCGCCTGCCAGTTCACCGGCTGCAGCTTCACGCAATGCGACTTCAGCGGCATATCGATTACTGGCTGCACCTTCGTCAACTGCAGCTTCACGCGCGCCAACTTCGACGGCGGCAGCATCGGCACCAGCACCTTCGCGCAGTGCCAATGGGACGACATCAGCTTTGCGGGCGGCCGCTGGAATGACGTGGGCGTGCTGAACTGCGGCGGCACCGTGGTTCACGCACAGGGCCTGCACGGGCGAAGCGTGGACTTCACGGGCAGCACGTTCGAGCAGCTGGAGTTCCAGGGCGCGAACATCAACTGAGAGGAAAAACAAGAAATGTCAGGGACGGGGGAAACCAAGGCGCCGGCGCAGCGCGAACCGCAGACGGCCGTCGCGCCGCTGAACACCATCGTCAAGGAAGATGTAGCGGCCGCAAGCAAGGCAGTGGACGACTGGTTGCGCTCGTTCAGCGGCGGCTACGTCACGCTGGAGCGGCTCACCATGGTGCTGGGCAGCATTCCGATCGTCGGCAACATCATGGCGCTGGTGGATGTGTTCCTGGACATCATCAACATCGTCGAGAAAAAAGCCAAGGACGGGGTCGAAGCGTTCCTGACGTGGGTGAGCCTTGGCATCAACCTCATCGGTTTGATCCCGCTGCCGCCGACCATGGCGGCGGCGCGCATGAGCCTGCGGCCCACGCTGCACCTCGTGAAGCAGCAGCTCAAGAGCGCTACCTCGAACCTGGGCGAGGCGATCGTCACCACGCTGGTAGGGCACCTCAACGCCACCATCGTGGGAGAGCTCGACAAGTTCATCGATGGCGCCATAGGCAAGCTCGATGGCATCCTGAAGAGCTGCGCGGACCTGGCCGACAAGATCATCGACAACCTCGTGGACATTCTTCGGCGCGTGCTCGGGCAGAAGGACCTGTTCACCGTGGCCAAGCCCGGCGCGGCAGAAACGAAGGTGCACGACCCCAAGACGCAGAGCACCTGGAGCCGCATGTGGGGCAGCGCGGTGCGCTATACCAAGGAGTCGGCCAACTACGTGGCCAAGGCGGCGGCAAGCCAGCTGCCCGCCGGCGTCGCGAGCCGGGTCGAGGGTGTGATCAGTCAGATGCTGGACTTCAAGCGCTTGCTGCGCGGGCAATTGTCGAAGCTGGCCGACCGCGACGCGCAGGCCAGCATCATGTGGCTGCTGCACAAGCTGCGGGACGCGTTGCTGCGCAAGAAGGGCAAAGGCTCGGCGCTCGTGTCGCCGCAGGCGGGGAGCAAGGCCGAGAAGGACAAGCCGGGTGCGGCGCTCGGCCACATCAGCAAGCAGGCGGATGCGCATGGACCGCCCCCAGGCTGCAAGAACTGCTCTGCGCCGGCGCGTGTAGGCGGTTCGATCAGCCTCGCGACCGGCAATGAAAGCTTCACGCACACTGATTTCGTGCTTGCCGCACCGCTGCCCATCGAATGGGCGCGCACCTACGCCAGCGACCTGGACGCCTTCGACCGAGGCAGCCTGGGTGCACGGTGGATCACGCCCTACAGCATGCGCGTGGACATCACGACGCCCACGCGCGGCGCTCGCAAAGGGCGCGCGAGCATGGTCTATCACGCAGCCGACGGCCGCAGCCACTCGTATCCGGTGCTGGCAGTGGGGCAGGTGCATCGCGATGCCATCGAGGAGATAACCGTCTCGCGCCTCAGCGAAACCTTGTTGGCGCTCGACTTCGGCAAGCCGCTGCCAGCGGGAGCGCAACCCGAGTGGCGCGAACTCTACGAACTGGTCGACAGCAAGCAGCCGCACTTTCGGCTGGTGGCGCAGCAGGGCAAGGACGGCCAGTCCATCGGCCTGCGATACGACCACGTGATCGCCTCTACAGGCGAGCAAGTGCTCAGCGACATCATCAGCAAGCAGGGCGACGTCGTCATGGCCCACGTGGGCACGCAGCCCGATGCAAAGACCGGCCTCATCCGGTCGCTGTGGGAGCTGAAGGACGGCCAGGTCGTGCGCCAGCTGGCCGCCTACACGCACGACGCCGAACATGACCTGATTGCCGCGCAGGACGAGAACGGCGCCAGCTGGAGCTACACCTACAGCCACCACCTGGTCACCCGCTACACCGACCGCACCGGCCGCGGCATGAACCTCGAGTACGACGGCACCGGCGCCGACGCCAAGGCCGTGCGCGAGTGGTCCGACGACGGCAGTTTTGCGCTGCAGCTGGAATGGGACGCCAACATCCGCCTGACCTACGTGACCGATGCCCTGGGCGGCGAGACCTGGCACTACTACGACATCGAGGGCTACACCTACCGCGTCATCCACCCCGACAAGCTGGAGGAATGGTTCTTTCGGGACGACGCGAAGAACGTCACGCGCCATGTGCATACCGACGGCACCACCGACGACTACACCTACGACGAAGACGGCAACCTGCAGGCGCACACCCGCGCCGACGGCAGCCGGGTGCACTTCGAGTACGACAACCAGCACCGCCTCACCGGCATTCGCGATGCCGAGGGCGGCGTGTGGAAGCGCGACTACGACGCCCAGGGCCACCTGACGGAAGAGATCGATCCGCTGGGCCATAAGACCGAGTACGCCTACGACAAGGCCGGGCGGCCCGTGCGCATTACCGATGCGAAGGGCGGCGTGAAGGCGCTCGTTTATTCCCCTTCAGGGCAACTGCTCAGCTACACCGATTGCTCCGCCAAGACCAGCCGATGGGAGTACGACCAGCGCGGCCGCGTGACCAAGGCCGTGGATGCAGCCGGCAACACCACCAGCTACCGCTACGCCGCCGGCCAGCTGGAAGAAGTTGTGCAGCCCGACGAAACCAGCGAGCACTTCACGCACGATGCCGAAGGGCGCCTGCTCGCGCACGCCGACGCGCTCGGCCGTCGCACCCGCTACAGCTACACGCGTGCAGGCCTCATCGCGGGCCGCACCGACGCTGCAGGCCGCTCGCTCAAATACCACTGGGACCTGTTGGGCCGGCTGACCGAGCTGCAGAACGAAAACGGCAGCCACTACAACTTTCGCTATGACCCGGTGGGCCGCCTGCTGGAAGAAACCGGCTTCGACCGCAAGACCACGCACTACCGCCACGAGGCGACCACCGGTACGCTCGCCGAAGTGGTCGAAGCCGGCCACGCGACTCAACTGCAGTTCGATGCGCTGGGCCGCCTTGTGGAGCGGAATGCGGGCGAAGGCCAGCTTGAGCACTTCGCGTACGACCTCAATGGCCGCTTGGTGGAGGCCGCCAATCGCGATGCGCGCCTGCAGTGGTTCTATGACCCGGCCGGCAACCTGACGCGCGAGCATCACCACTATCTTGCAAATGCGCGCACGGCGGTGTGGCAACACCGCTACGACGAGCTCAACGAGCGCATTGCCACCACTCGCCCCGACGGCCACGTGACCCAATGGCTCACCTATGGTTCTGGCCACGTGCACGGCCTTCTTGTCGATGGGCAAGACATTCTGGGGTTCGAACGCGACGATCTGCACCGCGAGGTGGCCAGGGAGCAAGGCAACGGCTTGAGCCAGCGCCAGAAGTACGACCCCGCCGGCCGGCTGCTGGAGCAGCGCATTTCGCAAACCGGCCGCGGCCCCGCCGATGCGCTGGAACTCAGCCGCCGCTACACCTACGACAAGGCCGGCCAGCTCACCGCCATTGGCGACAGCCGGCGCGGCCGGCTGGACTACCGCTACGACCCGGTCGGCCAGCTGCTCGAAGCCAACAGCCGCCTCGGCCGCGAGGTCTTCGCCTTCGACCCCGCGGGCAACATCGTCGACCCAGCCCAGGCTGAAGGCCCGGTGCAGCGCACTGCCAACAAGCTGCTCGACAACCTGCTAAAGGAATACGCAGGCACCAGCTACCGTTACGACGAGCGCGGCAATCTCGTCGAGCGCGTGAAGAACGGCCGCAAGACGGTCTTTGCATGGGACGGCTTCAACCGCATGGCGGCCGCCACCAACCCCGATGGCATCACCACCACCTTCAGCTACGACCCGCTGGGCCGTCGCATCGCCAAGCGATCAGGCGACGCAACCACTTCGTTCGGCTGGGACGGCGACGTGCTCGCGTTCGAAAGCACCCAAAGCACCGCTGCGCTGGATGAACAGCAAGGGCAGGGCTGGAGCGTGCACTACATCCACGAGCGCGGTTCCTTCGTGCCGCTGATGCAGATCAGGCAGCCGCGCGCCATGGCGCTGAGCGAAACGCCGGATGTGAAGGCGTTGATGGAAGCGAACGGCGGCGCGTATGACATCGGGCAGGATCCGCTGTGGAATGGCGAACAGCGCAGCGTGCCGAGCGCCTTCGACAGGAAGGAGATGGCGTTCTATCAATGCGACCACCTGGGCACTCCGCAGGAACTGACCGACCATGAAGGAAGCATTGCGTGGTCGGCGCAGCACAAGGCCTGGGGCGAAGCGCGCGAGACGATCAGCGAGGCGGGCAGAAGGGCGGGGTTCAGGAATCCGATCCGGTTCCAAGGGCAGTATTTCGATGAGGAAACGGGGCTGCATTACAACCGGTACAGGTACTACGATCCGAACTCGGCGAGATTTCTCAGTCGGGACCCGATTGGACTATTAGGGGGTGGGAATTTACATGCGTATGCAGAAAATCCTGTTGAATGGATTGATCCCCTTGGCCTTGCGAAAAAGAAGCCATGTCAAACAAGAGCAAACTCGACCGAACCAAAGTTACCCGAAAAGGTGATTGCTGCCGATGGCGGTTTGAGACTGGAGCACTATGTTCGAAGTGGCGATCATGCGCCTGCTCATTTTCATCTTAGAGGGGAAAACGGTCTAAATGTCCAAGTTGGTCAAAATGGAAAGCCTCTCGATAGCAAAGTGAGATTAACAGCTGCGCAAGAAGCATTTGTTCTGAACAATAGGTCTAAGCTAAGATCCGGTGTCGATAAAATTCAACGTTGGCACAGATATCAAAATCTTCCGAATGATTGTACATGCTGCAATTGAATGAGGCATCTATATGAATAGCGTTTGGGTATTTAATGGTGCGGGTGGACGCTTCCCGTCGGCCATTTTTGAAGAAAAATCCGAAGCGGAAGAATGGATCAGAAAGCATAGGCTAACAGGAGTGCTAACCAAATATCCTGTAGGAACTTCCGTTTATCAATGGGCGCTTGAGACCGACAACTTTAAAATAAAAAATGAGAGGGATCAGTCCCCCGAATTCATTCAGAAGTTTTCTTCTGCTGCACAGGAGCATATGCACTATGAAAATGGAAGCTCGGATTGAGGTCGCGCAAGATATTAGAGAATTTTTATACGCTTAAGCGCGTCGGGCTAATTAGAGTGGGGGCTTGGGGTTGGCGGTCAGAGACTGAATGGGCGCGCGAAGAATCTACTGGATGAACTTCAGCCCATAGGAAACATCGAAGTTGCGTTTGGAAAACCGACTGTCTGATGCGTCTGCTTCGTGGGTGATGTACATGATAGTTTTTAGTTTTGGACCCCTCAGCAAAAACGAGCTCGTCATGAGATTTGATGTTAACGGGGCTAGCGAATTTTTGACGGGAATGGCGAATGCCTCGAAAGAAGAAAGCCGATCGGTAGCTATTCCTGGCTTCGAGCTTTCTTGGGAAAAGCTTTCTGATGCTAAGATCGAATTCAAAAGAGAGGACGGGGAGAGGCTGGAGATCAATGGCGCGAGACTAACCCTTGCCATGAGCGATGAGGCTTGTGAATATGCGGAGTTTCTTTTGAAAAAATTCATTGAAGATGGCGAATTTAGTTCATCAGAATTCTGTGGATTTTCTAGAAGGGGTAGAAAATACAATACGCGGTGTTTTTTGTAAAACTCTCTTCGCTTGAGCTCTTGGATTTTTCCAACGGAGTTAAGTAGCACCGATGAAGGCGTCGTGAATCAAGTAGATGTGGTTCACCCCACACTGGCGCCGTGGGGTTCCCGCTACCGCCAGCCTGTTACCACTCCTCACCGTTACCCCGGGTTTCCGATAACTAAATCCACTTGATTTAGTCGCTTCGCTGTTCGATAGTCTCCCTGCGCCCGGATGCCCCACGCCTTCCACGGCCCGCATCCGGATCCCAAGACCGCAGGCGCATTGCCGCCTGCCCACGGAGACACACACATGCTCAGCTCCCGCTCCATCCTGGCCCTGGCGGCCATGTCCCTGGCTGCATCGTCTGCTGCCTTTGCCGCCGACCAGCCGGTCATCGGCCTCGTCACCAAGACCGAAACCAACCCCTTCTTCGTGAAGATGAAGGAGGGCGCGCAGGAAGAAGCCAAGAAGCTCGGCGCCAAGCTGCTTTCGGGCGCGGGCAAGGCCGACGGCGACAACGCGGGGCAGATCACGGCCATGGAAAACATGATTGCCGCGGGCGCCAAGACCATCCTCATCACGCCGAGCGACGCCAAGGCCATCGTGCCGGCAATCAAGAAGGCGCGCGACAAGGGCATCATGGTGATTGCGCTCGACAGCCCGGCCGATCCGCCGGAGGCGACCGATGCGCTTTTTGCCACCAACAACTACACGGCCGGCGTGCTGATCGGCGAATACGCCAAGGCCGCGATGGCCGGCAAGCCGGCGAAGATCGTCGCGCTCGACCTGCTGCCTGGCCACCCGGTGGGCGCGCAGCGGCACAACGGCTTCATGAAGGGCTTCGGCCTGCAGGCGAACGACGCCAAGTCGAACGAGCTGTCGAAGGCGCCTGAAATCGTGTGCATGGCCGACAGCTTCGGCGACCAGGCCAAGGCGCAGACGGCAATGGAGAACTGCCTTCAGAGGGCACCCGACGTGAACCTGGTCTACACCATCAACGAGCCCGCCGCGGCCGGTGCCTACAACGCGCTGAAGCGCGCGGGCAAGGAGAAGGGCGTGATGATCGTCTCGGTCGACGGCGGCTGCCAGGGCATCAAGGACACCAACGCCGGCGTCATTGCGGCCACTTCGCAGCAGTACCCGCTCAAGATGGCGGCCATGGGCGTGGCGGCGGGCGTGGAATATGCCAAGACGGGCAAGAAGGCCTCGGGCTATGTCGACACGGGCGTGACGCTCATCGCCGGCAAGAGCGTGCCGGGCGTCGACAGCAAGGACACCAAGACCGGCGCCGAGCTGTGCTGGGGCAAGAAGTAATCAAGGCCCGGAGCAACTAGATGGCGAAATCTCCGACGCACCACATTCCGTGGGGCGCCCTGGGGCCGTGGCTGGCCCTGCTTGGCGCATGCATCTTCTTTGCGACCCAGTCCGACCGCTTTCTGACGGGCGGCAACCTCTCGCTGATCATGCAGCAGGTGATGGTGGTCGGCGTGATCGCCATCGGCCAGACGCTGATCATTCTCACGGCGGGCATCGACCTGTCGTGCGGCATGGTGATGGCGCTGGGCAGCATCATCATGACCAAGTTCGCGACCGAACTCGGGTTGCCGGTGCCGGTGGCCATCTTGTGCGGCATCGGCGTGACCACGCTATTCGGCCTGCTCAACGGCCTGCTGGTCACGCGCATCAAGCTGCCGCCTTTCATCGTGACGCTGGGTACGCTGAACATCGCATTCGCGATCACGCAGCTGTATTCGTCGTCGCAGACCATCACCGACCTGCCCGCCGGCCTCACGGTGCTGGGCACCACCTTCACCGTGGGCAGCGCCGAAGTGGCGTGGGGCACGGTGCTCATGCTGGTGCTGTATGCGCTCGCCTGGTTTGTGCTGCGCGAAACGGCCGCGGGGCGGCACATCTACGCGGTCGGCAACAACGCCGAGGCCACGCGCCTGGTCGGCATTCCCACACAGCGCGTGCTGCTGGGCGTGTATGTGGCGGCGGGCGTGCTCTACGGCGTTGCCTCGCTGCTGTCGGTGGCGCGCACCGGCGTGGGCGACCCGAATGCGGGCCAGACCGAGAACCTCGACGCCATCACGGCCGTGGTGCTCGGCGGCACCAGCCTGTTCGGCGGGCGCGGCATTGTGCTGGGTTCGCTCATCGGCGTGCTCATCGTCGGCGTGTTCCGCAACGGGCTTACGCTGATGGGCGTGTCGTCGATCTACCAGGTGCTGGTAACGGGCGTGCTGGTGATTCTTGCGGTGGCGGCCGATCAACTCTCGCGCCGGGGAGCACGCTGATGAACGCAGTGGCCAATCCCAAATCCGCCAAGATCGTGATGCAGGCCAGGGGCCTGGTAAAGCGCTACGGCCAGGTGACGGCGCTCGACGGTGTCGACTTCGAGCTGCGCGAAGGAGAAATCCTCGCGGTGATCGGCGACAACGGCGCGGGCAAGTCGTCGCTCATCAAGGCGCTATCGGGCGCGGTGGTGCCGGACGAAGGCGAGATCCTGCTTGACGGTGCGCCGGTGCATTTTCGGAACCCGCTCGACGCGCGCCGGGCCGGCATCGAAACGGTCTACCAGGACCTGGCCGTGGCCCCCGCCATGACCATCTACGAGAACCTCTTTCTCGGCCGCGAGCTGCGCCGCCCGGGCTTCATGGGCAACGTGCTGCGCATGCTCGACAAGAAAAAGATGCTGCAGGAAAGCGCCGCGCGCATGGCAGACCTGAAGGTCGGCATCCAGTCGATGACGCAGGCGGTCGAAACGCTCTCTGGCGGGCAGCGCCAGTGCGTGGCCGTGGCGCGCAGCGCAGCCTTCGCGCGGCACGTGGTCATCATGGACGAGCCCACCGCCGCACTCGGCGTGAAGGAGGGCAACATGGTGCTCGAGCTGATCCGCCGCGTGCGCGACCGCGGGCTGCCCGTGGTGCTCATCAGCCACAACATGCCGCATGTGTTCGAGGTGGCCGACCGCATTCACGTAGCGCGGCTCGGCAAGCGCGCGGCGGTGCTCAACCCGAAGAACATCAGCATGAGCGATACGGTGGCCGTGATGACCGGCGCCATGACGGCCGACCAACTGCCCGCGGAGGCGCATGCCTGATGCAGAAGTCGCTATGCGCCCGCCCGACCTGTTGCGCCCGCGCGGCTCCAACCAGGTGGGCATGCGCCAGTTCAACGAGCGCGTGGTGCTGCAGGCCCTGCGCGTTCACACCAGCCTGCCGAAGGCCGACCTCGCGCGGCTCACCGGGCTGAGCGCGCAGACCATCGGGCTCATTACCGCCCGGCTCGAGGAAGACCAGCTCATCGTGAAGCAGGGCCGCGTGCGCGGCCGCATCGGACAGCCTTCGGTGCCGCTGGCGCTGAACCCGGACGGCGCCTTTGCCATCGGCATCAAGGTGGGACGGCGCGGCGCCGAATGGTTGCTGATCGACTTTGCCGCACAGGTGCGCGAGCGCCATGCCATGAGCTACGACTTTCCGGATGCGCAGGCGCTGCTGCCCGCCATTGCCGAGCACATCCATCGCCTGCGCGACGGGCTCGGGCCGCTGGCTGTGCGCAACGTGGGCGTGGGGCTGGCCGCGCCTTTTCTGCTTGGCGGCTGGCACCGCACGCTGGGCCTGTCGAAGGCGCAGTCGGACGAGTGGAACCAGATGGACCTGCTGGCCGAGGTAAGGGCGCGCACTGAGGTGCCTGTGAGCTTTGCGCGGGACACGGTCGCCGCCTGCGTGGCCGAACTGGTCGGCGGGCGCGGTCACGACCTGAAGAGCTTTTTGTACATCTTCGTCGACACCTTCGTGGGCGGCGGGCTGGTGATCGATTCGCACCTGCACACCGGTGCGCACGGCAACGCGGGAGCATTGGCCTCGTTGCCGATGCAGTCGGTGCGAGCCGGTGGCACGCTGCCGCCGCAGGTCATGGCCGAGGCTTCGCTCTGGGAGCTGGAGCAGCGGCTGCAGGCGCAAGGGCTGGATACCACTGCCGCGTATGACGACCGCGCGCTACAGGCGCCGTATGCAGCGGTTACCAAAGCCTGGCTGGGCTCCGCATCGCTGGCCTTGGCCCATGCCATCGTGAGCAGCACGGCGGTGCTCGACCTCGCCGATGTGGTGATGGACGGTTCGATGTCACGCTCGCTGCTGCAGGCGCTGCTCGAACAGACGCGCGCGGCGCTGGCCCAGTGCAACTGGGAAGGGCTATGGCCGCCGCAGCTGCATGGAGGCAGGCTGGGCGCGCAGGCCTGTGCGCTGGGCGGGGCCATGCTGCCGCTGCACGCCAATTTCGCGCCCGACCACGACGTGTTCCTGAAGGCGGCCTAGGGGCTTGCGCAGCTCACAAGCTTGCGGATGCGTGCACGCCGCGCGGCAGCCGCAACGTGCTCGCTTGCGCGCCTTCGGGGCAAGGTCCATCGGAATAGCTTGCTTCGCCTTCGGGCATGACGCACTTGTGCACCTCGACCACGGCCGGTGCGGCCTTGGCGGGCGTCTCCGCCGGAGCGACTACAGGGGCCCCGAAGTTCGCGTTTGCGAGCGGCGCATAAGCGGGCGCATACGGCGACATGGGCATGACCGGTTCAGGGGACGAGCGGGCCACTTCACTCGGCAACGCCCGCGTGCCGGTGGCCGGCTCGACATGCGCCGGCATGACTGCCGGTGCCAACCCGGGCGCGCGTGCGGCGCTCTCTTGAACCAGGTCTTTCAAGGTCACATAGAAAAGCGACACCGCGACCAGTGCCACACCCAGGCAAGGCGCCCAGTAACGGCTGGAGCCTTGCGCAATATCCGGTTGCCCGGTCTTGCCGATCGTCTGTTCGAGGCCCATGGCTGAAGTTCCTTGTGAGTGTTCAGCCGTTCTACCGGCCGCAACCGACCGCCCTTGTAGGCCTGCGCCATGCGCCACGACGGAATACGCCTCGAAAACGCCGCGGAGAAAGCCGCCAGGACGGTTCGAAAGGGCCGAGACGCGAGAGTTTCGATAATGCAGTCCGTCCAGTAGATAGAACCGACCGCAAAATGAGTGCCGCAGATTTCCTCTTCGCCCCCGAAGTACAAAAGCTACTGATGGTTGCCTACGCGGCGCCTGACCAACCGTTTTCTTCCAGCGAGCTGGCCAAGCGCTCGAAGCTCGAACCCGATGATGCAGCGCGCACGCTGGAGCACCTTGTCGGCAGCGGCATCCTGAAGCGCAGCAAACCGAAGGCAGACGAGGCCGAGACCATTTCGGTCGACCGCGCGTTCATCTTTCACGACGAGTTGCGCAACATTGCGCTCAAGTCTTTTGCCGCAGCCGAACCGGTCCGCTCCATGCTGCGCACAAAGTTCAAGGACTCGGTCATGCGCGCATTCATCCTGCAAGAGGACAAGGACGGCACCCTGGAGCTCCTCGTCGTGCACGGCCAGCTGGTGCCCGATGAATCCGCCATGAAGGCCGCGTGCCAGAAGCTGTCGAAGAACATCCACCGCCATCTGAAGATGCACGTCATCTCGAGCATCAGGTTCAACAGCCTCACGCCGCGCGACTCGCTCGCGTCGAAGATTGCGGCACCGGGCGCGCTCGAAATCATTGCGCTTGGCGATACGAAGGCTCAGCCGCCGGTCGAGAAGGTCGGCCTTCTGCAAAGCGCGAAGAAGAAACTCGCAACGCTGGCGCGCCCTTCGGCGTAAGCGCGCAGCGCGAGGCCGTTCAGGCCCGGCTCAGTCCGGCTTGATGTTGGCCCTTGCAATCACCTTTTGCCAACGTGCCTGCTCGGCCGCAATGAACTGTGCGAACTGTTCGGGCGTGCCGCCGATGGCCTCGGCCGCATCGCCCGTCAGCCGCTGCATCGAGTCGGGCGACTTCACGGCCTTCATGGTCTCGGCAGAGAGCTTGGCCAGCTGCGCGGGCTCGATGCTGGCCGGCGCAAGCATGCCGTACCACTGCGTCATCTCGAAGCCTGGAAAGCCTTGCTCGGCCACCGTGCCCACGTCGGGCAGTTGCGGCAAACGCTTGGCCGAACCCGTGGCAATGCAACGCACCTTGCCGCTCTTGATGAACGGAAGGATGGCCGCCGCACCGATGGCCGAGGCATCGAGCCGGCCCGAGAGCAGGTCGGTCACCATGGGGCCGGTGCCGCGGTAGGGCACATGCAGCATGAAGACGTTGGCGGTCATCTTCAGGTACTCGAAGGCCAGGTGGCCCGCGCTGCCGTTGCCCGCGGAGCCGTAGCTCAGCTTGCCCGGCTTCGACTTGGCGTAGGCGATGAACTCCTTCAGGTTCTGCGCCGGTACGTCGGGGTGCACCACGTACAGGCTGGGCACCTTGGCCAGCAGGCTCACGGGCTTGAAGTCCTTGTTCGCGTCGTAGGGCAGCTTGGCAAAGATGTACGGGTTGACCGCCAGCGTGCCGATGTGCCCGAGGATCAGTGTGTGCTGGTCGGTGGCGCGCGCCACTTCGCTCATCGCAATGTTGCCGGCCGCGCCGGGCTTGTTGTCGACGAAAACGCTTTGCCCGAGCGTGCGGGAAAGTTCGGCGGCCGTGGAGCGCGCCACGATCTCCGAACTGCCGCCCGGCGCAAAGGGCACCACGAAGCGGATCGACTTGCTGGGCCAGGCGGCCTGGGCCGAAACCAGCGAGGGCAGCAGGCCGCCAAGGGCCAGCGCGCCGCCGCCTTGCAGCCATTGGCGGCGCGTGGACTGTTGATCGTTCAGGAAGAAGTTGTCGGACATGAATTTGTCTCCGTTGCTTTTGTGTGAGGGGAGCATCTTGCCCGACGAATGCAGCCGCAACCTGCCGGGTCAGATCAGGTTGCGCATCGCCTGCGCCGTCTCGCGCAGCACCGGCAGCACGCGCGCCACCGCGTCCTCGGAGCTTTCGTGGCCCATGGGCATGGTGATGTTGAGCGCGCCCAGCAGCATGCCGTGGCGGTCGCGCAGCGGCACCGCAATGCCGCGCGAGTTCAGGTCGAGCTGCTGCTCCGACAGGGCCCAGCCTTGTGCGCGGATGCGCGCCAGCTCGAGCTTCATGCGCTCCTTGCTTGCGATGGTGTGCGAGGTGAACACCTGCAGTTCGCGCGTGGCGAGCCATTCGGCCAGCTCGGCGTCGCCGCGCAGCGCCAGCATCAGCATGCCCGCGGCCGTCACCTGCGCCGGCACGCGCGCGCCGAGCACGTAGCCGGTGCTCATGCTGCGGTTGGGGCCGTTGCGCGCGATGTAGACGACCTCGTCGCCGTCCATCACGCTGAGGTAGGCGATCTCGTTGGTGCCTGCCGCCACGCGCTGCAGAAACGGCTGGACGATGCGCGGCAGCCGCGCCGAGTCGAGGTACGACTGGCCCAGCCGCAGCACGCGCGGCGTGAGCCAGAACAGCTTGCCGTCGCTGGCCACGTAACCCATGTGCTGCAACGTCAGCAGATAGCGGCGCGCAGCCGTGCGGGTCATGCCGGTGCGCTCGCCGGCCTGGCTGGCGGTCAGGCGCGGGTGGGCATCGTCGAAGGCTTCGATGATGCTCACGCCGCGCTCCAGGCCGGCGATCCAGTCGCGCTTGTCGAGCCCGGGCGGCGCGGGGGAAAGGTCGGTGAGATCGGTGCTCATGGTGCGGGAGTTTGCCGTGCCGGCGGCGCTGCAGCGCTCAGCCCTCATCAGGATTAACCCTGTTTTTGTGCGATGAACGAACGCATTAAGACGATAGTCGTGCATTTCCGGTGCTGCGGAAGGCGGTCTTGGGACTCAAGATGGATAAAGTGCGCCCTGGCGATGGCTTAGGAGCGATTGCCGCACAAAAGAGGCAAGACATGACCACCTCCATCACCGGCAGCACCCTGGCGTACCTGATCCCCGGCGACCCCGTGCGCAACGTGCGCCTGCCGAAGATGTTCAACGCCGTGTTCGAGCGCTTCGGCATCGACGCGGTGCTGGTGCCCATGCAGGTGCCGCTGCGCGACTTTGCGGTGTTCCTCAAGTCGGCCTTCCTGGCGCGCAACGTGCGCGGCATGGTGATTGCGCCGCCGCACAAGCCGCTGGCCGTCGACCTGCTCGACGGATGCGGCCTGTTCGGCCGCGTGGCAGGCTCGGTCAATGTGGTGCGCCGCATCGAGAACAACGAACTGGAAGGCGACCTGTTCGACGGCGAAGGCCTGCTGGGTGCGCTCGATCATTTCAACATTCCGTTCCGCGGCAAGCGGGTGCTGATCCTCGGCGCCGGCGTGAGCGCTGCGGCCATCGGCGTTGCGCTGGCCGAAGGCGGCACCGTGGATGGCGCGGAGCACATTGCCCTGTACGACACCTCGGCCGGCAAGGCGGCGGGCGTGGCGGCCAAGCTCGATGCGTTCTTCGATGCCAACGTGGTGGCGGTCGACAGCAATGCACCCGAAGGCTACGACCTGGTCATCAATGCCACGTCGCAGGGGCTGGAAGAGACCGACGCTCTGCCGGTCGATGTTGCGCGCATGGAGCCCCACGCCGCACTGTTCGACATCTTGCTGCGCAACCAGCCGACGCCCTTGGTGCGCGCCGCGCGTGCCCGCGGGCTCAACGCACAGGCTGGCTTCGAAATGCTGATCCAGCAAATGCCGCACTACTTTGCGTATTTCGGCCATGCCGAGGCGGCGCAGGGCCTGCGCAGGGACGCGGATTTTCTGCGCGAGATCATCTATCCGCCCGCCATGCATGCGGAGATTGCCGCCCCTCTGCGCTATCGCTCCGACACCGTCGCCTGAAGGTGCTTGCGGAGCGGCGCCGAGCGGAACAATTTCAACAAGAGGCAAAAGAACAATGACAAGAATCTTCTCGTGGTACTGCCGCGGGCTCGAAGGGCTCATGGCGCTGATGCTGGCCATCATGGTGGTCATGGTGTTCGGCAACGTGGTGCTGCGCTACGGATTCAACTCGGGCATTACCGTGTCGGAAGAGGTGTCGCGCTGGCTCTTCGTCTGGATGACCTTTCTGGGGGCCATCGTCGCGGTGCGCGAGCACGGCCACCTGGGCACCGACATGCTGATCTCGAAGCTGCCCACGTGGGGCAAGAAGCTGTGCGTGTACCTGTCGCACGGGCTGATGCTGTTCGCCTCGTACCTGCTGCTCACGGGCAGTTGGCAGCAGACGCTCATCAACTGGGACGTGAGCGCACCTACCACCGGTGCCTCGGTCGGCATCTTCTATTTTGTCGGCGTGGTGTTCGGCGTCTCGGCCATCGTGTTCCTGCTGTACGACCTCTGGCGTGCAGTGACCGGAAAGCTCAGCGACGCCGAACTGGTCATGGTGCACGAGTCGGAAGAGCAGGGCGACATCGACCGCATCAACGCCGAGCTTGCGCGGCGCGATGCCGAAGAGGCCTCGGCCCGCCACCGCGGCGGCAACGGCGCACGAGGCAACTGACATGACGATCGCCATCTTCCTCGGTGCCCTGCTGGGTGCCATGGCCATCGGCGTGCCGATCGCCTATTCGCTGCTGCTGTGCGGTGTTGCGCTGATGTGGCACCTCGACTTGTTCGATGCGCAGATCCTCGCGCAGAACGTGATCAACGGCGCCGACAGCTTTCCGCTTCTGGCCGTGCCCTTTTTCATGCTGGCCGGCGAAGCCATGAACCAGGGCGGCCTGTCGCGGCGCATCGTGAACCTGGCGCTGGCGGTGGTGGGCCACGTGCGCGGCGGGCTCGGCTACGTGGCGATCGTGGCGGCCTGCATCCTGTCGGCCCTCTCGGGCTCCGCGGTGGCCGATGCGGCGGCGCTCTCGGCGCTGCTGATCCCGATGATGGTGGCCGCGGGGCACGACAAGGCGCGCTCGGGCGGCCTGATCGCGGCCTCCGGCGTGATCGGCCCGATCATTCCGCCCTCTATCGGGTTCGTCATCTTCGGTGTGGCCGCCAACGTGTCGATCTCCAAGCTGTTCCTGGCGGGCATCTTCCCGGGCATTTTGATCGGCGCCTCGCTGTGGTTCACGTGGTGGTGGCTGGTGCGCAAGGAAAAGGTGCTGCCGCCGCCGCGCAAGTCCAAAGGCGAGATGCTCACCGCGCTGCGCGAAGCGACCTGGGCGCTGCTGCTGCCGCTGATCATTCTCGTGGGCTTGCGCTTCGGCATCTTCACGCCCACCGAGGCGGCCGTGGTGGCTGCGGTGTATGCGATCTTCGTGGCCACGGTGGTCTACCGCGAGCTCAAGCCCTCGCAGTTCTACGTCATGTTCGTGTCGGCCGCCAAGACCAGCGCGATCGTGATGTTCCTGGTTGCGGCGGCCATGGTCTCGGCCTGGCTCATCACCGTGGCCGACCTGCCGGCCAAGCTGGTGGCGTTGCTCGAGCCGCTGATCGCAAGCCCGATGCTGCTGATGATCGTGATCATGGTGCTGGTGATGGCGGTGGGCACCGCAATGGACATGACGCCCACCATCCTGATCCTCACGCCGGTGCTGATGCCGGTGGTCAAGGCGGCGGGCATCGATCCGATCTACTTCGGCGTGCTGTTCATCATCAACAACTCGATCGGCCTGATCACGCCGCCGGTAGGCACCGTGCTCAACGTGGTGGCCGGCGTCGGGCGCATGAAGATGGATGAGCTCACGCGCGGCGTGTGGCCCTTTGCGCTCGCAGAGTTCGGAATGATGTTCCTGATGGTCATGTTTCCGCAGCTCGTGATCTGGCCGGCCCGGCTGCTGAGCGGCTGAGGCGCTGGCCAGCCGACCTTTCCCCAATTCGCTTTTCTTATTTCAACCCGAGGAGACTTTCACCATGAACAAATTTTTCAGCAAGACGCTGGTCGCCCTGGTCGCGGTCGCGGCCATGGGCGGGGCCGCCGCCCAGGTGAAGGAACGCACGCTCAAGTTCGCGTTCCAGAACCAGACCGGCCATCCGCAGGCACAGGGTGCGCAGAAGTTCGCAGACCTCGTTGCCGAGAAGTCGGGCAAGAAGATCACCGTCAAGCTCTTTCCGGGCGGCACGCTCGGCGGCGACCTGCAGACCGTTTCGGCCATGCAGGGCGGCACCATCGAGATGACGGTGCTCAACGCCGGCATCCTGACCGCGCAGGTGAAGGAATTTGCCGCCTACGATTTCCCGTTCCTGTTCAACAACGCGCAGGAAGCCGACGCGGTGACCGACGGCCCCTTCGGCCAGAAGATGCTCGCCAAGCTGGACGAGAAGAACCTGCACGGCCTCGGCTACTGGGACCTGGGCTTCCGCAACCTGACCAACAGCAAGCGTCCGATTGCCAAGGCCGAGGACATCGCGGGCCTGAAGATCCGCGTGATCCAGTCGCCGATCTACATCGACCTGTTCAACACGCTGGGCGCCAACGCCACGCCGATGCCCTTCCCGGAGCTGTATTCGGCGCTGGACCAGAAGGCGGTCGACGGCCAGGAGAACCCCAACACCGTGATCGCATCGTCGAAGTTTGCCGAGGTGCAGAAGCACATCACGCAAACGCGCCACATCTACAACCCGCAGGCGCTGATCATCAGCAAGAAGACCTGGGACAGCATGAGCGCCGAAGAAAAGAAGATCATCGGCGACGCCGCTGCCGAAGCCACCAAGTTCCAGCGCGAGGCCTCGCGCGCCGCGGCCGACACCGCGCTCGACACGCTCAAGAAGGCCGGCATGACGGTGACCGAGCTCCCGCCCGCCGAAATGGCCAAGTTGCGCGACAAGGTCAAGCCCGTGATCGACAAGTACACGGCCACCGTGGGCGAGGCGACCGTGAAGGAACTGATGGCCGAGATCGCAAAGGTCCGCAAGTAAGTTCAACGACAGGCGAATGAAGGACAGCATGATCACCGGCAAGACCACCCTCGTCGCGCACCTGGGCTTTCCCACCGAGAGCTTCAAGGCGCCGATGATCTACAACCCATGGTTCGAGAAGCAGGGCATCGACGCGGTCGTGGTGCCGATGGGCGTGAAGCCGGAGGACTACCCCGCGGCGTTTGCCGCGCTGTTCCGGCTCACCAACATCCGGGGTGCGCTGGTGACCATGCCGCACAAGATCACGACCATGGGCCTGGTCGACGAGGTCACGCCGACCGCGAAGATCGCCGGGGCCTGCAACGCGGTGCTCAAGCGCGCCGACGGCACGCTGGTGGGCGACCAGTTCGATGGCGCGGGTTTTGTCCGCGGCGTTCTGCGCAAGGGCTGCGCGCTCGAGGGCGCGCGCGTGCTGATCTCTGGAAGCGGCGGTGTCGGCTCGGCCATTGCGGCTTCGCTGGCTGCCGCCGGCGTCGCGCAGATTGCGCTCTTCGACGCCCACGCGCCGTCGGCCGATGCGCTTGCCGGACGGCTGCGCACGCACTATCCCGCGCTGGCCGTTTCCACGGGCTCGAACGACCCGGCCGGTTTCGACGTGGTCGTCAACGCCACGCCGCTCGGTATGAAGGAGGGCGATGCGCTGCCTTTCGACGTCGACCGCATCGCGCCTTCGACCTTCGTCGGCGAGGTGGTCATGAAGTCCGAATACACGCCGCTGCTGCGTGCCGCACTGGACAAGGGCTGCGCGGTGCAGGTCGGCACCGACATGCTGTTCGAGATGATTCCCGCGTATCTCGAATTCTTCGGCTTTGGCACCGCCACGGCCGACGAGCTGCGCGCCGAGGCGAAGATCAGCTACTGAGTTGCGACCGACGCAAACGCCTACGTCCCACGGGCGTGTTGCGAACGCGGTGTAATGCCGTCTCGCCGCCCGATTTTTTTGATGCAAAGAGGCGTTCACCATGAGTATTTTTGAAGGCTTTCTTTCCACTTCCGAAACGCTTTCAGCCTTCAGCGACCGCAACTTTGTCGACGCCATGCTGCGCTTCGAGGCGGCGCTCACGCGGGCGCAGGCCGCCGTCGGGCTGGTGCCTGAATCGGCCGCGCATTCGATCGTCGGAAGCTGCAAGGTCGAGCTGTTCGACGTGGCGAAGATCGTGCGCGACAGCGGCCGCGCGGGCAGCGTTGCAATTCCGCTGGTCAAGGCATTGAAAGAGGCCGTGGGCCTGTTCAATGCGGAGGCCGTGCCTTTCGTGCATTTCGGCAGCACCAGCCAGGACGTGATCGACACGGCCATGGCATTGGTCACGCGCGAGGGCATGGCGCTCATCGAGAAGGACCTCGATCGCGCGATCGAGGCGCTGCTGCAGCATGCCGCGCAGCATGCCGCCACGCCGATTCTTGCGCGCACGCTGATGCAGCCGGCCTCGGTCACCAGCTTCGGCCTCAAGTGCGCGGGCTGGGCCGCGCCGCTGGTGCGCAGCCGCGTGCGCTTGCGCACGGCCGCGCGCCACGCCCTCAACGTGCAGCTCGGCGGAGCCGTCGGCACGCTCTCGCAGATGAAGGGGCAGGGCCCGGCCGTGGTGCAGCGCGTGGCGGACGAGCTCGGCCTTGGCAACGCCGGTGCCACTTGGCACACGCAGCGCGACGAATGGGTCGCACTCGGCTGCGAACTGGGCCTGCTCACCGGCAGCCTGGGCAAGATCGCGCGCGACATCTCGCTCATGGGGCAGTATGAAGTCGGCGAGGTGGCCGAACCCACCGAGCCGGGCCGCGGCGGCTCCTCGGCCATGCCGCACAAGCGCAACCCCGTGGCCTCGATGGTCGCCCTGGCCGCGGCGCAGCGTGCGCCGCAGCGCGTGGCCGCGCTGCTGGCCGCCATGCCGCAGGAACACGAGCGCGCCCTCGGCGGCTGGCAAGCCGAGCTGGCCGAGTGGCCGCAACTGCTGATGTCCGCCCATGGCAGCGCACGCGCCCTGGCCGGTGCGCTGCCGGGCCTGCAGATCGACGCGGCGCGCATGCGCGCCAACATCGACACGCTTCGAACGGAACTGCCGCGCGAGGCAGCCGACGAATGGTTCAGCCCGGCCCTGGCCGGACCGGCAGGCGAAACCGCGCTGCGCCAGGTGACGGCGCTGCGCGACCAACTGATTGCGAAAGACACATCCCGATGACCGATCCGAAAAGCACACCTCCCGCCGGTGACTACGAAGCGGGCCTTGTCAACCGCCGGCGCGTGCTCGGCGATGCGTGGGTCGACAAGTCGCTGGCCAACCGCAACGAGTTCAACGCCGAGTTCCAGGAGCTCATCACGCGCCACGCGTGGAACGACATCTGGGGCCGGCCCGCGCTGGGCGACAAGACGCGCCGCTTCATGGTGCTGTCGATGATGCTGGGCATTCATGCGTATGAGGAATTCGCCATGCACGTGCGCGCGGCGCTCGACGGCCCGTCCGAATCGCGCCTGACGCCGGACGACATCAAGGAAGTGATCATGATGGCGGCCATCTACTGCGGCGTGCCGGTGGCCAACCACGCCTTCGGCATTGCGACCGGCATCTTGCGGGAGAAGGGCCTGCTGGCAGCAGCCCCGCAGTGACCGGGCCCACGGATATTCGCAAAGGGCGCTTCGACGTCGGCTTTGGCTTGCTGCTGCCGCTGCTCCTGGCGGCCCAGCCTGTGGCCACCGACAGCTACCTGCCCGCGCTGCCCGCCATTGCCAATGAGCTGGGCTCGGCCAGCACCAGCCTCACGCTGTTTGTGCTGGCCTTTGGGTTTGCGCAATTGCTGTGCGGGCCGCTGGCCGACCGCTTCGGGCGGCGGCCCGTGCTGTTGGTGGGGCTGGGTTGCTACGTGGTCGCGGCGCTGGGCGGTGCATTCGCCGGCAGCGTGGCGGTGCTTGCGGGCTGGCGTACGCTGCAGGGCTTTTCGATGGCGGCCATTCTGGTTTGCGCGCGCGCCGCGGTGCGCGACCTGTACCCCGCGCACGAGGGGCCGCACGTCATGGCGCGCGGGCTCACCGGGTTGGGTGTGGTCGGGCTCCTCGCGCCGCTGCTTGGCGCGTGGCTGGTGCAAGGGGCGGGCTGGCGCTGGGTGATGGGGTCGATGGCGCTGTATGCGCTGGTGCTCTTTGCGCTCTGCTGGCGTTCATTCGGCGAAACGCGGCGGCCGCTGGCGGGCGATGTTTCCGCGCCGCGCGGCAGTGCGCGCGCCGTGTTTGCGAGTCGCAGCTTTCGCGCCTGGGCTTCGGTGGCCGCAACCACCTACGGCGGCCTGTTCTGCTTTTTGCTGCTGTCGCCGATGGTCTACATCGGCTATCTGGGCTGGTCGCCCGCGATGTACGGCTGGATTCCGGCCGGCGGCTCGCTGGTCTACATTTTCAGCACCACGATGTGCCGGCGCCTGCTGCGCAAATACGGGCCTGTGCACACCGTTCAGCTTGGCGCTACGCTGAGCATTGCCGGCGCGACGATCCAGGCGCTGGGCTGCTGGCTGGCGCCGCACAGTGCGGTGCCGCTGCTGGTGGGGCACGCCGTCTATTGCCTTGGCCACGGCATCCACCAGCCCTGCGGCCAGGCCGGTGCGGTGGGCGACTTGCCGCACCTGGCGGGTCGCGCCGTGTCGTGGTCGGGCTTCGGCATGATGATGGTTGCATTCAGCGTCGGGCAAATTGCGGCACAGTTTGTCGACACCGGTTATTCGAACGGCGCCTGGCCGATGGTCGTGCCCATGCTGCTCGCGGGCTGCGTGCTGCTGGCCATCGCATTTCTCTGGCTGCCGCGTCTTCAACACCCGATAAGGAAGGAACCAACATGACCCGTTTGAACGTCGTCCGCGAAGGCAGCGGCCCCTTCGTCGTGCTGAGCCATGCGCTGGGCTGCGACCTGCACATGTGGGACGGCGTGGCCGAGCAGCTTGCGCGCGGCCACACCGTCATCCGCTACGACCACCGCAACCATGGCGGCTCCGAGGTGGTGCCGGGGGCGCTGCGCATCGAAACACTGGCGCAGGACGTGGCCGAGCTCATCCAGCGCGAGACCGGCGGAGAGCCGGTGCATTTCGTCGGCCTTTCGATGGGCGGCATGACGGCGCAGGCGCTGGCGGTGCGGCATCCCGAGCTGCTGCGCAGCGTGGTCATTGCAAATTCGTCGGCCCACTACCCCGACCAGTCGCCGTGGCGCGCGCGCGTTGAAACGGTGGCCGCCAAAGGCGTGGCGGCCATTGCGCCGGGTGCCGTGTCGCGCTGGCTGACGCACGGCTATGTCACCACGCAAGAAGGCAAGGCGGCCGCGCAGGCGCTGAACGAGGTGCTGGTGCGCACCGATGCGCAGGGCTACATCGAGAGCTGCAATGCCGTGGCCGCCATCGATTTTCGCGAGAGCAACCGCCGCATTGCCGTGCCCACGCTGGTCATTGCGGGCCTGCAGGACGAAGCCACGCCGCTGGTCATGTCGGAGGCCATGGTGGCCGCCATTCCCGGCGCGCGACTGGCCACCATCGATGCGGCGCACCTGAGTGCGGTGGAGCGGCCGGTTGAATTTACGCAGCTGCTGATCGATTACTGGCGCAGTCTCTGAAAATCGGCCGCTCGCGGAGCGGGATCACGCCTAGGTCTAACCCCTATTTCGTGCGAACACTGCACGTAGGCGTTCGATTATCGAACTGCAGGTGAGCGTGGAGCATTGTGGGCAGGGCGCCGTGTTTCTAAAGTCGGTTCCCATGCATCGCTCCATTGCCACCGTTTCTCTCAGCGGCACGCTTCGCCAGAAGCTCGAAGCCGTTTCGGCCGCGGGCTTCGACGGCATCGAATTGTTCGAGAGCGACTTCGTCAACTTCAAGGGCAGTGCCAGTGAGCTCGGCCGCATTGCCGCCGACCTTGGCCTGTCGATCGACCTGTACCAGCCGTTCCGCGATTTCGAGGGCATGCCCGAGGCGCAGTTCCGGCGCAGCCTGGAGCGCGCCGAACGCAAGTTCGACCTGATGGAGGCGATGGGCGCGCCGATGATGCTGTGCTGCTCGAACACCTCGCCGCTCGCCATCGATGACCCGGCGCTTGCCGCGGCGCAGCTGCACGAGCTGGCGGAGCGCGCCGCACGCCGCAACCTGCGCGTGGGCTTCGAGGCCCTGGCCTGGGGCCGCTTCACTTCGCTCTATGGCCAGGCCTGGAACATCGTGCGCGAGGCCGGTCATCCGAACCTCGGCTTGATCCTGGACAGCTTTCACACGCTGTCGCTGAAGGACGATCCCGCGGGCATCGCCCAGATTCCGGGCGACAAGATCTTCTTTTTGCAGATGGCCGATGCGCCGCTGCTTTCGATGGACGTGCTGCAGTGGGCCCGCCATCACCGTTCGTTTCCGGGGCAGGGCGACCTTGCCGTGATCGGGTTCTTCGAGCAGGTGCTGCGCGCGGGCTACACGGGGCCGCTGTCGCTCGAGATCTTCAACGACATCTTCCGCGAGACACCGAATCGCCGCACCGCGGTGGATGCGATGCGCTCGCTGCTGTATCTCGAAAGCGAGGCGCAGCGGCGCCTTGCGGCGGCGGCCGAAACCGCGGCCGTGCCCGTGCCGCCGCAACGCGTCGAGCTTTTCAATCCGCCCCCCGTGCCGGCGCTGTCGGGCCTCTCGTTCATCGAGTTCGCGGCTGACGAAAGCTCGGCCCGCACGCTCGGCGCACTGCTTGGGCAACTCGGCTTCCGCCGCGTCGGCCGGCACCGCTCGAAGGCCGTGATGCTGTACCGGCAGGGCGAGATCAACCTGATCGTCAATGCGCAGCCGGATTCGTTCGCGCGCAGCCGCTTCGATGCGCACGGCACCTCGGTGTGCGCGCTGGGCGTGCGCTGCGCTGACCCGCTGGCAGCGGTCGATCGCGCCACGGCGATGCGATCGCAACGCCACGACAGCCCGGTCGGTCCCAATGAACTGCGAGTGCCGGCCATCGTGGCGCCGGGCGGCAACCTCATTCACTTCGTGTCGGAAGCATTGGGCGCGAATGGCCTGTACGAGGCGGATTTCATCCTCGAAGAAGACGCAGCCGAGGCCGGTGGCGCCGGCCTGACGCAGATCGACCACGTGGCCCTTGGCCTGGCGGTGGACCAACTCGACACCTGGGTGCTGTTCACACGCGCGGTGCTGGGGCTGGAGCCGGGCGAAAGCCTGGAGCTGGCCGATCCGTTCGGGCTCATTCGAAGCCGCGGTGTGGCCGATGCGGCGCGAAGCGTGCGGCTGGTGCTCAACGTGTCGCTGAGCCAGCGCACCCGCACCGCGCGCACGCTGAGCGTGACGGGCGGCGGCGCGGTGCACCACATTGCCTTGCGGTGCGAAGACATCTTCGAAAGCGTGGAGCGGCTGCGCGCCAACGGCACGCGCTTCGTGCCCATTTCGGGCAACTACTACGACGACCTGGCCACGCGCATCGATCTCGACCCGGCGCTGCTCGCACGCATGCGCGCGGCGGGCGTGCTGTTCGACCGCTCTGCGGCCGGCGACTACCTGCACATCTACACCGAGAGCATCGAAGGCGGGCTCTTCTTCGAACTGGCACAACGCACCGCGGGCTACGACGCCTACGGTGCCCTCAATGCACCCGCCCGCATGGCATCGCAGGCGCAGGAATAAGTTTCTTCTAGTCAACCCGGAGACAAACCATGGCAAACACCACGGCCCAAGAGCCGAAAGGCAAGCACCAGTCGAAGAAGGCCACCGCCAGCGGCTGGATCGGCTCGGCGCTGGAGTACTACGACTTCTTCATCTACGCCACCGCGGCGGCGCTGATCTTTCCGCAGATCTTCTTTCCCAAGGGCGACCCGCAGATCGCGATCATCGCGTCGCTCGCAACCTACGGCGTGGGCTATGTGGCACGGCCGATCGGCGCACTGCTGCTGGGCCACTGGGGCGACACGCACGGCCGCAAGACCGTGCTGATTCTCTGCATGTTCCTCATGGGCTTTTCGACCATTGCCGTCGGCCTGTTGCCGACGTATGACCAGGTCGGCTTGTGGGCGCCTGCGATGCTGGTGGTGCTCCGGCTGATCCAGGGCTTTGCGGTGGCCGGCGAAATTTCAGGCGCGAGCTCGATGATCCTGGAGCACGCGCCGTTCGGACGCCGCGGCTTCTTTGCGAGCTTTACGCTGCAGGGCGTGCAGGCCGGCCAGATCATGGCGGCCGCCGTGTTCTTGCCGCTCGCGCACTACATGGACAAGGACGCCTTCAACTCCTGGGGCTGGCGCATTCCGTTCCTGCTGAGCTTCATCGTCATCGTGGCCGGCTACATCATCCGCAAGGAAGTGGACGAGACGCCCGCCTTCACCGAAGTGGAGAAGAGCGCGACCGTGCCCAAGGCGCCGGTGATCCAGGCCGTGACCGAGAGCTGGGGCGACATGCTGCGCGTGCTGCTGTGCTCGCTCATGAACGTGATTCCGGTGGTTGCCACCATCTTCGGCGCGGCCTATGCGGTGCAGCCGGGCTACGGCATCAACTTCGAGAAAGACATCTATCTGTGGATTCCGGTCATGGGCAACATCCTGGCCGTGATCGTGATTCCGTTCGTGGGCAACCTGTCGGACAAAGTCGGCCGGCGCCTGCCGATCGTCGTCGGCGCCCTTGGTTCGGGCCTGCTGTCGTTCGGCTACCTGTACGCCATCAGCATCCACAACGTGCCGCTGGCCATCGTGATGTCGCTCCTGATGTGGGGCGTGGTCTACCAGGGCTACAACGCCGTGTTCCCGAGCTTCTATCCGGAGATGTTCCCCACGCGCACCCGCGTCTCGGGCATGGCCATTTCGCAGAACATCGGCACCGCGATCACGGCGCTGTTGCCGGCGCTGTTCGTGGCTGTTGCGCCTCCCGGTGCCGCCAACATCCCGCTTACCGTGGGTGCCATCACGCTGGCGATCTGCGCCATTGCCGCCGTCTCGGCCTGGAGCGCCCGCGAAACCTACCGCGTGCATATGAACGACCTCGGCAAGCCTGACGCAGTTCCGGTCGAGAAGACCGAGTACGACCGGCTGCGCGAACAAACGCTGGTGAACGCACGCATGGCCAAGGCAACCGCCTGAAGACCTTGCGCGCACCAAGGGAGTCGGCGCCATGAAGAATGGCGCCCATGACCTCCCATCTGAAGATCGATTTTGTTTCCGACGTGTCTTGCCCCTGGTGCGCCGTCGGCCTGGGTTCGCTCGAGGCGGCGCTCCGGCGCCTGGCGCCGGACGTCACGGCCGAGCTGCATTTCCAGCCCTTCGAGCTGAACCCGCAGATGCCCATCGAAGGCCAGGACACCTTCGAGCACCTGAACCAGAAGTACGGCTCCACGCGCGAACAGCAAGCGCAGGCGCGCGAAATGATTCGCCAGCGCGGGGCTGAGGTGGGCTTCGAGTTCAGCCCCGAAGGCCGCCCTCGCGTCTACAACACCTTCAACGCCCACCGGCTGCTGCACTGGGCCGAGCTCGAAAGCCCGGCCAAGCAGGCCGCGCTGAAGAAGCTGCTGCTCAAGGCCTACTTCACCGACAGGCAAAACCCGTCGGACCTCGAGGTGCTGGTGCGCGCGGCCACGGAGGCGGGCCTCGATGCGGCGCGTGCGCGCGAAATCCTGGCAAGCGACGAGTACGCAAACGAGACCCGCGAGCGCGAACGCATGTACACCGATGCCGGCATCCACTCGGTGCCCGCGATCATCATCAACGATCACCACCTGATTTCGGGCGGGCAGCCGGTCGAGGTGTTCGAGCGGGCGCTGCGTCAGATTGCGGGTGCGCAGCCCAGCACGGTCGTCACGGCCTGAGCTGCCTCCGGGCTTCGACAGGCGCGTGCTGCGCCATCAGCTCGGCGATCCAATCGATGAACACGCGTAGCTTGGCGCTGACGTGCCGGTTCGGCGGAAACGCCACATACAACGGCATCGAGTCGAGTTGCCAGCCATCGAAAAGCCGCACCAGCTCGCCGCCCGCCAAGTGCCCCTTGGCCATGTAGTCCGGCAGCCAGAGAATCCCCAGCCCGGCAAGCCCCGCCGCGAGGTAGGCATTGCCGTCGTCCACCGACAGCACGTAGCGGCCCTGCACCTCGATGCGCTCTTCGCCCAGCCGCATGGCATACGGAAAAGTCTTGCCGCTGCGCGACCACAAGAAGCCCACGATGCGGTGGTGCGTGTTTTCCAGCTCGCGCGGGTGCAGCGGCGTGCCGGCAAGTTCCAGGTAGCGCGGCGCCGCATAGACGCCCAGCCGCAGGTCGCCCACGCGTCGCGCCATCAGCGACCGGTCGGTGAGCTCGCCGCCGCGCACCACGCAGTCCACGTTGTCGCCGATCACATCCACCATGCGGTCGCTCACGCCCATGTCGAGCTGGATGTCGGGGTAGCGGGCATGGAACGCCGGCAAGGCCGGCACCAGGATCATGCGGGCCAGCGGGCTTGGCACGTCCACCCGCAAGTGGCCGCGCGGCAACGCCGAGGCACTCGAGAGGCTGGTTTCCGCGTCGTCCATGTCGGCCAGCAGGCGCACCACGCGCTCGTAGTAGGCGGCACCATCGGCCGTGACGCTGAGCTTGCGCGTGGTGCGGTTGAGCAGCTTCACGCGCAGCCTTGCTTCCAACTGCTGCACCAGCTGCGTCACGGTGGTCTTGCTCATGTTCAGCGTGTCGGCCGCTTTGGTGAAGCTGCCTGCTTCCACCACGCGCGCGAATGCGTGCATCGCATCGAAGCGGTCCATGTCTGTTCCTGCTGGTTCGAAGATTGTTTGAGTTTGCCAAACAATGATTGTTGGCTTTGCCTGTTTATCCGATGAGCCCGGATCCCTAAAGTCGCTTGATCGTGATGACGGGCCGGCGACGGCTCATTCGAGAAAGAAGGAAGCAATCCATGGCTCAACGCGACGTCGTTTTTCCGCCCGGGCGCCAGGCGCTCTATGAAAAGAACCGCTATTCGCCGGCCGTTCGGTCCAACGGCTTCCTGTTCGTTTCAGGCCAGGTCGGCAGCCGCCCCGACGGCTCGCCGGAACCCGACCTGGAGGCGCAGGTACGGCTTGCCTTCGAGAACCTGAACGCCATTCTGGCGGCCGCGGGCTGCACGTTCGACGACGTGGTCGATGTGACCGTCTTCGTCGTCGACCCGGAAGCGAACTTCGAAAAGATCTGGAAGGTGGTGCCGGAGTACTGGGGCAATGCGCCGCACCCGACGCTCACCGGCATCGGCGTGACGTGGCTCTATGGCTTCAAGTTCGAGATCAAGGTGATTGCGAAGCTTCCTGAAGCCTGATGCGATGGCCAGGACTCCCTGGCTTTCAGCTCAAGCGGCAACGGCCGAGAAAAGCCCGCGCCCCAGGTCGCGCGCGGCTTCCAGTTGAACGGTGCGGTCCGGCCGGTCGGACTCGAGCAGGAACTCCGACTTCACCACGCGTGCGCCGCAGTAGCCGAAGATGCCATGGTCGATCTGCGTCTTCATCGCATCGAAGTAGCCATGCCGGTCGTAGGTTCCAGGGTCGGCGCCGCCAATGGCGACGAGGTGCACCGGCAAGTGACCCAGGCGCTTGACGAGCTTGCCGTTGCGCTCGTCGTAGGCCCATCCGTTCGCGAACACGCGGTCGATCCAGCCCTTGAGCAGCCCCGGGAAGGACCACCAGTACACCGGATACACCAGCACAAGCGCATCGGCGCGGTCGATTCTTTGCTGTTCACGCGTCACGTCGGCATCGGGCGGCGCCTGCTTCCTGTGGGCGGCATGGTCGCCCGCGCTAAAGCGCGGATCGAAACCCTCTGCTGCAAGGTCGGCAATTTCCGCCGTGTGGCCGTCGTCGGCAAGCGCGACACCTTCCGCGAGCTTGCGTGCGACGTGGTGGGTGAGCGATTCCGGACTCGGGTGTGCGACAACGATGAGCGCATGCATGCGTGACATTCCTTTCATGCTTCTTGAGGTTGAAGAGGGCTGCTACAGTTGCAACCTACGTTTAGTATATTGATTAACCTACCTTTGGTACATAACCATGACCAAGCACGGGGTTAAAGAGGCACGCGCCACATCAGCCGACACCGATGAACCCAAGCGACGCCGCCTCTCGCGGCAAGACCGCTACCGCCAGCTCATCGAAGTGGCGTGGCGCATCGTGCGCGAATCGGGCACCGATGCCTTGACGCTCGGCTCGCTCGCCGAGCAGGCGGGCATCGCCAAGCCGGTGGTGTATGACCATTTCGCGACGCGCAATGGGCTGCTGGCCGCGCTCTACGGCGAGTTCGACATGCAGCAGAACGCGCTGATCGATGCCGCAATCGAGAACAGCGAACCGACCCTGGCCGGACGCGCATCGGTGATTGCCGGCTCGTATGTCGATTGCGTGCTCGCGCAAGGGCGCGAGTTGCCCGGCGTGAGCGCGGCGCTAGCGGGCTCTCCCGAACTCGAGAGCCTCAAGCGCGAATCGGAAGCGGCCTTTTTGCAGAAGTGCCGCGCGCTGCTGGCACCGTTTGCTCCCGGCAAGGACATCGGCGTGGCCGGGCTGCGCGCCATGCTGGGAGCGGCCGAGGCCTTGTCGTACGCGGCGGCCATGGACGAGATCTCCGCGTCGCAGGCCAAGGAGGAACTGCTCGAGACCATCCTGGGAATGGTGTCGCGGCAGAAGCGGCCGGCCGCGCGTCGCGCCGCGAGCCGACCGGTCTCCTAGCCGTTCAGCACGAGCGACTCCTGCGGATACTGCTCGCACATGAAGTCGACGAACGCGCGCACCTTCGGCGCAGGAAGCCGCCTGGACGTATGCAGCACCCAGAGCGCGACCTCCGCACCCGAAACCATGCCCCACTGAACCAGTTCTCCGCGCGTCAGCTGGTTCCACGCGATGGACTGCGGCATGAGGGCGGCGCCTGCGCCCGCGACCGCAGCATCGCGAATCATCAGGAACGAGGAAAGCCTCAGCCTTGGAATCGGCTCGATCACAAGGCGCCCGTCGTCGAGCGTCCAGTTTCCGCCTTGAAAGTTTGTTGAAACGATGCCGGGAACGGCGCTGACCTTGCCTGGCTTTGGCGCCGTCACGGAAGGCGCGGCCACCACCACCAGCCGGTCCTTGGCGAAGCACCGGCCCACCAGGCTGCTGTCGGGGCTCGGATTGATGCGGATCGCGGCGTCGAACTGCTCCTCGACGAGGTCGACCAGCCGATCGTCCGCCACCACCTCGCACGTCACCTCAGGGTAGGCCGCGCAGAACCCGGCCGAAATGCGGCCCATCGCAAGCTGGGAGAACAGCACCGGCGAGGCGATGCGCAAGCGTCCGCGCGGTACCGACAAACCTTCGCGTGCGGAAGTCATCGCGTCGGCCACCTCGTGCATCGGCCCTTCGGTGCGATCCATCAGCAACTGGCCGGCTTCCGTGAGCTTGAGCCCGCGGGCGCTGCGCTCGATGAGCCGCACACCGAGCTGCTCTTCCAGGTCCGCGATGCGTCGTGAAAGCGTCGCCTTCGATCTGCCGCTGGCGCGGCTTGCTTTTCCGAGGCCGCCGTTCGTTGCGACGAGCGCGAAGTCGCTCAGTGCGTTCAGGTCCATGGTGTTTCGAAATTGAGACGAGGTGTCTTCATTTTCGGGTCTTCGTTTTATCAATGCAACGACCTATCTTCTCCTCATCGCAACTTCGAAATGAGGAATTGAAATGACCACCACTCAACGTGCTGTGCTGATCCGGGCCTATGGCGGTGCCGCAGAGGTCGCCGAAATCACGAGGCCCTTGGCAGGGCAGGGCCAGGTTCTGGTCCGCGTTCGGGCCGCCGGCGTGAACGGCATCGACTGGAAAGTTCGTGACGGCTTGGTCCGGCAGGCTTTTCCGTTGCAACTGCCCGCGGTGCTTGGTATAGAGCTTGCGGGTGTTGTCGAGGCGGTTGGCCCCGGCGCTTCGCGCTTTCGTGTGGGCGATCGCGTCATGGGGCCGCTTGGCGGCCTCGGTGCCTATGCCGACTTCGTAGCGGTCGACGAGGCGAACCTGGTGCGCACGCCGCACGGCCTGGACGACGTTCATGCGGCCGCCATTCCGGTCGCGGGCGTTGCAGCTTGGCAGAGCCTGCACCACGCAGGACCGATCGGCGCAGGCCAGCGGATCCTGATTCACGGTGCAGCGGGAGGGTTGGGCGGCTATGCCGTGCAGTACGCCAAGCGGGTGGGCGCCGAAGTCTTCGCAACCGCGTCGGCCGCGCACCTCGACCATGTGCGCAGCCTGGGCGCGGACCACGTCATCGACTACCGGGCTCAACGCTTCGAGTCGGTCGCGCAGGACATCGACCTGGTGCTCGACTACGTCGGCGGCGAAATGCTCGACCGCTCGTGGCAGGTGTTGAAGAAGGAGGGCGCGATCGTCGGCACCTCGTCGCCCGACATCCTTGCACGCACGCCGCCCGGCCGCCGCGGACTGTGGTTCATGAACAAGCCGGACGCCGACCTGCTGGAGCGGCTGGCGGCGGAGATCGCCGAAGGCACGCTGATCTCGAAGCTCGGCGAAGTCGTCGGCTTCGCCGACATCCCGGCGGCCATTGAACGCAACCGCACCGACCCTCGCATCGGCAAGGTGGTTGCGGACTTCTCGCGCTGATCGATCCCTTTATTCCCTTTTACCCACTTACCCCTTACCCCTTACCCCTTACCCCTGGAGATTTTCATGAGCATTCTCGTCACCGGTGCCACCGGCACCATCGGTTCCCTCGTCGTCCAAGGCCTGGCCAGCGCCGGCGCCCAGGTCAGGGCATTCGTTCGCACACCCGGAAAGCAAAGCTTTCCAACGGGCGTCAAGGAGGTCGTCGGCGACCTGACCGGCGTGCCCTCATTGCGCGCGGCACTGTCGTCGGTGCGCACACTGTTTCTGCTGAACGCCGTCACTCCAGACGAAGTGACGCAAGCCTTGGTCGCGCTGAACCTGGCGCGCGAGGCCGGCATCGAGCGCGTTGTCTACCTGTCGGTCATCCATGCGGACAAGTTCACCAACGTGCCGCACTTCACCGGCAAACACACCGTCGAGCGAATGATCGAAAGCCTCGACATTCCCGCGACCATTCTTCGGCCGGCCTACTTCATGCAGAACGAGCGCATGGTCCAGCAGGTGATCCAGGGCTACGGCGTCTACCCGATGCCGATCGGCTCCACCGGCGTGGCCATGATCGATGCGCGAGACATTGCGGATGCCGCCATCGCCGAATTGCTGCGCCGCGACCACGCGCCCGCGCCGCTGCCGCGCGCAACGCTGGAACTGGTCGGGCCCGAGTTGCTGACAGGAGAGTCGGTGGCCAAGATCTGGAGTGCCGCGCTGGGCCGCGACGTGGCTTACGGCGGCGATGACGTGGCCGCCTTCGAAGCACAGATGGCAGGGCAGGGGCCGTCGTGGCTTGCCTACGACATGCGCCTCATGATGGCCGGGATTCAGAAGTTTGGCATGCAGGGGGCCGACGGCGCAGTGGAACGCCTGCAGGCCGTCATCGGGCATCCGCTGCGCAAGTACGGCGACTTCGTGAACGAGTCGATTGCTGCGTCGTGAGCTGCGCTTCGCGTGCGCAGTCCCGAATGTTGTATGCCGGAGTTACTGCAGGTAACATCCACGTCGCACCATAGAAACAGCCACTGAGCGGGTGCGTAAAAAGAATAGAAGCGGCGGTACTCCTCCCGGGAGACGCCTCGGGCAGTCGAGGATCAGGGCGGTACCGAGAAAATCCGGGCGCGCCCTATTGGAGGGAATCCGGATGCGAACTTGGGAGAAGGGGCTTGATTGGATTGGTGTCGCCACCCTCGGGATGGGCGCACTTGCCTTGGCGCTATCCAGGGAGCGGGAATGAACTCGCAGCAAGTTGGTTCGATGGTGCCGCTGTTGCTGTTCATCGCGCTCGTGGCGGGCTGCGTATGGCTCACCCGCCGGTCGGCACGCCAGAGGGCGGTTCAAGGCGAGCCGCTCTACGGAACAAAAGGCTGGCTCGGCTTCTTTCTGGTCACGGCGTTCGTCCTTGGTCCCCTGATGAGCATCGGGACGCAATTCAGGACCTTTGCGGATGTTGAAGCACGCACGCCCGCAGTCCTCGAGCTTGCGGGCTACGTGCCTTACAAGGCCTTCTGCTGGTGCCTGCTGCTGGGCGTCATCGTTTGGAAGGTATGGATGGCCAACCGGCTCCGCACGAGGTACGAGCCAGAGAGCGTGGCGCATGCCAAGCTCTTTCTGGTTCTCAGTCCGTTCGTCGTCTATCTCGGCGACGTGGGAGCGGGCTGGGCCTTCCTCAGCGTCAATGCGACTGGCGAGGAGATGGGACGCACCGTCCGCGGCTTTATCTCCAGCTTTCTCTGGTACCTGTACTTCACGAAGTCCGAGCGAGTGAAGAACACGTATTTCGGTGCAAAGCAGAGCTCCAGTTCCCAGTCGTTCGAACCCGGACGCCCGCGGGTACGAAATCTGAAAGGGCTCGAGCAGCGCCGCGAGCCGGTGTTTGCAGACGTTCCGATGGCGGCGCCGGACGCGGCAGGAGCGGCGGCTCTACCCAACATCGAGCCGGACTTCGTCAGGCTTGACCGGTTGCGCGGGCGCACCGCCGGCGCGCCTCTGTGGACCTGCGCGGTCGTGCTGTCCGTGGCACTGGTGTGGTTCAGCCTGGCCTTCCACCTGCCCGAGCGGGCCTCCCTCGGCTACGCACTCGGAATTGGACTCGGCGCAATGCTGATTCCGGTGGTGGTGGTCGCCGTCTTCTCGCTCTGGACCGCCTATCCGAGTCAACGAAAGAACCTGCAGGTCTTTGTCGGGTGCTGCGCGGTGCTGCTCGCAACCTCCAGCGCGAGTTCGCTTTGGACCCGTGGCTACGTGGAGCGTTGGTTCAACAAAGGCAACCTGAGCGCAGAAGATTTCAGGTCGCAGGCAAACAAATGCGCGCAGTTGCGCGACTTGCGATGCCAGGAATCAAGCTGGCGCGAATACGTGCGCCTTCGGCCTGAGGATTCCGTAGGCATCGCTCGCCTCGGCTTCGTGTTGAATGAGCGCGACAAGCACGAAGAAGCCATAGTCCAGCTCAAAAAGTCGATCGATCTCGGAGCAGGGGCGTACGACCTCTTTGCCTACTACGCGGACAGCCACGAAAAACTCGGCCGCACCGGCGATGCCATCGAATGGTCATACAAGGCGCTTTCCGTGGCGCCGAGCCTGGTCGACGTCAGAGGCCGTCTGGCTGGCCTGCTGCTCAAAACCCATCGCCCCTACGAGGCTCTGTCGCTGCTGCAGGCTTACGACAGCCAGTTGGAGGCCAAGGGAATGCGGCCGTACTTCGCGGCGCAACGGATCTCGATCGAGACGGCCATTGACAAGGCCGAGCCCGAGAAGAACGAGGAGCGCATGGCGCTGCGCCTTCCGATGTTTGCGGGCCACTTCTTTGCGCCCGTGACGCTCGGCCCGGGCAAGCCGAAGCCTTTCATGGTCGACACCGGCGCAAGCCTCACCAGCCTGAGCGAAGCGTTGCTGCGCGACTCCAAGGCGGTGTACCGGGTGGTCGACCCCAAGATCCAGATGACCGTGGCCGATGGCCGCAAGGTCGAAGCCAAGGCAGTGGTGGTTGAATCCATCAAGGTCGGTCCCTTCGAGCTGAAGAACGTCCCCGCGGTTGTCTGCACCGATTGTGTTTCGCTCTTGGGCCAGGCCAGTCTTTCGAAGTTCGACATGCAGTCCGTCCGTGCCCAGGGTGTCGACTTCCTGCTGCTTGCTCATCGCGGAACGCCTCAACCGCAACCCCCAAGCAACTAAGAGCAGGTTCTTCTCAGCGAGCGCAAAAGCGCAAACCTCATGACTCCTCAGCAGATCGCTGGCACTGGGGCTTTTTCTTGTTCTCAAGGCTCAGGTTGTCGCTAGACATTTGCTGAGCGATCCGCAAGCGTCCGAAAAATCAGATTCATAAAAGCTTCATCGTCGATGCGTTGTTCCCGTCATTGGCGGATTGAATGCGACCGGTCCACTGGTCACGCATATGAAACGAACTGGCGAACAGGCGAATGCCGCACTAGAACCAACATTGCCAGGTACAGCAGGCAAGATGCTGCTGTACGCGGCCTGCGAGGTTCAGGTCCGCGGCAAGCCGCCGGGACAGTAGGCGGCGTTGGAATCGGGGTAATGGTGTCGTTGAGCGACCACGTACCGGATGAAATTTAAGACCGTGTGCTAGTGCTGTGCTTGGCGGCGGCCGGCTGGCACCGAAAGTTGTCCTATCTCTACGGACTTCTGGCCTCGGCCATGCGCGGCCGTCCAGCGCCGAGGCCGAATTCGGTCCGGCGCTGCCGACCGTCTTCTATGAGTTAAGCAATACTTCTTTCCCACACGCGGAGAAGCTTCACATGACCACGATTGCTGAGAACACGGGATTTGTCACGCTCATCAACGTCTTTTCGGTCGAGCCTGCGAATCAACAGGAACTCCTCACCCTGCTCGCGCGCGCCACCGATACATCCGTGCGCCACGTGCCGGGCTTCGTCTCCGCCGCCCTTCATGGCAGCGTCGACGGTACAAAAATCGCGATGTACGCGCAATGGCAAAGTGCCGAGCACTACCAAGCAATGCGCTCGAATCCGGTCGCCTCCCCATATTTGGAACAGGCACTCGCCTTAGCTAAGTTCGACCCAGGGATGTACGAAGTGGTGAAAGTCTTCTCTGCGCCTACAGCCGACGGCGGTTGATTCGCAGCTTGCGGCCAGAACCCGACTTTCGAGTGGCTGGCTTTCTAACCATTTTCAGCAGCATGAAACTTGTTTTTGTCCATGGCCCCGTCGCTTCTGGAAAGCTGACCATTGCGAAGGAGCTCGGGCGCATGACCGGCTACGCCGTCTTCCACAACCACTTGGTGGTTGATGCCGTGGCAGCGGTGTTCCCTTTCGGAACCGAGCAGTTTGTGAGGCTGCGCGAAAAAATGTGGCTCGACATGATGCGCGAGGCGGCAATGGCTAAGCGCTCTCTCATCTTCACGTTTGCGCCAGAGCCGACGGTCGTCGAAGGCTTCGACAGGCGGGTGGTGGAGAGCGTGAGGGCCGCCGGTGGCAGTACCCATTTTGTTCAACTGACCGTTCCTGCAGCCGTACAAGAGGAACGTCTTACGGCACCGAGCCGGACTGCTTTTGGAAAGCTTCAGTCGGTGGACCTTCTGCGTGAATTGCGCACGCAGTTTGAAGCGTCCGAGCGGTTGATGCCGAAAGCGGAAGTAGTCATTGATACCTCCGCTCTCGGCCCTGCGGAGGCCGCGCGCGCGATTGCCGAAACATTGGGTTTGCCACTCCTGCCAACTCCTCACTAGTCGCGGCTATTTGGGACAATGAGGCGTCGGCTCAACGGGAGGTCACACCGAGCGTCCGCTCCCCGGCAGGCTGAAGGTCAGCAGTGGGCCCATACCGGCTGTACAGTTTTCTCCAAAGCTGACCGTCGATGCGGCTTAGAGGTATTCCCGTAAGAGTGGGTTGGCTTGGTACAACGGCGCAATGACTTTCGAATTGCCATCGACCACAACCATGTCGTGCGCGTGATGCAGCCCGTTGTGCACCCGCACGTGAGGCGGCAAACTCCACGCTCTCCCGGCGAGCGTCTTCAACTCGGCTTCGAGCGCGGAGGAAATCAGGATGGAAAGACCGTCATTGCTTTGCTCAGGAAGACTTGAGTGCAGATGAGGAAACTCCGGACTCACGAGCGAATAGCCGCATCCGAAGCGAGGCATGAGGAAGTGTTCCGAGCGAAGAGCCGGCGCTGCGTAATACGACCAAAATTCCTTCGGTACGACGATATACAGGGTGTTGGACCAATACGGTTCGGACTCAACTGTCGATAGATGCTCGACGTAGAAGCTCTTGCCCTGGAGGTACACCGCCTTGAAGGCGGCGTTCTGAGGTTGGGCAAAAACTCTTCCGATTGCTTTGCCTTTCCAGGTCTTCTCAACAATGTCCAAGAATGCATTGTTGAAATACACCGGAAACATGACGTGATCGATTTGAAGCTGCATTGCGTTTCTGGTCTCAGCGACAGGGTGGCTCTGTTCGGCAGCCTTAAGTAAATGGCTCGACAGGCCGGTACTCGCAAGAGCCATGTAGGTAGCAAGTCGTCGTCGCGTCAATGGTTGAACCTTCATCATCCCCGAGTGTTCTGAAGTTGTGGAGGGGCACCGTGAACGGCCGGTTCTGGCCGGATTTTGACGTACGAACCCCGCACCTTCAGCGAGCCCGCTTTCGGTGGTGCCATGACGCCCACAGCAGCCCGGCAAGCTGGAGCGACAAGGAGATGCCCACCAGCGCGTATCCGGCAAGGAGAACCAAGCGAAACCGGCGCGGCTCAACGCTGAGCTTCTGGCCGTAGATGGTCGCGTGTAGCCACGTCGCAATCTCCGGCAGCCAGTGCAGCACAACCAGAACGATTGCTAGGCAGGCGGACGTCTTGAAGAAGAATGGAAAGTCTGGCTTTGGGTACATTGGCATCGCGGGAGCCTCGGATGAAAATTCTGGCGCGGGCTCGAACGTCGGCTTGTGGCCGAATGTAGCCTCGCGCCAGGCTGGGCGCGTGAGAGTGGAAAGAGCTACGAGCGCCAAGTGCCTTCACCAGCGTGCAGCAGCGCAAAGGAATGGGGATGGACCAAAAAGCCATACAGTTTTCCTCCCCCCGAGAGCGGCTCCGGCATCTTGTCGGCTGTGTAATAGCTGACCACCAAAACTGAATCTGCATCCGCGAGCGCAGCTTGCAGTGCGACGCGCTCTTCGTCAGTCAGGCGCGCACGCTCAATGAGGCTCTTTTGAGAGCTGAAGATATCGCTCTCACAGTACACGTGGGCCGAAGCCTCTACCCAAAGCGGGTGTTCCGAGACAACGCTTCTCGCTCTATCCGCGTCAGACGGGCTCACGTCTTGGCTCATGTCCGCTCCTTCGGTTAAATGTCCGGTCCTGGCCGGAAGACGACTGACCTATGCTGCTGCGGAACCGCTCCTCACAAGGCACTCCAAGAGGAGGAGCGCCTCTTCCGAGTTGAGAGCCCTCGAACGATGCGCCGTGCTTCGCGCGCTTCTGCCGGTAGAGCGGTGTGTCAGCCTTACGCAACTTTCTGCGTGGTGGATCATATTGCTGCCCACCACAAACTCATGCCTGAAGTATTCGGTCAAGATGTCCTCCGGATCTAGGGCGAAATTTTCCGGTGAGACTCCTCTTATCACCCATATCGACGCGCCCTGAGGGCCGGTCGCTTCAATCTCCTTGGGCAGGCGCTGGATGGTTTCAGCTGGCAACTGGTCGCAGATCTTCAGGACGACGCTGGAGAGATTGCCGGTGGCTGAAGCGTCTTCCTCATCGATGATCTCGACAGATCGCGCGTCAATCGCCGCCCGTCGGCAAGCTTGGAGAACGCCTGCCGTCCAGTGCCCGCGATGGGCGTTGGATGCTCGGACGAAGAGGTACGCTTCAGGAAGTCGAACTCGATACGGCATATCGCAATATAGGCGAGCCTGGGCATTCTGCAGCTTCGGTGAAGGTCCGCTGCTGGCCGAATGTAGCCGGTCGCGCTACCCTCCCTTATTGGCTTGCCTCTTCCAGGCGCTGCGCGATAGCTTGATGCACCGCAGATTTTTCTGGATCGACTGGATAACCGTGACTCCCATGGCGATAAAACGTCGCAAGATATCTGTGGGCCGATGCCAAGCCGCCCTCTGCAGATGAGGCAATCCACTTGGCTCCCGCAAGATTGACTCCGGGATCATCGTCCAGGATGAGCTGAGCTCCAACGAGGCATTGGCTGAGCGGATCGCCAGCCTGCGCAGGTGCCAACAAAAGGTCGATCGCGTCCGACTCATTCTTCGAGACGGATTCGGTATGCCCGCTCATCATCAGCATCCCCAGCAAGGCCATCGCAGGCAGGTTTCCCTCCTGAACGAGATCGCGAAGCATTGCTACGCCTCGTTGTGGCTGGCGCTCCATCTGCCTGCCGCTTATCAGGTGCGCCGCCAGCGCCGATTTTGCGTCTTGCGAGCCACCGTTTGCAGCGACCTTGCACCACTCGAAGGCGAGCTTTTCGTCCTTTTGTCCGGTAAGGCCGGCTGAAAGGACGACGGACAGCACGCATTGAGCTACGACGTCGCCTTCTTGCGCAGAGCGTAGGCACATTGCTTGCGCGTCGGCAGACTGTTCAGGCAGAGAGAAGCCTTGCGCGCACAAATACGAGACTGCATGCTCTCGCGACATCGCATTCTTCATAGCTGCTGCCTTGTAGTTAACTCGCACGAAACATTGCGGTCTCGTTGGTGCGGCTCACAGGTGCGCTTGGGCGCCGGTTTCGAATGTTTGCATTTGGCCGACTGTAGCCGGTCGCGCCACCGTGGCCCGAAGCCCGGCTCAAAAGCGGACGTTCGGGGACGCTAGGATTTTGGCTCAACTGACCTATCGTAGGCATCCAGCAACTGCTGAAGTGACGCTCGCTGGTCCGCATCTATGTCGCTTGTTTGATCGACCACCAAACCAGTAATCAGGTGGTACTCGGTTTCATCTCGGATGACGCCGCGTTTGACGATGCGCTTGAACACTGTCGAGTAGCGGCGCCGGACCTCTGAAACGGTCAAAATCCCGCGCTCGCTCAACACCTCGTCCAATGCTGCGATTCCTTCCGCTGATCGGCCACTCAAGTCTTCGACGATGTCATTGGCGGCCTGACGGAGTCCCGTCAGTGCTTTTGACTTGCCGAACTTGCGAACCATGTCAGCGCACACTGATGCCATGCTCAGGTCCGGCGGCGCCTCAACCTTAGATACATGCGTCATGTAGAACTCGACGAAGGCATAAAGCTCGCCGAATTCGCGCTCACGTTCGATTGAGAGTGGTCTTGGCATTGATGAAGTGCGGTCGTACTTCCGGTTCTGGCCGACTGTAGCCTCACGGCCGGTCGGCGCAGAGGAGTTCGAAGCCGCCCGTCGCGTTTCTAGTTAGCGGTCGCTCAATGGACGTCGCCGGCCCCAGAAGCGGTGTAACTCGCGAACGGACCGGTGCACAGGAACTCGCTATCCAACCGGTGCACGACGTTGGCTTGATTGGGAAAGTGATCGACGAAATCAGGCCACGACGCTTGGATAAAAGTATCCCAAGAGGTTGGGTCGATAAGGTGGATCTTTCCGTCGGCGATATCGATGAATTCGAACCCCTGACGAGAACGGTGAGACACGGCAAGAGCTGCGGCAGTTTCGTGATCCTGCGCACCAACGAAGACCGGGACGTATGCGCCGGCGAGATCGGCGGGCATCTCAGTGTTTTCGCCACGGCGAACATGAATGTTGATGCGATAGAGCTTCAGCATAGGGCTGGGATCACGAGATCGTCGGAAAGAAAACATTTTGGTGGTGGCTGTGAAGGTCCGGTTTTGGCCGGATCCGGCTGTTGGTCGCATTCTGCACGTGCCCGCCGTGCCACGCCTGGCCGCAGCGCCGATCGGGCGACCCGCCGCGCTGGCCGACGAAAGCGCAATGGCGCGTTGACGAAAGATGAGTGTCGTTCCGCAGACAGCGTTCGGCACGCGGATGCCGCGATCTGCGGCCGCCGCACCTGCGATGAGGCGGTGCCGGGGTGCGTGCCGATGGATCGAAGCGGGGCGTAGGCCGACGCCCTCGGTGAAAGAGACCTGCGTTCCTCTATGACAGTGTTGGACTCGGGACCGTTCTTTCACGGCACGAAGGCGGATCTGCGCGTGGGCGATCTGCTCACCGCGGGATTCACGTCCAACTACAAGGACGGCCTCGTGATGAATCACATCTACTTTACAGCGCCGAGCAAGGGCGCCGGCTTGGCCGCTGAGATTGCGAAGGGCCCCGGCAAGCCACGGGTCTATGTCGTCGAGCCGACCGGCGAATTCGAGAACGATCCCAACGTGACGGACAAGAAGTTTCCTGGAAATCCGACGCGCTCATACAGAAGTCGGCATCCGTTGAAAGTCATCGGTGAGATCGATTCCTGGGAGACCTTCGATGCCGAGTTCATTCGGGAACTGCGGCGCCGTGTGCAGGAGGGCATGGGGGAAATCATCAACTAAGTCCAACGTGACTGGAAGAGCCTGCACAGCCACCGTGTGCGCGCACTGCTCGCCATCATCCTGCAACGCATGTGAGTGGATGGCGGGGGAATGAGTCCCTGTGTGTCTTCTGACGTGTGCACAAGGAGCGTCACGAAGCCGCGAAATGCGAGTTCTGAGCACCAGAGCACTGGATGAGTTTGGCGAGCCAGCCGCCTTCGACGTGGCAATACGGCATGTTTCTACACAGCCTTGGCCCTTTGCAGACATAGACATCGGCAAATAGCAGCCGCTCGGTACCTGCTGGTGCCGAGCGCGGAAGTGCACGCTGCGACAGGCGCAGATATAGCTGGCAGCGCCCACCACGTCGAAGTCCGCCGGGTAGGCGACGCCCTTGCTTTGAAGAGGAGTTTGGGCAGGGGCAGCAGGTTGGCCTTGGCGTCTTAGGGGCAAACGATCTCCCGCAGCAGAAACGGCGGCGATGTCTATTACTACTTTCGGGTAGTTGAATCGTCTGTTGCAAATGTTACATTGCGCCGTTTTTGCGCATTTGTCGAGGATCGTCGGAATGAACCGTACTTATCGCGTTGTGTGGAACGGCGTGTTGGGTGTCTGGCAGGCCGTGTCGGAGCTTGCTGCATCGCCTGCGCGGCGCTCGACAGTCGAAGGAAGCCGCAAAGCGAAGCGGCTCGCGGCGGCCGCGTGCCTGCTCACGCTGGTCGCCGTGTCCGGCGGTGCCTGGGCTCAGGCTGCGGGCGGCGAGACCTTCGTCGGCCTTGGCGGCACAGGCGGCCAGGGCGGCGCAGGCAACGGCAGCGGCGGCGGCGGCGGCCGCCTCGGCGAGTTCCCCGAGACCAACGGCCTGGCTCCGTCGGGCGGCACGGGGGGCGATGGCGGCATCGGCGGGGGCGGGCTCGGCGGAACGGGCGGTGCCGTGGGGGCGACCAGCGTGGCCGGCTCGGTCACGGGGGGCTCGGGAACCGACGGCACGCCCGATGGGGATCCGGTCTACGGCGGTGGCGCCGGCGGTGGCGGCGGTGCTGCCGTGTACACATCCGACACGGGCATCACCGTGTCCGGCAGCACCATCCTGCGGGGCGGCAATGGCGGTGCCGGCAGCGTCGCGCGGCTGGCCGGCGGCGGTGGCGGTGGCGGCGCGGGCCTGCAGTCCACGGCGGCCGGCGTCAACCTGAACAATGTGGGGCAGACGATCGGCGGCAACGGCGGCGCGGGTGGTGTTGGCCAATGGGCCGGCGGCGGCGGTGGTGGCGGCGACGGCATCGTGCTGCAAGGCGGCGGCGCGACCGTCGCCAACAGCGGCGCGTCCGTCGGCGGTGCCGGAGGCATCGGCACCGTCAGCGGCGGGTTCACCGGGACGTCGTCATTCGGCGGCGAGGGCGGCGCGGGCCTCGCGCTGGAGTCCAGCAACAACTCGGTTTCCAACACCGGCTCGCTGACGGGGGGCGCGGGCGGTGCCGGCGGCATCGCCGTGCGTTTCGGCGTGGGTGGTGCGGCGCTGCGCGTTCGGGGTGACTCGAACACCATCGTCAACACGGGGACGCTGACGGCCGGCATGAGCGGCGACGGTGCCACGCGCGGCGACGCGGTACGGATCACCGGCAACGACAACCGGCTCGAACTGCGTGCCGGCTCGACGATCACCGGCCTGCTGAGGGTGGTTTCCGGCACCGGCAACGTGCTGAGGCTGGCGGGCGACACGACCAACGGGACCACTTCGCTCGACGCCGGCACCTACAGCGGCTTCGCGCGCTACGAAAAGACCGGTGCCAGCACCTGGACGCTGACCGGCATCAACACCGGCCTGACGCCCTGGTCCGTGCGTGGCGGCGCGCTCTCCATCGCCGACGATCGTGCGCTCGGCAATTCGAGCGGTGGGCTCACGCTCGACGGCGGCGCGCTGAACGTCACCGGCGACACCACCGCCACCCGCACGGTCGCACTGGGCCCGGGAGGTGGCACCTTCGATGTGAACCTGGTCCGTACGCTGACGCTGAACGGTGAAGTCTCGGGCGACGGAGCGCTCCTGAAGACCGGCCAAGGCACGCTGGTGCTGGGCGCGGCCAATGCGTACACGGGCGGCACCTCGGTGGCAGCGGGCAGCCTGCAGGCGCTGGCGACCGGCGCGCTCGGCACCGGGCCGGTGTCGGTGGCCGGCAACGCCTCGCTGCTTTTTGGCGGCAATGCCGACGCGGGCGGATTGACGATCACCGCCGCCGAGCGCGGGCCCCTGCCGACGGACAACGCCGGCTTCGTGCAGTTCGGCGGCAGCAGCTCGGCCGGGAATGCCCGCCTCGTGATGAACAGGGATGCGTCGGCCGAGTTCAGGGACAACGCCTCCGCCGGCAACGCCGTCATCGAAAATCGCGGCGGACTGACGAACATCGTGTCCAACGCCACGGCCGGCAGCGCGCGCATCACCAACTTCGCCGGCGGCCAGATCAATCTGCTGGACGACGCCAGTGCGGGCCAGGCGACCTTCATCAACGAAAGCGGCGGCCTGATCGACATCTTCGGCCGCGCGACCGCCGATCAGGCCACCGTGGTCAACAACGCGGGCGGACGCCTGCGCATCCGTTCGCTGACGGCGGCGGGAATCTCCATCGGCTCGCTGTCCGGCGCGGGGGATGTGATCCTCGGCGCCAAGACGCTGAGCACGGGCGGACTCAACGGCGACACCGAAGTCTCGGGCGTGATTTCGGGCACCGGCGGCTCGCTGGTGAAGGTGGGCACAGGCACGCTCACGCTCTCGGGCGCGAACACCTACACGGGCGGCACCGCGCTCAAGCAGGGCCGGCTCAACCTCGGCCATAGCCAGGCGCTGGGCACCGGCGCGCTCGCGATGGACGATGGCACCACCCTGGGCTTCAGCGCCGACGGGCTGACGATCGCCAACGCGATCCAGCTCACGGGCAACAACGATCCGGTCATCGACACCGGTGCCTTCAACGCGACCCTGAGCGGGGCGATCAGCGGCGGCGGCTTCATCACCAAGGAAGGCACGGGCACGCTGACGCTGTCCGGCGCCAACAACTACACCGGCGCCACCAACATCGCGCAGGGCACGCTCAGGGCGGGCGCCGCCAACACCTTCAGCGCGGCCTCCGCCCACAGCGTGGCCTCGGGCGCCACGCTGGACCTCGCAGGCTTCAGCCAGACAGTGGCCTCGCTGGCCAACAGCGGTACCCTCTCGCTCGTGGGCGCAACCGCGGGCACCACGCTCACGGTCACGGGCGCGTACGTCGGGAACAACGGCGTGCTCAGGCTCGGCACCGTGCTCAACGGCACGGGACCGTCCGACCGCCTGGTGCTCGACGGCGCTACGGCATCCGCAAGCGGCCGGACCACGGTGCAGATCGCCAACCTCGGCGGCCTGGGGGCGCTCACCAGCGGCAACGGCATCGAGGTGGTCACCACGAGCAACGGTGCTACCACGACGGCCCAGACCACCAAGGACGCGTTCAGCCTGGCCAACGGCCACGTGGATGCCGGCGCCTACGAATACCGCCTCTACGCGGCCGACGCGAACGGCGCCGGCGAGAGCTGGTACCTGCGGTCGAGCACGATCGCATCACCCGCGGCTCCCACGCCGGTGATCACCTACCGCGCCGAAGCCTCGCTCTATTCCGCGCTCCCCGGCCAGCTGCGCCAGGGAAGCCTCGCGATGCTCGGCGACCTGCGCAAGCGCGTGGGCGACGACGATGTGAAGGGCACCACGACCACTCCGACCGGCTCAGATCGCCGCGCCTGGGGCCGCGTTCTGTCCACCGACGTCGACATCCAGCAAGGCGGTGCGGTATCGCCCACCAGCAAGGGCCGCCTCACCGGCTTCCAGGCCGGTACCGACCTGCTGGCCATGCCCAACTGGCGCGCGGGCCTCTACGTCGGCCAGCTCGATGGCGACGCCAGCGTGCGCGGCTTCGCCAGCGGCATCCTGAACCTGGCCGTGGGCCGCAACGACCTGCGCAGCCAGTACCTGGGCGTCTACGGCACCTACACCAGCGTTAGCGGTTTTTACGCCGATGTCGTGGTGCAGTCGGGCCGCCATCGCTACTCGGTCGAGCCTCTGGCGAGCCTGGGCGTGAGCGGCAAGGGCAACAGCCTGCTGAGCTCCATCGAGGTGGGGCAGTCCTTCGCGCTGGGCGGCGGCGGCTGGCGCGTCGAGCCGCAGCTGCAGCTGATCCATCAGCACATGGATCTGAACAACTCCGCCATCGTCGGCGCCGTCGTCCAGCCTCAGGCCGACAGCGGCTGGATCGCCCGCGCGGGCGTGCGGGTCAAGGGCGAGATCGCGACGGGCGTCGGCATGCTGCAGCCCTACGGCCGCTTCAACGTCTACCGGACGTCCAGCGGCGCGGACATCGCCCGCTTCGTGAACGGCGCGACCACCACCGACATCTCCGCGCCGACCGGCGGCACGAGCACCGAACTCGCGGGCGGTTTCACGCTCGCACTGGGCCAGTCGACCAGCCTCTACGGCGAAGTCGGCAGGCTCTGGGCGAGCGGCGGCAACGCCAGGGTGAAGAGCTCGATCAATGGATCGCTGGGTGTTCGGGTGAAGTGGTGAGGCTCTGCAGTTGGGCGACCACAGCCGCCTGGCCTTTATGCAGATGTGCTGTACGTGGCGTACAGAGCATCCTTGCCGTCTCTTCGGGGGCCCGCAGATCCAGTAGTGCTCGCCTGTCTCAACGTCGAAGTAATTCGACTTGAATCCGTTCCCCTTGAGGCAACGAAAAAGCCAAGCCTACGTAGTACAGCGTCGCCCCGGACTTCGAGCAGGTAAGTCGGCCGATGCGAGCTGGTCCTGTCAGACCACCCGACTTCGCTTCAATGTACATGATGCGGCTCTTCATAAAGTTGTGCTCTCGTGAAAAGTGGGAGGTCGGTGGGAATGGCCGGTCTTGGCCGACTGCAGCCTGTCTAGTTCTCAACCGTTATGTGCCGGTATCTCAGCGCGAGATCGCTCTCGACGGCCTGCTGGCAGGCCATGCCGCGCATGCGGAAGATGCCCAGTTCCAGCCGAGGAATGGAGAGGCCGTGAATGGTCAAGGATTGCATCTATTCTTGCTCGTTGATGTAAGGAGCTCAGGCGCTTGCCAAGCCGGTGTAGAGGCCGCGCTCAAAAGCACCGACTAGTTCGACCATTCGCGCGTCGTAGAACGGCAGCAGTTGCGTGAATACCGCACCGGTCACTTTCTTGACCGGGTCGACCCAGAAGTAGCA
>NZ_JBBCBO010000007.1:0-273599 GCF_037203865.1 Variovorax sp. CCNWLW186 | reverse complement strand
ACTTCCTCGGTCGTATCGACCTCGAAAGTGTTTCCCATGTCCTCGCACACCTGTGACCCACGTCCCCGGTCCATACAGCGAAGCAAAGAAAGTGAGTCGCCCGCCGGGGCGAGACCCGGCCTCGGAACTCAAAAAAACCAAAGAAGCAAAAGACTCAACGCGCGTGCGTCACCCCCCCATCCACCACCAACGTAGACCCCATCACATAGTCCCCCGCCCGAGAGGCCAAATAAATAGCCGCCCCAGCCATATCCTCCGGCACCCCAATTCTCCCCGCAGGAATCCGCTCCTTCACCTCATCCCCATGGTCCCGCGCCAGCTTGTTCATGTCCGAAGCAAACGCCCCAGGCGCAATCGCACTCACCACAATCCGCTCCTGCGCCAGCCGCAGCGCCATCCGCCGAGTCAGCTGAATCAGCCCAGCCTTGCTCGCCGCATACGAATAAGTCTCCTGCGGGTTCACTGAAATGCCGTCGATCGAAGCAATGTTGATGACCTTGGCCAAGTGATCGGTCGCTGCCTTCTTGAGCATCGGCGTCAGCGCCTTGGTCAAGAAGAAGGGCGTCTTCAGGTTCAGGTCCACCACCTTGTCCCAGCCGCTCTCGGGAAACTCGTCATACGGCGCGCCCCACGCCGCACCGGCATTGTTCACCAGGATGTCGAGCGAGTCCTCATGCTTGGCATAGGCATCGACCAGCGCCTGCGCGCCTTCCAGTGTCGACACGTCGGCCGGCAAAGACACGCAATGCCCGAACGCCGAAAGCTCCTTGGCGGTCTGGTCGCAGGCGGCGGCCTTGCGGGCGGAGATGTACACGCGCGCGCCCTGGGCCAGAAAGCCCTCGGCGATCATGCGGCCGATGCCGCGCGAGCCGCCGGTGATCAAGGCGCTGCGGCCCTTCAGCGAGAAGAGTTGGGTGGTGTCCATGGTGCAGGTGTCTCCTGAATGAAAGATTTCAGGAAACGAGCTTAGTGCGCCGCGTGCGCGCAGCGCGTCACCTTGGCGGCAGCGACAGGCTCCGGGGGCTCGTGAAAGTGCGCAGCTCGCCGCTTACGGGGTCTTGAAACGCCACTGACTTGGCCAGCAGCTGCAAGGGCTTGTCGAAGTCGTCGCTGTCGGGCGGCAGCAGGGTGGGGTAGATCGGGTCGTTGACGATCGGCATGCCCAGCGCCATGCAATGCACTCGCAACTGGTGCTTGCGCCCGGTGACCGGCGAAAGCTTCAGCAGGGCGTAACCATCGGCCTCCTGCTCCACGGCGATGCGCGTTTCCGAATTGGGCTCGCCGGCTTCTTCCTTCACGCGCATGAAATGCTCGTCGTCGACCAGCCGGCTGCAGTAGGTGCCGGGCACCGACGACACGCCCGGTTGCCACGGCACCACGGCTTCGTAGTGCTTGGCGATGCGGCGCTCGGGAAACATGGCCTGGTAGGCGCCCCGGGTTCCGGGTCGCACCGAAAAAAGCACCAGCCCCGCCGTGCTGCGGTCGATGCGGTGCAGCGGCACCAGGTCGTCGAGCTTCAGCTTGCGCTTGAGCCTCACCAGCAGGCTTTCCTGCAGGTACTTACCGGTAGGCGTTACGGGCAGGAAGGGCGGCTTGTCGACCACCACGAGCTGGTCATCCTGAAACAGCACCTGTTCGTCGAATGGAATGCGCACCTCGGCGTCGAGTGTTCGGTAGTAGTACACGCGCAGCGGTGCCTGGTATCGGCGCTGCGCGGTCACGGGCGCCCCGTGCTCGTCGATCACGTCACCGGCCTCGATGCGCGCCATCCAGGCCTCGCGCGAGATCGCCGGAAAGCGTTCGATCAAGAACTCGACGATGGTGGGCCAGTGGCCTTGCGGCAGGCCGACGCAGCTTGGGCCGACCCCGTCGCGCGTGGGCAGCGGCAAGCGTGGCCCTGTCATCGCGAGAGCTCGCCCTGGAGCAGCGACAACGCCTCGGCGAACGACGGCCGCGCCGCCACGCCGGGCTGCATGCAGCGGTCTTTCAATGCGGCCATGGCCTCCGGTGGTGTGTCGCTGCAGCGGTCGAGCAGCTCTTCCAGCAGGCAGCCGAAGGCGCGCATCTCCAGCCGTTGCAACGCCCCGATTTGCGTCGGGGCGAGCGCGCCGGTCATCCAGGCAGCGCCGAAGTCGCCGAGCAGCCCGTCGCCCTGTGCGCTCCACAGGATGTTGTGCGCATAGAGGTCGCCGTGCAAGATGCCGCGCGCATGCAGATGCTGCATGGCGGACGCGATGTCGCGCGCAATGCGCAACGCCACGTCGGAAGTCCATTGCGCATCGGCCGCGTAGACGTCGCGCGTGCACGATGCCAGGCTCGGCGGGCCCGCGAGCGTGCGAAAAGATGGGTCCACCAGCGCCATGACCAAGCCTTCGGTGCCTTCCGGGTGACCGTCGATCCGGCTTTGCGCGGCAATCAATGTCGGATGCGCGCCGGCTGCGATGCTGGCGGCCATTTCGCTGTGGGGCCAGCCGTCGCTCGTCACGGCGCCCTTGAACAGCTTGACGGCCACGGGCTGCGACGCTGGGCCGAGCGTTGCTTGATGAATGACGCCTGATGCACCTTCGCCGAGCTTCAGGCCCAGCGCCAGATCGCGCCAGTCGACGTGCGGCACCGATTGCGCCGCAATGGCAGCGTCTTCGGCCTGCGCATCGAAAGGGTTGCCCGCGCCCGCGAGCCATGAAAGGCGCGGCAGCGAGAGCAGCCACCCGGGCAGCGCCTCGAAGCGGTTGGCCGAGATGCGCAGCAGTTCGAGCTGGCTGCAGGCCGCCAGCGATTCCGGCAGCGCGCGCAGTCGATTGCCGGCGAGCATGAGCTTCTGCATTCGCGTGCACTGGCCGATGGTCTCGGGCAACGTCTCGACCTGGTTGTCCGTCAGGATCAGCCAGCGCAGGGAGGGCAACTGCAGCGCGGCAGCGGGCACGTTGCGGATGCGGTTGGCCTTGAAGCCGACCATCTCCAGGCCCTCGCACCCGCCGATGGATTCAGGCAACTCCGTGAAGCGGTTGTCGGAGCAGAACAGCACGCGCAGGCGGTGCAGCCGGTCCAGATCGTCGGGCAGCGCATTGAGCGCGTTGCCCGAAAGGTTCAAGACCTCGAGCGAGTCCGCCAGGTCATAAATCTCGCGCGGAAACTCCGTGAGTCCGCACGAGAGATCGATTCGTTTGGCGCCAGCCAGCCGGCCGGCGCGCAGCTCAGCCAGCGTGTCCATCCGGCAAGTCTAAATCCCTACGCCGCGGCGCTGCGGGCTCCGAAGCGGTAGATGCCGTCCGGCCCCAGTTCGCGCCTGACCTGGCCCGAGAACCACAGCAGGTGCAGGTGCGCCACCGTCTCGCCCATGGCAAAGGTCATCTGGTGCAGGTCGAGTTCGCGCTTGAACAGGATGGGCAGGCCCTCGGCCGCGGTCAGCGGGCGGGCCGTGCAGGCTTCGAGCAGTTCGGCCAGCCGGTCGCGGTGGTGCTCCTGCAGCTGGTCCACGCGGCGGTGAATGCCGGTGAACGGCTTGCCGTGCGAAGGCAGGCCCAGCGTGTCGGCGGGCAGCGCCTTGAATTTGTCGATGCTGTCCAGGAAGAGCCGCAGCGAGTTGGCTTCGGGCTCCCCCGAATGCACGCTCACGTTGGTCGAAATGCGCGGCAGCATCATGTCGCCGCCCAGCAGGAGCTTCAGCTCGTCGCAGTAGAGCGCAATGTGCTCGGGCGCATGGCCGTAGCCGCTGATGCAGCGCCAGGCGTGGCCGTTGATGGTGACCGTGTCGCCGTCCATCATGCGCGTGAAGCGATCGGGCACCGAAGGCACCATGTTGGCGTAGTAGTTGGTGCGGGCGCGAATCTTGGCCACCGCCTCCGGATCGGTCAGGCCATGCGACGCAAAGAAGCTGGCGGCCTGGTCGCCGCCGGCCAGCGTGTCGCCGGCGGAGGTCAGCACGCGGGCCACGTGGTAGTCGGTCGAGCTGATCCACAGCGGCGCGTTCCAGCGCTTGCACAGCCAGTCGGCCAGGCCGATGTGGTCGGGATGCATGTGCGTGACGATTACGCGCAGGATCGGCAGGCCTTGCAGCTGCGTTTCGAACACCTGCTCCCATTGCGCGCGGGCTTCGTCGTGGGCAATGCAGCAGTCCACCACGGTCCAGCCCTCGACGCCGTCGATGCTGTCGCGCAGCAGCCAGAGGTTGATGTGGTCGAGCGCAAACGGCAGCCGCATGCGGATCCATCGCACGCCCGGCGCGACTTCCAGTGCTTCGCCAGGCGCGGGCAGGGTGTCGCCCAGGGGGTAGTGGAGTTCGCGTTCGAGGAGGTTCATGTAAGATTGACGTTTACGTAAACGTCATGGTTAGGGGCACCATTGTAGGGAGACCGGGGCAAACCTGCTGTCGCCACCGCAACGCCCCTCCGGATGGCTCTTCGACCGATTCCAGACATACATGTCCGCGCAAACCTTCACCATCAGCCAGCTCGCGAAGGAGTTCGACCTGACGACGCGCGCCATTCGCTTCTATGAAGACATGGGGCTGCTGACGCCGGAGCGGGCCGGCATGCAGCGCGTCTACAGCGCGCGCGACCGGGCGCGGCTCACGCTCACGCTGCGCGCCAAGCGGCTGGGCCTGAGCCTGACGGAGGCCAAGGAAATCCTCGACATGTACGACAGCCCGCGCGACACCGTGGCGCAGCTGCAGAAGTTTCTCGGCGTGCTGGGCGCGCACCGCGCCCAGCTGGAAGAGCAGCTTGCCGAACTGCAGGCCAACCTGGCCGAAGTGCGCGAGCATGAGAAAAAAGGCCGCGCAGCACTGGCCAAGGCCCAGCGGTCGGCCAAGGCAGCCTGACAGGGTACCCAAGACACACCGCATCCGAATCACGACTCATCGACAATCACGCCATGTCCGACAATCTTGATGACCTCTTTGCCCACAACCGTGCCTGGTCCGCACAAATGGAACGCGACCGGCCCGGCTTCTTCACCAGCCTGGTGAAGCAGCAGACGCCGCGCTACATGTGGATTGGCTGTTCCGACAGCCGCGTGCCCGCCAACCAGATCACCGGCCTCGAGCCCGGCGAGGTGTTCGTGCACCGCAACGTCGCCAACATCGTGGTGCATTCCGACCTGAACGCGCTCTCGGCCATTCAATTCGCGGTCGAGCACCTGAAGGTCGAGCACATCATGGTGGTGGGCCACTACGGCTGCGCGGGCGTCAAGGCGGCGCTCAGCGGCAAGCGCATCGGCCTGGCCGACAACTGGATCCGCCACATCCAGGACGTGCGCGACCGCCACGCCGTGATGCTCGACAGCCTGCCTGAAGACGTGCGCGTCGATGCGCTGTGCGAGCTCAACGTGGCCGAGCAGGTGGTCAACGTGGCCGTCAGCACCGTCATGGTCGATGCCTGGGGACGCGGCCAGAAGGTCAAGATCCACGGCTGGACCTTCGGCGTGCACGACGGCCTGCTGCAGGACCTGGGCCTGAACGTCGACGGCGCCAAGCCGCTGGACGCGGTGTACAAGGCGGCGGTTCAGCGCATTCGCTACAAATGGAGCAAGCCGCTGGGCGCGTCGCCGTCCGGCCAGGCGGGCGCCGACGGAATCGCCGTTGAAGCCATTCCGGCCATTTCAGCCGTACAAGCCGTCCAGGCCGCTGCAGGCGACGAAACGAAAACCGGCTGAACCCATGTTCCCGCAGCGCCTCGATTCGCCGCTGGCTTACGACATCGCCAAGGCGATGATCGATGGGTTCAACCGCCATTACAGCCTCTTCCGCGCCGAATCGGCCCGTGCCAAGCATCGCTTTGAAACGGCCGACTGGCACGGCCAGCAGCGCGCGCAGCGCGAGCGCATCGAGTTCTATGACCTGCGGGTGAACGAAGCCGTGGCCCGGCTCGAGAAGGAGTTCAAGGCCGGCGACCAGCCGATGGAGGTGTGGCACCAGGTCAAGCTGCACTTCATCGGCCTTCTGGTGGACCACCACCAGCCCGAGCTGGCCGAGAGCTTCTTCAACTCGGTCACGACGAAGATCCTGCACCGCGCCTACTTTCAGAACGACTTCATCTTCGTTCGGCCGGCCATCAGCACCGAATACATCGAGCCGCGCGGCGCGCCCACGTACAGGCCCTACTACCCATCGCACGACACGCTGGCCGACACCATCGAGCAGATGCTGGACGACTACGGCCTGCAGGGCAGCTTTGCCAACAAGCGGCGCGATGCCGAGCGCGTGGCGCACGCGATCATGGGGCGCTTCCACCAGGTGAAGCTGCGCGCCAACTTCCAGATCCAGGTGCTGTCGGGGCTGTTCTACCGCAACAAGGGCGCCTATGTGGTCGGCAAGATCATGAACGGTTTTGTCGAACTGCCGTTCTCGCTGCCCATACTGCACGACAGGCATGGCAAGTTCTACGTGGATGCGGCGCTCTTCGGCGAAGACGACCTGCAGATGCTCTTCAGCTTTGCGCGCGCCTACTTCATGGTCGACATGGAAGTGCCCTCGGCGTGCGTGCAGTTCCTGCGCTCGCTCATGCCGCGCAAGCCGCGCGCTGAAATCTACAACGCGCTGGGCCTCGCAAAGCAGGGCAAGACGCTGTTCTACCGCGACTTTCTTTCGCACCTCAACTATTCGAGCGACCGCTTCCGCATTGCACCGGGCATCAAGGGCATGGTCATGCTGGTGTTCGACCTGCCTTCGTTTCCTTTCGTCTTCAAGGTCATCAAGGACTTCTATCCGCCGCAGAAAGACACCACGCGCGAGCAGATCAAGGGCAAGTACCTGCTGGTGAAGCAGCACGACCGCGTCGGCCGCATGGCCGACACGCTGGAGTACAGCGACGTGGGTTTTCCGCTCGACCGCTTCGAGCCCGAGCTGATCGACGAAATCCAGAAGTTCGCGCCCAGCCAGCTCGAGATTGCCGACCGCGACGGCAACGGGGAGATGGAGCTGGTGCTCAAGCACGTCTACATCGAGCGCCGCATGATCCCGCTCAACATCTTTCTGCAGGAAGCCTTCGACACGCTGGCCAACCCGGAGAGCCCGGCGCATGCCAAGCGCGCGCAAGAGCAGCTGGAACACGCGGTCGTCGAATACGGCAACGCCATCAAGGACATGGTGGCCGCCAACATCTTTCCTGGCGACATGCTGTGGAAGAACTTCGGCGTCACGCGCGGAGGCAAGGTCGTGTTCTACGACTACGACGAAATCGAATACATCACCGATTGCCAGTTCCGCAAGGTGCCCGCGGCGCGCAACGAGGAAGACGAGATGAGCGGCGAGGTCTGGTACTCAGTGGGCCCGAAAGACGTGTTTCCCGAGACCTTCGGCCCTTTCCTGCTGGGCAACGACGCGGTGCGCGAAGCCTTCATGGCGCACCACGCCGACCTGCTCGACGCCGCCTTCTGGCAGCACCACAAGGAACGCATCCAGGCCGGGCAGATGCTCGATGTGTTCCCGTACGAAGAAGCGCAGCGGTTTCCGCACGACGGACACGCGACGCATTTTTGATTGAGACCCCGGTCCACCGCGACACCTTTCAACTTTCCGAAGGAGATCACCATGTCCGAATCCATCGTCATCGTCGGCGCCGCCCGCACCCCCATGGGTAGCTTCCAGGGCGACTTTTCTTCCCTCTCCGCGCACGACCTCGGCGGCGCCGCCATCAAGGCCGCCGTGGAGCGCGCCGGCATTGCACCTGACAGCGTCGGCGAAGTGCTGTTCGGCAACTGCCTCATGGCCGGCCAAGGCCAGGCGCCGGCGCGCCAGGCGGCCTACAAGGGCGGCCTGCCCGACAGCGCGGGCGCGGTCACGCTCAGCAAGATGTGCGGCTCGGCCATGAAGGCCGCCATGCTCGCGCATGATTTGCTGCTGGCCGGCACGCACGAGGTGATGGTGGCAGGCGGCATGGAAAGCATGACCAACGCGCCCTACCTCATGCTCAAGGGCCGCGGCGGCTACCGCATGGGCCACGACAAGATCTATGACCACATGATGCTCGACGGCCTCGAAGACGCCTACCAGCCGGGCCGCTCGATGGGCACCTTCGGCGAAGACTGCGCCGCCAAGTACAAGTTCACGCGCGAGCAGCAAGACGCCTTTGCCATTGCCAGCGTGCAGCGCGCCAAGGCGGCCACCGAGTCCGGCGCGTTCAAGGACGAGATCACGCCCGTCACCGTGAAGGGCCGCGGCGGCGACACCGTCATTTCCATCGACGAGGGTCCGGGCAAGGTCAAGCTCGACAAGATTGCCACGCTCAAGCCCGCGTTCAAGAAAGAGAACGGCACCATCACCGCCGCATCGAGCTCGTCGATCAACGACGGTGCCGCGGCGCTGGTGATGATGACCGAGTCGCACGCGAAGAAGATCGGCGCCAAGCCCATCGCGCGCATCGTCGGCCATGCCACGCATGCGCAGCAGCCCGAGTGGTTTTCCACTGCGCCGGTCGGCGCCGTGGCCAAGCTGTTCAAGAAGACCGGCTGGACGGTCAAGGACGTCGATCTGTGGGAAGTGAACGAAGCTTTCGCCGTGGTGCCGATGGCTCTGATGCATGAGCTCGACGTGTCGCACGAAATCGTCAACGTGAACGGCGGCGCCTGTGCGCTGGGCCACCCCATCGGCGCCAGCGGCGCGCGCATCATGGTCACGCTCATTCATGCGCTGAAGGCGCGCGGCAAGAAGCGCGGCGTGGCCACGCTGTGCATCGGCGGCGGCGAAGGCACCGCTGTGGCACTCGAATTGACGTAGGGCTAGCGGTTTATTAGCTATCTGTTGAATTCCATTAATAATTCATATTTGTAAACAATAGATCGCCGATTTATTTCAATCTTGATTCCCTGATATTATTTGAGCGCCAGCAAGCGTCACAGTGGGACGAACGCCATGTGTGAATGATCAGGAGAAGGAATGAATGCAAGAAGTGCAGCAGGGTACATGCTGGTTGTGCAACGTGATGTGCCGTTCGGTAAAATATCACAGCGGCTGCTTGGCGCATTAAAAATATTCTCCTTGTTTATTGTGGCGATCTTGGCGATGGTTACGGCATTGCCAAAATTTCGCATTGATCTTGCGACTGCGAATTCTGATGAATTGCTTTTGAAGTTAAGCGCACTGGGTGGCGAAGGTGCGGCTGTTTTGTGCAATCCAAAAAAAATAGAAGATTATCTTTCAATTCGAATCGATGAGAGAGGAGTGGGTGCTGCGACGGTTGAAAATTTTCCTGTTGCTATAAGTTCAATAAATCAATTGGTCTCCGGGAGTTATTGGAAATTCCAGGCGGATGCCGGCACTGTATGTAGACTGCAATTGCAAATAGCCGGTCGGCAATTCTGTGATACGGATTCCCCGCGTGTTCAACGGTTGATCGGTCGCCGTGTGCAAATTCAATTGCCTATCCCTGGCGAAGCCGGTTCTTACGATCACGGGTATGAGTTGGCGCGCAATTCCAAGGAATGGTCGGTTATCGGATGGCGTGAACTTAGCCGATCGTGCCCGGGGAATGTTGAAATTGCTGCCATTAGCCGTTGAATGAAAACGCGGGAGTATCTGTCGTTGCCGTGGCCAGCGTTGCTCGCGGGAGCGGTTTTTTTTGCCGCATCAAGCATGATGCTGTACGAATCGACACGTGAGTACTTTCCTCGCCTCAATTTGCGCGCATTTGATCCTCGACGTGCCGAGTTGCTGAGTGTCGAGCAGCGGGCCACTTATGAATTGGAGTTGTTCAGCGAACTGTCCCAATGGAATCGTCCTAGCCGCCGTTACCCAACCGCGGCCGGAGTTGGTCAACGCGAGAAGCGATGGAGGCTGCTGGCGGACGAAGGGCTCGAGTTAGCGCACGTCGCTTTGCAGGTGCTTCAGCCCGACGGGGGGTTCGTCTATCCGCTGGACGGGCCAATGGAGCGCTTGCTTACCCTAGCGCAGGGAGGGGATTCCGGTGCAATGTGTCTGATGACCGGGTTGATCCGCCAAGTCAAGCGTTCGAGCTTGTCTGCGAAGCATTCCGAATTGGCAATGAAGTGGTTGAAACTGGGTGCCGAGCGCGGTCACGCAGAGTGCCAGTTGCAGTTGGGCCGTCGCCTGATTCTCGGTGAGGATGGGGTAACCAAAAATGCAGCGCGTGGCCTAGCCCTAGAACTCGAAGCACGAAGAGATGGATACGCTCATGACGTGGACGGGCTGGTGTCGCACTTTCAACAACGATGGTCGAATGAGGCCATCAATCTCACAGCGCTGTATTGCTGGCTGTCGATCGATGCTCAGTCGCGCTTGACTGATGGGCCGCGGAACATGCTGCGACTTCTACGTGTCGAGGCGCACCGCCTCGATTCCGAGGAACTCATACGCCTCACAAGCCAGCTTGAGAACGCGCACTTTTCCTTGCAGGCATGCGTGGAATTGAGTCGCGGCTAAGGTTCTCCGTGGCGGCCGGAGCGATGCCTAAAATGCCAGCTTCGTGCACACTTGGAGTTCTCGTTCATGTATTCGGCCATCCTTCGCAACAGCATCATCACGGTGGCCGCTTCGATCTTCCTTGCGCCCGCCGCCGGCTGGGCGCAGAAACGCGACAACGTGCTCTTCCAGGCCGCGACCGATGCGCAGCCCGCGGTGCTCAAGACGCTGGAGCAGCTCGTCAACATCGAAACCGGCACGGGCGATGCCGAAGGCATTGCGGCTGCCGGCAACTATCTCGAGGCCGAACTCAAGAACCTCGGCTTCACCGTCACGCGCAGCAAGTCGGCCGGGCTCGCGGTGGGCGACAACATCGTCGGCAAGATCAAGGGCCGGGGCGGCAAGAACCTGCTGCTGATGTCGCACATGGACACCGTGTACCTCAAGGGCACGCTCGCGAAGGCACCTTTCCGCATCGAAGGCAACAAGGCCTACGGCCCCGGCATTGCCGACGACAAGGGCGGCAACGCCGTCATCCTGCACACGCTGAAGCTGCTCAAGGACTACGGCGTGCGCGACTACGGCACCATCACCGTGCTCTTCAACACCGACGAGGAAAAAGGCTCCTTCGGCTCGCGCGACCTGATCCAGGAAGAAGCCAAGCAGGCCGACTACGTGCTGTCCTTCGAACCCACGGCCGCCGGCGACGAAAAGCTATCGCTCGGCACCTCGGGCATTGCCTACGTACAGGTCAACATCACCGGCAAGGCCTCGCACGCCGGTGCCGCGCCCGACTTGGGCGTGAACGCGCTCGTGGAGGCGTCCGACCTGGTGCTGCGCACCATGAGCATCGACGACAAGGCCAAGCACCTGCGCTTCAACTGGACCATTGCCAAGGCCGGCAGCGTGTCGAACATCATTCCCGCCAGCGCCACGCTCAATGCCGACGTGCGCTACGCGCAGAACGAAGACTTCGAGGCCGCCATGAAGACACTCGAAGAAAAGGCGCAGCAAAAGAAGCTGCCCGAATCCGACGTCAAGGTGTTGATCACGCGCGGCCGTCCGGCCTTCAACGCGGGTGAGGGCGGCAAGAAGCTGGTCGAGAAGGCCGTGGCTTTCTACAAGGAAGCCGGCGGCACGCTGGGCGTCGAGGAACGCACCGGCGGCGGTACCGACGCGGCCTACGCAGCGCTCTCGGGCAAGCCGGTGATCGAAAGCCTCGGCCTGCCGGGCTTCGGGTATCACAGCGACAAGGCTGAATACGTCGACATCAGCGCCATTCCACGGCGCCTGTACATGGCGGCGCGGCTCATCATGGACCTGGGCGCCGGCAAGTAAGCACGCAAGAATAAAAAGACAGGAGACACAGCCATGCTGCTCAGTGCCGACCAGGAAGCCATCCGCGATGCGGTGCGCGATTTTTCGCAGGCCGAACTCTGGCCCAACGCTCCGAACTGGGACCGCGAACACAGCTTTCCGAAGGAAGCACACCAGGGCCTTGCGGCGCTGGGTGCCTACGGCATCTGCGTGCCGGAAGAGCACGGCGGCGCGGGGCTCGACTACCTCACGCTCGCGCTGGTGCTCGAAGAAATCGCGGCCGGCGACGGCGGCACCAGCACGGCCATCAGCGTGACCAACTGCCCGGTCAATGCCATCCTCATGCGCTACGGCAACGCGCAGCAGAAGAAGCAGTGGCTCGAACCGCTGGCGCAAGGGCAAATGCTTGGTGCCTTCTGCCTGACCGAGCCGCAGGCGGGCAGCGATGCGTCGAGCCTGCGCACCACGGCGCGAAAAGATGGAGACGGCTATGTGATCGACGGCGTGAAGCAGTTCATCACCAGCGGCAAGAACGGCCAGGTCGCCATCGTGATTGCGGTAACCGACAAAGGCGCCGGCAAGCGCGGCATGAGCGCGTTCATCGTGCCCACCAATGCGCCCGGCTACAGCGTCGCGCGCCTCGAAGACAAGCTCGGTCAGCACAGCAGCGACACCGCGCAGATCAATTTCGACGGCTGCCGCATCCCGGCGGAAAACCTGATCGGTGCCGAGGGCGAGGGCTACAAGATCGCGCTGGGCGCGCTCGAAGGTGGTCGCATCGGCATTGCGGCGCAAAGCGTGGGCATGGCGCGCAGCGCGTTCGATGTGGCGCTGGCCTACGCCAAGGAGCGCCAGGCCTTCGGCGGTTCGATCTTCGAGCAGCAGGCCGTGGGCTTTCGCCTGGCCGAATGCGCCACGCAACTCGAAGCCGCCCGCCAGCTCATCTGGCACGCCGCGAGCCTGCGCGACGCCGGCCGCCCGTGCCTGAAGGAAGCGGCCATGGCCAAGCTGTTCGCGAGCGAAATGGCCGAGCGCGTGTGCAGCGCCGCCATCCAGACGCTGGGCGGCTACGGCTACGTGAACGACTTTCCGCTCGAGCGCATCTACCGCGACGTGCGGGTGTGCCAGATCTACGAAGGCACGTCGGACATCCAGAAGCTGCTGATTCAACGCGCGCTGGCGTGAGCGCCGGTACGCGCCGCCGGCTGCCGGTGCTCCGGACCGCGGCGGCCGTCCTGCTGCTGGCGCTGGCCGTCTGGACGGTAGCCATCGAGCCGCGCTGGGTCGCGGCACGCGTCGAGCCGTTGAGTTCGGCGCATTGGCAGGCGCCCGCCGGACTCAAGGTGGCCATGGCGGGCGATTGGCATCTCACCACGCGCTCGGCATGGCGCATTACCAGCGTGGAGCGCGCCGCGCGCATCGTCGACCAGATCAACGCCGCGCAGCCCGACGTGATCCTGCTGCCCGGCGACTTTCTTGCGGGTTCGGGTGGCGACGAAGACCTGTCGATCGAGGAAATGGCTGCCGTGCTGGGCCGCCTGAAAGCGCCGCAGGGCGTGTACGCGGTACTCGGCAACCACGACTGGTGGCACGACGGCGTGCGCACGGCGCGGGCCTTGTCTGCACAGGGCATCCGCGTGCTCGAAAACGCCTCGGTGCGCCTGCCGGACCATGACATCTGGGTGGTCGGCATCGGCGACGACTCGACGGGCCATTCACAGCCGGACAAGGCACTGGCCGGCGTGCCGAAGGGCGCCGCCACGCTGGTCATGATGCACGACCCCTTCAGCTTCGCGACGATGCCGCCCACCCGCGGGTTGATGGTGGCCGCGCACACGCACGGCGGGCAGATCAGCGTGCCGGGCTACGGCGCCTTGGTCGTGCCGGGGCGCGCGCCACGCGAGTGGGCCTATGGCTGGATCGCGCACAAGGACAAGCGCATGTACGTGACCAGCGGGCTGGGTGTGAGCATTCTTCCGGTGCGCTTCAACATGCGGCCCGAGTGGGTGATGTTCCAGTAAGGCGTCGAAGCCGTGTCATCGTTCTTGATGACAGACAGGACAGCGCCCTTGGCGCAGCATGTCGGTCTCTTCGTCGAAGGTCCTTGCCATGTCCAATTCCAAACCCTTCTTCTTCGCCGCGGCCCTGCTGTGCCTCGGTGCATCCGCCCAGGCGCAACCCGCCGCCATTGACATCGGCACGCTGACCGCGAGCGATGTCGTGCAGCAGCTCTGCGCCGGCACCCTGACCAGCGAGCAGCTCGTGACAGCGTACCTTGGGAAAGCCAAGGAGAAGGCGAGTCTCAACGCCTTCATCCCGCTCGACGAAGCCGGCGCGCTGACGGCCGCGCGTGCCGCCGATGCCACGCGCAAGCGCGGCGGTGCCTGCAAGCCGCTGGCCGGACTGCCGGTGGTCATCAAGGACAACATCCAGGTGCAGGGCCTGCCCGCCACGGCCGGGTCGCCGGCGCTCAAGGGCTTTGTTCCCAAGGCCGATGCGCCGGTGGTCGCCAAGCTGCGCGCGGCCGGCGCCGTCATTCTCGGCAAGACGAACATGCACGAACTGGCCTTCGGCGTGACCGGCTACAACCCCGCATTCCAGACCGGCCCCGAGGTGGGCGTGCGCAACGCCTACGACGTCAGCCGCGTGGCCGGCGGATCGTCGTCGGGCAACGGCGCGGCGCTCGGCGCACGCATGGCGCCGGCGGCACTGGGCACCGACACGGGCGGCTCGGTGCGAATTCCGTGCGCATTCAACGGCTGCGCTTCGCTGCGTCCGAGCATGGGCCGCTATTCGCAGCGGGGCATCGCGCCGATCTCGCACACCCGCGACACCGCCGGGCCGATGGCGCAGTCGATGGCCGACGTCGCACTGCTCGACAGCGTGATCGCGGGAGGCGCCCCGCTGAAGCCCGCCGACCTGAAGCGCGTGCGGCTCGGCGTGGTGCCGGCTTTCTACGCCAACCTCGACGCCGATACGCGCGCCGCAACCGACGCAGCACTGGCCAAGCTGCGCGCGGCAGGCGTCACGCTGGTCGATGTGGAGATGCCGAAGCTCATGGAACTCAATGGCGCCATCGGCTTTCCGGTCGCGCTCTACGAGGCGAACGACGACATGGTCGCCTACCTCGCGAAATACCGCACCGGCATCGACATCGCGCAGCTGACGGCCGGCATTGCGAGCCCGGACGTCAAGGCCACCTTCGAGGCGTTCGTGATTCCGCGCAAGCTGCCGGCGCCGAATGGCACGGTCGACGCCAAGCCGGCCTACGACAACGCAATGCACGTCGCGCGGCCCGCGTTGCAGAAGCTCTACCGCGACACCTTCGCGCAGCACCGCCTCGATGCGCTGGTGTTTCCCACCGTGCCGCGCGTGGCGCCGCTGGCTGCACCCGAGGCCAGCAGCCCCGAGAACTTCGGCGTGCTGATACAGAACACCGATCCCGGCAGCAACGCCGGCATTCCGGGCGTGCAGCTGCCGTCGGGCCTTGGCGCGACCAGCGGCTTGCCTGTGGGATTGGAACTCGACGGGCCCGCCGGCAGCGATCGAAAGTTGCTCGCCTTGGGACTTGCGGTGGAAAACGTGCTGGGCCGCCTGCCGGCTCCAAAGGCGAAGTAGGGCGCTTTAGGCCGTATCAGCGCTGGGCCCAGCCGGCCAACGCCGAGCGGCGTTCGATGCCGAGCTTGTCGAAGATGCGCCGCAGGTAGGTGCGCACCGTCGGCACGCTCACCGCCATGCGGCGCGCGATTTCCTTGTCGGTCAGTCCTTCGCAGACAGCCTGAGCGACCTCCTGCTCTCGCGCACTCAGGGCACTCCACGGCGCTTCGGCGGGCATTTGCACGGCAGCCGCTTTACCCTGAGCACGCTGCAGCGCACCGATGAAAGCCGGCTCGATCAGGTCGAGCAGTGCCTTTTCATGATCGCCGAAATCGCCGCGGCCTTTGCACCGCCAGATGCGCAGGTCGCCCAGCGCCCGGTTGCCCTCGAACGCATGCAGGTTCATGCCCCAGTGCAGTCCGTCGCGCGAAAGAAAGTCGGTGAAGAATTCTGTGTGCATCAGTTCACGCTGCGGCATCACGTCGGTCACGCGCGTCGCGCGGCGGTGCGACTGCAGCACGAAGGTGATCGGGTCATGGTGCTGATGCCATTCGCCATAGCGGTCGAGGTTGGCAGGGTCCATGTTCAAGGCTACGCGGCCGTCGAACTGACCGGTCTCGGCATTCCAGACGAAGGAGGCGAACTGGTCCGCATGCAGCAGGTCGAGCAGCGCCCGGCCGAGTCGCTCGCGAATGTCGCCTTCGCCTCGGTCTTCCGCCAGCAGCGTGAAAACGCCGCGCAGCGCCTGCTGTTCGGAGCCTGTCAGGTACATCGCCGCCTCGTTCTTTTCGTGTGCAGAAACAAGGCTAACTTCTAGCAAGCACTGCGCCAAGGGTGGATCTCCGGAGGCGCCCCGGGGTTGCCCCATCGGGGGCAGGGCCGCGAGGTGTTCCAATAGAGGCCTTCATGAGCGCCACTGTTCCCACCACCGGACCCTGCCCCTGCGGCCGCACGGACCGTCGAGACAAGCCCATCGGCTATGCCCTGTGCTGCGGCCGCTACCTCGAAGACTTCGAGGGCACGCCCGCGCCGGACGCCGAATCGCTGATGCGTTCGCGCTATACCGCCTTTGTGCTGGAGCGTGGGCCCTACCTGCTTGCCACCTGGCACGCGTCCACGCGGCCGGCGTCGATCGAGTTCGAGCCCGGCGTGAAATGGCTGGGCCTGGACATCCGCTCGCGATCGGTGCTCGACGCCGACCACGCAGAGGTCGAATTCGTCGCCCGGCAGCGCAGCAGCACCGGCACCGCCACGCGGCTGCACGAGCGCAGCCGCTTCGTGCGCGAGGGCGATCGCTGGTTCTACCTCGAAGGCGACTTGCAGACCCCTGGTTGACGCGGCGGGCCGAGGCTCGCACAATCGGCCTCGCTCCGGGGTGCACGCATGTGGCGTGCTGAGATGGCAAAGCTGCCGACCCGCGAACTTGATCCGGGTCATACCGGCGTAAGAAGAGCTGCACTCCCTGACTCCGGTCCGCCACCCACCCACCGTGGCGGCCCAAAGTCCACCGAGCGATTGCGGAGCACCCTTTCCCTCAACAAGGAGCGCCCCGCATGAATGCCCCCGACAAGTTCACCTCCCTGCTCTCGCTCACGCGCGAGCCCTTTCCCGCTTCGCACAAGTGCCTGATTCCGGGCAGCCGGCCCGACCTGAACGTGCCGGTGCGCGACGTGCTGCTGACCAACGGCGAGACCGTGTCGCTCTACGACACCTCGGGCCCCTATACCGATGCCAAGGTCGAGATCGACGTGCGCCGCGGCCTGCCCGACGTGCGCGGTGCGTGGGTGCTGGAGCGCAACGACACCGAAAGCTACGAGGGCCGCACCCACCACGCGCTGGACGACGGGGCCAAGAACGAGGACCGCGACGCCCAGCGCCTGGCCGAACTGCGCGCCGGCGCCTCGGCCCTGCAGCGCACTCCGCGCCGCGCCAAGTCGGGCGCGAACGTGACGCAGATGCACTATGCCCGCCGCGGCATCGTCACCCCCGAGATGGAGTACGTGGCACTGCGCGAGAACGGCAAGCGCGAGTGGATGGCCGAATACCTCGCCAACGAGGAGCGTGCCAAGCGCGTGGCCGGCAATCCCATGGGCGCGAGCATTCCGCGCATCATCACGCCGGAGTTCGTGCGCGACGAAGTGGCGCGCGGCCGCGCGATCATTCCGGCCAACATCAACCACCCCGAAGTCGAGCCGATGGCCATCGGCCGCAACTTCAAGGTGAAGATCAACGCCAACATCGGCAACTCGGCCGTCACTTCGAGCATCGAGGAAGAAGTCGAAAAGCTGGTGTGGGCCATTCGCTGGGGCGCCGACAACGTGATGGATCTTTCGACCGGCAAGAACATCCACACCACGCGCGACTGGATCGTGCGCAACTCGCCGGTGCCCATCGGCACGGTGCCGATCTACCAGGCGCTCGAAAAAGTGGGCGGCGTGGCCGAAGACCTCACGTGGGAGATCTACCGCGACACGCTGATCGAGCAGGCCGAGCAGGGAGTGGACTACTTCACCATTCATGCGGGCCTGCGGCTGCCGTTCATTCACCTGACCGCCGACCGCATGACGGGCATCGTCTCGCGCGGCGGTTCGATCATGGCCAAGTGGTGCATCGCGCACCACAAGGAGAGTTTTCTCTACGAGCACTTCGAAGACATCTGCGACATCATGAAGGCGTACGACGTGAGCTTTTCGCTTGGCGACGGCCTGCGCCCGGGCTCGGGCGCCGACGCCAACGACGAGGCCCAGTTTGCCGAGCTGCGCACCCTGGGCGAGCTCACGCAGATTGCCTGGAAGCACGATGTGCAGACCATGATCGAAGGGCCGGGTCATGTGCCGATGCACATGATCCAGTCGAACATGGACGAGCAGCTCAAGCACTGCCACGAGGCGCCGTTCTACACGCTCGGGCCGCTGACCATCGATATTGCGCCTGGCTACGACCACATTGCGAGCGCCATCGGCGCCGCGATGATCGGCTGGGCCGGCACCGCGATGCTTTGCTACGTGACGCCGAAGGAGCACCTGGGCCTGCCCGACCGCGACGACGTGAAGCAGGGGATCATTGCGTACAAGATCGCTGCGCATGCGGCGGACGTGGCCAAGGGGCATCCGGGCGCGCGTTCGCGCGATGATGCGCTCAGCAAGGCGCGCTTCGAGTTCCGTTGGCAAGACCAGTTCAACCTGGGGCTCGACCCCGACACGGCACGTGAATTCCACGACGAGACGCTGCCCAAGGATTCGAGCAAGGTGGCGCATTTCTGTTCGATGTGCGGCCCGAAATTCTGCTCGATGAAGATCACGCAGGAAGTGCGCGAATACGCCGCCAAGAAAGGTGTGGCCGAGGCGGAAGCCATGGCCGAAGGAATGGCGCAGAAATCCAAGGAGTTCATGGCGGGCGGTGGCGAGATCTACATCCCGATTCAGCCGGTGTCCTGAGTTCGCCCCGGGGTCATTGCTACCATGGAGGGAACTCCCCGAACCCTCCAGCGCAATGACTCCATTCCCTTTCGCCGCAGTTCTCTTCGACTGCGACGGTGTCCTCGTCGATTCAGAACCCATCACCAACCGCGTTCTTGCCGAAATGCTCGGCGAACTCGGTTGGCATCTCACCACCGAAGAGTCGATGAACACCTTCACCGGCAAGGCCGTGAAGGACGAAGCCGCCCTCATCGAATCCAGGACCGGCGTCAAGATCACCGAAGAGTGGCTGAGGGCATTCAGGGCGCGCCGGAACGAAGCCCTCGAACGCGACCTGAGGGCCATTCCCCACGCTCCCGCGGCCATTCGCGAAATTCATGCAAAGCTCAAGGGCCGCATCGCCTGCGCCTCGGGCGCCGACCGCCACAAGGTCGAGCTGCAGCTGGCGAAGGTGGGCCTCATAGACTGTTTCCAGGGCCGCATCTTCAGCGGCCACGAAATGCCGCGTTCCAAGCCGCACCCCGACGTGTACCTTGCCGCCGCCGAAGCTCTGGGCGTCGATCCGAAACGCTGCGCGGTGGTCGAAGACACCGTCACGGGCGCCATGGCCGGCGTGGCCGCGGGCGCCACGGTGTTCGGCTACAGCACCGGCGAATCGGGCCACAGCGGACCCGAGGCGCTGCGCAGCGTCGGCGCGCTGCAGGTGTTCAGCGACATGCGGGAACTGCCCGCGCTGCTTGCCTCGCATGGCATGCAGCCCGCCTAAAAAGCAGGTCGAAAAACCAAGCCCCTGCCGCGAACAAGCCCGCAAAATTTTGGTGCAATGGGCCAAGCAACCCAAGAAAGGAGCCAGATCGCCATGACTTCCGAATACAAGACCGAGCAACCGGCCCGCGCTGAGATCGACGCCCTGAAAGGCCCCGCGGTGGTCGAGTTCGGTACCAATTGGTGCGGCATCTGCAAGGCCGCGCAACCCAATATCGCAGAAGCTTTTGCCAAGTATCCGGACATCCCCCGCATCAAGGTCGAGGACGGCAGCGGCCGCCCGCTGGGGCGCTCGTTCAACGTGCGGCTGTGGCCCACGCTGGTGTTCATGCGCGACGGCAAGGAGGTCGCGAAGCTGGTGCGGCCGGAAGACAGCAAGTCGATTTCGGATGCGCTGGCTTTGATTGCTCAGCCGGGGTGATTGCCCGGGTTCTTTAGCGCTGCTTCTTTCAGGGCGGCGCACCCGCCGACGGGGTGCCTTACTCCGCGAATGTCCCCCGGCCTGCGGCCTCCTCCTTTATTTCGCTGCGCAAGGCACCCCATCGACGGGCGCGTTATCCAGAGCGGTCGCCGATCGAACGGAACAAGCGCAGCGCTCGGTGTGCACAGGGCATCGGGTGCTCCCCGCAGCGAAATAAAGGAGGAGGGGCGCAGCCCCGGGGGACATTCGCGGAGGGGAGTACCCGGTGGCCTTTGCACGCTCCCTGAACAGCAGCCCCCGCACAACACCCCCCGAACAGCAGCAAAAACAAACTACAGCCCCAGCGCCCGAAAGTCACGCGGCGCGTGCCCGGTCCATTGCAGGAACGCGCGCGAAAAACTCTTCTCGTTGCGAAACCCCACCGCCAGCGCCACCTGCTTGATCGGCCGATTGGTTCGGCGCAGCTGCTCCACCGCCATCTCATGGCGCACTTCGTTCTTCAGCACCTGCAGCGATGTGCCTTCTTCGTGCAGCTGCCGGTGCAGCGTGCGGCCCGACACATTGAGCAGCGTGGCCAGCGCCTCCGCCGTGGTGGCCTCGCCGGCGCGCGAACGCAGCAACTCTCGCACCCGCTGCCCCAGCAAGCGGTCGCGGCGGTACTGCAGGATGGTCAGTGGCAGCGCGCGCTTGAGCATGGCGCGCAACGCCCGTTCGTCGCGCTGCAGGGGCAGGGCGAGGTAGCGCTCGTCGAAGCTGATCGTGGCCTGCGGCGCGTCGAAGCGCACCTCGGGCGTGAACATTGGCGCGTAGGCATCGCGGTGCGGCGGGGCTGCGAACGGAAAGGTCGCGTTGCGCAGCGAAATGCGCGAGTCGATGGCCCAGCACATGTAGCCGTGCATGAAGCGCAGGCTGGTCACCAGGCAGAACTCGCGGAAGGCCTCGTCGAGGGAGCGGTTCTCGGTGATGCGCAGCGTGGCCACGCCGCCCGCCACCTCGAGCGCGAGGCCGATGTCTTCGGTCAGCAGCCGGTGGTGGCGGCACCAGCGCTTGATGGCCACGCCCAGGTCGGGCGAACTCAGCGATGCGCGGCACAGCATGCCGTAGCTGCCCCAGGGCAGGCGCCGCGAGAACCAGCCCAGCGCCTCGTCGTCCAGCTCCTGCATGGCGTGTTCCGAGAGTGCCTCGAACTGCGCCGCCGTGACGCGTGCGCCCGGCCGCGCCAGTTCGCGCGGCGTGATCTGTGCCGCTTTCAAGGCCTCGGCCTGGTCGACGCCGTAGCGTTCATAGCCCTTCACAATGGCTCTCACAAAGGCCATGGGGGTGACCGCTCGGGCGGGCTTCAGGAAGGCGGGCGAGGTCATGAGTCAGCGAGGCGTGCGTGGCGCAATTTGCAACCATTGTGGCGCCAATTGCGGCGCGGCGAGGCGTAAGCTGCGTTTCTTCCAAGCGCCAATCCGCGTGGGTAGCTCTGCGCGCCGACCCCTCAGAGGAGACAACACACATGCACGATCCCGGCCTGAACTTCGACCTGGGCGAGGACATCGACTCGCTGCGCAGCGCCATCCAGGACTTTGCCGCGAACGAAATCGCGCCGCGCGCCGCCGACATCGACCGCGACAACCTGTTTCCGCACGACCTGTGGCAAAAGCTCGGCGAACTCGGCCTGCACGGCATGACCGTGAAGGAAGAGTTCGGCGGCACCGAGCTGGGCTACCTGGCACACATCGTGGCCATGGAAGAAGTCTCGCGCGCCTCCGCTTCGGTGGGCCTCTCTTACGGCGCGCACTCCAACCTGTGCGTGAACCAGATCCACCGCAACGGCAGCGACGCGCAGAAGAAAAAGTACCTGCCCAAGCTCGTGAGCGGCGAGCATGTGGGCGCGCTGGCCATGAGCGAGCCCAACGCCGGCTCCGACGTGGTGAGCATGAAGCTCAAGGCCGAGAAGAAGAACGGCTACTACGTGCTGAACGGCGGCAAGATGTGGATCACCAACGGCGGCGACGCCGACACGCTGGTGATCTATGCCAAGACCGAACCCGAAATGGGCGCACGCGGCATGACGGCCTTCATCGTCGAGAAAAGCTTCAAGGGCTTTTCGGCCGGCAGCAAGCTCGACAAGCTCGGCATGCGCGGCTCGAACACCTACCCGCTGTTTTTCGACAACTGCGAAGTGCCGGAAGAGAACGTGCTCGGCGGCGAAGGCATGGGCGCCAAGGTGCTGATGAGCGGCCTCGACTACGAACGCGCCGTGCTCTCGGGCGGCCCGCTGGGCATCATGGCCGCGTGCATGGACGCGGTGCTGCCCTTCATTCACGAGCGAAAGCAGTTCGGCCAGAGCATCGGCGAGTTCCAGCTCATGCAGGGCAAGCTGGCGGACATGTACTCGACCTGGCAGGCCACGCGTGCTTATGTGTACGCCGTGGGCAAGGCCTGCGACCGCAACGACCATGCGCGCACATTCCGCAAGGACGCGGCCGGCGCCATTCTTTATTCGGCCGAGAAGGCGACATGGATGGCCGGAGAGGCGATCCAGGCACTCGGCGGCGTGGGCTACACCAAGGAATTTCCGGTCGAGCGGCTGTGGCGCGATGCGAAGCTGTATGAGATTGGTGCGGGGACGAGTGAGATTCGCCGGATGCTGATCGGGCGTGAGCTGTTCGCGGAAACCGCCTAGGATGTTTTTCTCCCTCCCCCTCTGGGGGAGGGCAGGGGTGGGGGCAAGCGGCGTTCGATGAAGCACTGCACCGAACAAGCGCCGCTCGCCCCCATCCCAACCTTCCCCCAGAGGGGGAAGGAGCAAGGCAAAACGGAGACAAAGAAGGACAATGAGCATGACTGCTGCGCTGACCGAGAGTTACGGCAAGGGCGCCACCGACGTCCCCCTCATCGAACAAACCATCGGCGACTTCTTCGACGACATGGTCGAAAAGCAGCCCGATCGCGAAGCCCTCATCAGCCGCCACGAAGGCAAGCGCTTCACCTACCGCGAGCTGCAGGCTGAATCCAACAAGCTGGCTAGCGCGCTGCTGAACCTGGGCCTCGCCGCAGGCGACCGCATCGGCATCTGGTCGCACAACAACGCGCCCTGGGTGCTGATGCAGATCGCCACCGCCAAGGCCGGCCTCATCCTCGTCAACATCAACCCGGCCTACCGCACTTCGGAGCTCGAATACGCGCTCAACAAGGTCGGCTGCAAGGTGCTGGTGACGATGGCGCGTTTCAAGACCAGCGACTACCTAGGCATGCTGCGCGAGCTGGGCCCCAAGCGCCTGCCGCAGCTGCAGCACACCTTCTGGATCGACGGCAACGCGGCCGCCGATGTGGAAGAGCCCGGCATGCGGCGCTTCAGCCAGCTGCTTGCGAGCGGCAATTCAGCCGACCCGCGCGTGGCAGAGGTGCAGAAGACGCTCAAGGCCACCGACCCGATCAACATCCAGTTCACCAGCGGCACCACGGGCTTTCCGAAGGGCGCAACGCTCACGCACCGCAACATCCTGAACAACGGGTTCTTCATCGGCGAGTGCATGAAGCTATCGCCCGCCGACAAGCTGTGCATCCCGGTGCCGCTGTATCACTGCTTCGGCATGGTGCTCGGCAACCTGGCCTGCCTCACGCACGGCTCGGCCATCGTGTACCCGAACGACGGCTTCGATCCGCTCACGGTGCTCGAAACCGTGCAGGCCGAGAAGTGCACCGGGCTGCACGGCGTGCCCACGATGTTCATTGCCGAGCTCGACCATCCGCGCTTCAAGGAGTTCGACCTTTCGACGCTGCGCACCGGCATCATGGCCGGCTCGCCGTGCCCCATCGAGGTGATGAAGCGCGTGGTGAACGAAATGCACCTGAGCGAAATCACCATTGCCTACGGCATGACCGAGACCAGCCCGGTGAGCTGCCAGAGCAGCACCGACACGCCGCTGGACAAGCGCGTGTCGACCGTGGGCACCGTGCAGCCGCACATCGAGGTGAAGATCGTCGACCCCGAGACCGGCGCCATCGTGCCGGCCGGCCAGTCGGGCGAGCTGTGCACGCGCGGCTACTCGGTGATGCACGGCTACTGGGAAGACGAGCCCAAGACCCGCGAGGCCATCGACGCCGAGCACTGGATGCACACCGGTGACCTGGCCACCATGGATGCCGAGGGCTACGTCAACATCGTCGGCCGCATCAAGGACCTGGTGATCCGCGGCGGCGAGAACATCTACCCGCGCGAGATCGAGGAGTTTCTGTACCGCCACCCCAAGGTGCAGGACGTGCAGGTGGTCGGCCTGCCCGACAGGAAGTACGGCGAGGAGCTCTGCGCCTGGATCATCGTCAAGCCCGGCCAAAGCGCGACCGATACCGAGATACGCGATTTCTGCAAGGGCCAGATCGCGCACTACAAGGTGCCGAAGTACATCCAGTTCGTCTCCGAGTTTCCGATGACGGTGACCGGCAAGATCCAGAAATTCAAGATCCGCGAAGCCATGACCGAGCAGCTCGGTCTCACGCAAGAAAAGACAGCATGAGCAAACTCGAAACCAAACTGAATGCGCGTTCCGCCGACTTCCAGGCCAACGCCGCGGCGATGCGCGCGCTGGTCGACGACCTGCACAAGCAGTTCGCAAAAGTGGAGCAGGGCGGCGGCGAGGCCGCGCGCGCCAAGCACACGGCACGCGGCAAGCTGCTGCCGCGCGACCGCGTGGCCGAGCTGCTCGACCCGGGCACGCCGTTCCTTGAAATCGCACCGCTCGCCGCGCACGCGATGTACCTCGACGCCAAGGGAGCCGAATCGGCACCCGGCGCCGGCCTCATCGCGGGCATCGGTCGCGTGAACGGTGTCGACTGCATGATCGTCTGCAACGACGCCACGGTGAAGGGCGGCACCTACTACCCGATGACGGTGAAGAAGCACTTGCGTGCGCAGGAGATCGCCGAGCAGAACCGCCTGCCCTGCATCTACCTAGTCGACTCGGGCGGCGCCAACCTGCCGAACCAGGACGAGGTGTTTCCGGACCGCGACCACTTCGGCCGCATCTTCTACAACCAGGCCAACATGAGCGCCCAGGGCATTCCGCAGATCGCGGTGGTCATGGGCTCGTGCACGGCCGGTGGGGCCTACGTGCCGGCGATGAGCGACGAGTCGATCATCGTGAAGAACCAGGGCACCATTTTCCTGGGCGGCCCGCCGCTCGTGAAGGCAGCCACGGGCGAGGTCGTCACAGCCGAAGACCTGGGCGGAGGCGATGTGCACACGCGGCTGTCAGGTGTGGTCGACCACCTGGCGCAGAACGACCTGCACGCGCTGGCGCTTGCGCGTTCGGCGGTGGCCAATCTCAACGCGAAGACGGCCACAGAAGGCGCCGAGAAGGCCGCCGTACGCGAACCCGCGTTCCCGCGCGAAGAGCTCTACGGCGTGATCCACACCGACACCCGCAAGCCCTTCGACGTGCGCGAGATCATCGCGCGCATCGTCGACGGCAGCGAGTTCCACGAGTTCAAGGCCCGCTTCGGCGCCACGCTGGTGTGCGGGTTTGCGGAGATCGAGGGCATGCCCGTGGGCATCATCGCGAACAACGGCATCCTGTTCAGCGAGTCGGCGCAAAAGGGCGCGCACTTCATCGAGCTCTGCTGCCACCGCAAGATTCCACTGGTGTTCTTGCAGAACATCACCGGCTTCATGGTGGGCCGCAAATACGAGAACGAAGGCATTGCGCGCCATGGCGCCAAGATGGTGACGGCGGTGGCTACGGCCAACGTGCCCAAGTTCACCATCATCATCGGCGGCAGTTTTGGCGCCGGCAACTACGGCATGTGCGGCCGCGCCTACAGCCCGCGCTTTCTCTGGATGTGGCCCAACGCGCGCATCAGCGTAATGGGCGGCGAGCAGGCCGCGAGCGTGCTGGCCACGGTGAAGCGCGACGGCATCGAACTCAAGGGCGGCAGCTGGAGCAAGGAAGAGGAAGAAGCCTTCAAGGCGCCGATTCGCCAGCAGTACGAAGACCAGGGCCACCCGTACTACGCAACAGCGCGGCTGTGGGACGACGGAATCATCGATCCGGCGGATACGCGGCGGGTGCTGGCTTTGGGTCTTGCTGCTGCACGCAACGCGCCCATTCCAGAGCCGAAGTTCGGTATCTTCCGGATGTAGTCATGGCACGGCTTTCTTTCGCTTCGGGTGGATATCGGCGTCGCGTTTCGGGGGGCGCACCCGCCGACGGGGTACCTTTCTCCGCGAATGTCCCCCGGCCTGCGGCCTCCTCCTTTATTTCGCTGCGCAAGGCACCCCGCCAGCGGGTGCGATGCACAGAGCCGTGGTTGATCAGCGGAACACCAGCAGCGTGTCCCAGTGCACAGGGCATCGGGTGCTCCGCGCAGCGAAATAAAGGAGGAGGGGCGCAGCCCCGGGGGACATTCGCGGAGGGGAGTACCCGGTGGTCTGTGCACACGCCCCGAACAAATGCCTTGAACAAACGCGCACCACGCCACGGATCACATAAATGACCTTCACCAAACTGAAACTGGAAGTCCAGGACACAGTAGCGCGCATCTGGCTGGACCAGCCCGACGCACGCAACGCCTTCGACGACATCGTCATCGCCGAGCTGACCCAGGCCTTCACCGAAGCCGGCGCCCAGTCGCAAGTCAAGGCCATCGTGCTCGGCGCCAACGGCCCGGCCTTCTGCGCCGGAGCGAATCTCAACTGGATGCGCCGCATGGCCGACTACACCCGCGACGAGAACATCGCCGATGCGGGCAAGCTGGCCACCATGCTGCGCACCATTGCCGAATGCCCCAAGCCGACCATCGCGCGCGTGCAGGGCGATGTGTACGCCGGTGGCATGGGGCTGGTGGCCGCCTGCGACATGGCGGTGAGTGTCGATACAGCCTGGTACTGCCTGAGCGAAGTGAAGATCGGTCTTGTGCCGGCAACCATCAGCCCCTATGTGCTGCGCGCCATGGGCACACGCGCTTCGCAGCGCTACTTTCTTACGGCGGAGCGCTTCACCGCCGCGGAGGCGCATCGCATCGGCTTCGTGCATGAAGTAGTTGCTGGCGCCGATGCGCTCGATGCCAAGGTCGATGAACTGGTGAAGGCGCTCACCAGTGCCAGCCCCGCCGCGGTGCGTTCCTGCAAGCAGCTGATTGCCGACGTGGACGGACGCGAGATCGACGATGCGCTGATCGCCAAGACGGTCGAGAGCATCGCCGACATCCGCGCGAGCGACGAAGGCCGCGAAGGCGTGCAGGCCTTCCTGCAGAAACGCAAGCCGTCCTGGCTCGGCCGCTGAGTGCACGCCATGAACGCGCTCGACATGCCCCAACTGCTTGCCCTGGCTGCGGCAGTCGGCTGGGCCAGCGGCGTGCGGCTGTACCTGGTCGTGCTGCTCACGGGGTTGGCCGGCTACTTCGGCTGGGTGCCTCTGCCCGGCGGGCTGCAGATGCTCTCGCATCCGGTCGTCATTGCGGCGAGCGGTTTCATGGTGTTCATCGAGTTCTTCGCCGACAAGATTCCCGGCCTCGATTCGCTCTGGGACGTGGTGCACACCGCCATCCGCATTCCGGCCGGCGCGGCGCTCGCGGCCAGCGTGTTCGGCGCCGACCATGGCGTGATGGCCGTGGTCGCGGCGCTGCTCGGCGGCGGCTTTGCGGCCACCGCGCATGCCGCCAAGGCCACCACGCGCGCGGCCATCAACACGTCACCCGAGCCGTTCTCTAACGTAGGCGCTTCGCTGGTCGAAGACAGCATGGTGCCCGCCGGCTTGTGGCTGGCGGTGGCGCATCCGCTGGTCTTCCTGGTGCTTTTTGTGCTGGTGCTTGTGCTCAGCGTGTGGCTCATTCGCAAGAGCTGGCGCTTTCTGAGGGCATTGTTCAGCCGCGTGGCGCGCATCTTCAGCGGCCGACCCGATCCGGGCGTCGTGCCTGCATTTCAACTGAAAAAGAATCCTCCGGGAGACACTCCGAATGTTTAAGAAGATCCTGATCGCCAATCGCGGTGAAATTGCATGCCGAGTGGCAGCGACTGCCCGCCGCATGGCGATCCGCACCGTGGCCGTGTACTCCGACGCCGACGCGCATGCCAACCACGTGCGCGCCTGCGACGAGTCGGTGCACCTGGGCGGCAGCGCACCGAAAGACAGCTACCTGCGCTGGCAGAAGATCCTCGAAGCCGCCAAGGCCACGGGTGCCGAAGCGGTGCATCCGGGCTACGGCTTTTTGAGCGAGAACGAGGAGTTCGCACAGGCTTGCGCGGACGCAGGGCTCGTCTTCATCGGCCCGCCGCCCTCGGCGATCAAGGCCATGGGCCTGAAGGCCGAGTCGAAGCAGTTGATGGAGAAAGCCGGCGTGCCGCTGGTGCCCGGCTACCACGGCCACGACCAGGACCCGGCGCTGCTGCAGCGCGAGGCCGACCGCATCGGCTACCCGGTGCTCATCAAGGCGAGCGCGGGCGGCGGCGGCAAGGGCATGCGCGCGGTCGACAAGGCGGAAGACTTTGCGGCGGCGCTCGCTTCGTGCCAGCGCGAGGCGATCAACAGCTTTGGCGACAATGCGGTGCTGATCGAAAAGTACGTGCAACGCCCGCGCCACATCGAGATCCAGGTGTTCGGCGACACCCTCGGCAACTACGTCTACCTGTTCGAGCGTGATTGCTCGGTGCAGCGCCGGCACCAGAAGGTGCTCGAGGAAGCGCCCGCCCCCGGCATGACTGAAGCCATGCGCAAGCAGATGGGCGAGGCCGCCGTGGCTGCGGCGCGCGCCGTCAGCTACGTAGGCGCTGGCACCGTCGAATTCATCGTCGAGCAGCGCGAAGGCGGCGAGATGAACTTCTTCTTTATGGAGATGAACACGCGCCTGCAGGTGGAGCACCCGGTGACCGAAGCCATCACGGGCCTCGATCTGGTGGAGTGGCAGCTGCGCGTTGCCTCGGGCGAGCCGCTGCCCGCAAAGCAGGCGGAGCTGCAGATTCACGGCCACGCCATCGAGGCGCGCATCTGCGCCGAGAACCCCGACAACAACTTCCTGCCCGCCACAGGCACATTGCGCGTGTACCGCAAGCCGCAAGCCACGGCTTTCCAGCGCAGCCGCGTGCGCATCGACGACGGCGTGCGCGAGGGCGGCGAGATATCGCCGTTCTACGACTCGATGATTGCCAAGCTCATCGTGCACGGCAGCACGCGCGACGAAGCGCTGGCGCGGCTCGATGCGGCGCTGGCGCAGGTGCAGATCGTCGGCGTTTCGACCAATGTGCAGTTCCTGCGCGGCATTCTCGCGACCGAATCGTTCTCGAAGGCCAATCTGGACACCGCGCTGATCGAGCGCGAGCGCGCCGTGCTGTTCGACCGCGAGGCACTGGGGCTGCCGCTGGCCGCCGCCGCCGCCATTACGCGCGCACTGATCGTTGAGCGTCCGGTTGGCGCACCCGACCCGTTCGAGCGGCGCGACGGCTGGCGCGCGATGGGCGAGTATCGGCGCCACTTCGACTTCGAGTTTCGCGGCGCCGAGCAGACGGCCCTGCTGACCTACAAGCGCGACGGCAGCTTGTGGCTCGAAGCCGGCGGCGTGCAAGGCCCGCTGGTCGTGGGCCAGTTCCCGACGGGCGAGTTCGAAGTGGAGTTCGCGGGTTCGCGCCAGACGCTCGACGTGCATCTGGACGGCGCGACGGCCCACGTCTTCGCATCGAAGGGCGCGACGAAGATCACGGCCATCGACCGACTGGCCCATGCCGGCGACACCCAGGCCGAAGGCGGCCGGCTCACTGCGCCGATGCCCGGCAAGGTCGTGTCGTTCGCGGTCAAGGCCGGCGACAAGGTCAGCCGCGGCCAGCCTCTGGCGGTGATGGAGGCCATGAAGATGGAGCACACCATCGCAGCGCCGGCCGACGGCACCGTGGAAGAGCTGATGTTCTCGCCCGGCGAGCAGGTGGCCGAGGGCGAGGAATTGCTGCGGATGGCCGCGGCAGCGGCCTGAGTCAGCCCACCACCACTTCGCTGATCTGCATCACGGGCGCAATGTCCGTGTAGTTCCTGATGTCGCCGAGGATTTCCTTGGCGTGCGGGCCGAAGGCCGCCTGAAAGGCTTCGGTCGATTCGCAGAACACATGGCACATGCCGACATAGGTCGGCGGCGTGCCGGGCGCGCCGCCGGCGAGGCCCTTGTCGATGGTGTACGCCTTGCAGGCGTCTCCCATGCGGGCCTTCAGAAGCGGCATGTGCGTGTCGCGGTAGTAGGCGTGGTCGAACCGGGCGCCCTCGGTGTAGGGGTACATCACGCTGACTTTGATCATTGCTTCGGTCTCCTGGTGTTTCGATGTCTCGGTGGTCGCGCACCAGCATAGAAGAAGGCCCGGGGCGCTACAAGCGGCCATTGGTCATGGGCCCGGGCAGGCCGCGGCGTGGCCCGGCCCCTCCAGCAACCGGTCTGATGGCCCCTCTAAGATTGAGCCATGAAAATCATCGTCTCTCTCACCGACAACCGCCCCGAACCGTGGATCGAAGGGCTCAAGGCCGAGTTGCCTGAAGCGCAGATCGAGACCTGGCAGTCGGGTGCCGCCCAGGCCGACCATGCCGTGGTGTGGGCGCCGCCGCAGCAGTTGCTCGACGAGCAGCCGCAGCTGCGCGGCCTGTTCAACATCGGCGCGGGCGTGGATGCGCTGCTCAAGTTGAAAGTGCCGCCGCAGACGCGCATCGTGCGGCTCGACGATGCCGGTATGTCGGTGCAGATGGCCGAGTACGTGTGCCACACGCTGATCCGGCACTTTCGCGAATTCGACGTGTATGAAGCCGATGCGCGCGAAGGGCGCTGGAGCTACCGCAAGCCGCGGCTGCGGCGCGACTTTCCGGTCGGCATCATGGGTCTGGGCGTGCTGGGTGAAAGGGTTGCCAAGGCCGTGGCGCAGTTCGAGTTTCCGGTGCTGGGCTGGAGCCGTTCGCCCAAGGCGATCGACGGCGTGAAGGTGTTCAGCGGCGAGGCGCAGTTCGACGAGTTCCTGTCGTCCACGCGCGTGCTGGTCAACCTGCTGCCGCTGACCGATGCCACGCGCGGCATTCTCAACCGCAACACGCTCGGCAAGCTGCGGCCCGGCGGCTATCTCATCAGCATTGCGCGCGGCGCGCACCTGGTCGAAGACGACCTGATCCCGATGCTCGACGCGGGCCAGTTGGCGGGCGCCACGCTCGACGTGTTCCAGGTCGAGCCGCTGCCGGCCGACCACGCCTTCTGGCGCCATCCGAAGATCACTGTGACGCCGCACGGCTCGGCGCGCACGCTGCGCGAGGAGTCTATTGCCCAGATCGCCGGAAAGATCCGCGCGATGGAGCAGGGCCTGCCGGTCAGCGGCGTGGTCGATCCCGTTCGGGGCTACTGACCGACTGCGTTTCGCCCGCCAGAAGTGGCGGCAATCCGGCGAAAGGAGGGGCAGGCAGGGCAAACCCCGACGCGATTTGTTTTTCACATACGCGAAAATTCATTCATGGTTGTGAAAACTGCTTTTCGCGTGATCGAGATCGTCGAGCTCTTTGCCCGGGAGAAGCAGCCGCTGGCGCTGTCCGAAATGGCGCGTCTGCTCGAAATGCCCGTGTCCAGCTGCCTCGGGCTGATCCGCACGCTCGAAGAGCAGGGCTACATGTACGAAACCGGGCGGCGCCAGGGCTACTACCCGACCGGCCGGCTGCTCGCCATGGCGCAGATCATCGCGGCGCACGACCCGGTGCTCGACCGCGTGCGGCCCGCGCTCGAAGAGCTGCGCGACGGCGCGCGCGAAACCGTGCTGTTCGGCAAGTTCCGCGACCCGAGCACTGTCGTCTACCTGGAGGTGCTCAGTGCGCCTCAGAGCATTCGCTATTCCGCCGAGTCGGGCGAAACCCGCCCGGCCTATGCCAACTCGATGGGCCGCGCGCTGCTTTCCACGCTCGCGCCCGAGGCGCGCCGCAAGCTGCTCGAAGCGACCCGGTTGCTGCCGCTGACCGACGCCACGCTGACCACCGCCGAAGCCATCGAGCAGGAGCTCGAACGCTCGCCCGCACGCGGCTGGTACGGCAACCTGGGCGAAAGCATTCCCGATCTGGTCGGCCTTGCATGGCCGCTGCGCATCGGCGGCGAGGCCTACGCCATCTCTGTGGCGGGCCCGCGCTACCGGCTGGAGCCCCGCATCGACGACGTGGCCGCCATGCTGCGCTCGGCCTGCCTGGCCATCGAACACAAAGGCTGAAAAACCAATGACCTCCCCACGCTACTTCGTCCGCGAAAGCGAGATTGCCGGCTACCACCCGGCCAACCACACCGGCACGCTGAACAAGCGGCTCATCGGCCCCGAGACCGTGGGCGCGAAGCAGCTCGAGGTGCTGGTCGGCCACATCCAGAAGGGCAAGGGCGCGCTGCCCCATGCCCACCCCGGCATCGAACAGGTCTGCTACATGCTCGAAGGGCGGGCCGTGGCCGAAGTGGGCGGCCAGCGGCAAGAGCTGCACCCCGGCGACAGCTGCTTTTTTCCGGCCGACGCAATGCACACCTTCACGGTAGTGAGCGACGAGCCGGTGCGCGTGCTGGTCATCTACAGCCCGCCGTACGAGGAACTGCCGGAGCGCGTGATCCGGCCCTGACCGACAACAACCCGGAGACAGACAACATGCAGACGACGAAGAACGCGACAGAAACAGTCGCGGTGGCAAGCCGCCGCCGTTTCATTTCCATCGGTGCCGCCGCGGGCCTGGCCGGCGCGGCGCCGTGGGCCTTTGCGCAGGAGGGCTATCCGAAGCAGCCCATCAAGCTCATCGTGCCCTTTGCGGCCGGCAGCGGCACCGATGCGGTGGCGCGCATCACCGCGCAGATGCTGGGCGAGGCGCTGAAGACCTCGGTCATCGTCGACAACCGCGCGGGCGCCAACGGCGTGATCGCCGCCGAGTTCGTGGCCAAGGCGCCACCCGACGGCTACACGCTCTTCATGACCACCAACACCACGCACTCGGCGAACCCGAGCCTGATGAAGTCGCTGCCCTACGACCCGGTGAAGGACTTCGCACCCGTGAGCCGCATGGGCAACCTGCCGTTCATGCTGGTGGTGAACAACGACCTGCCGGTGAAGAGCGTGGCCGAGCTGCTGGCCTGGGGGCGGGCCCATCCAGGCAAGCTCACTTATGCAAGCGGCAACAGCACCGGCATCGTGAGCGGCGCCACGCTGTCGCGCATGAGCGGCGTGCCGATGCTGCACGTTCCCTACAAGAGCACGCCGCCGGCCATTGCCGACCTGATCGGCGGGCAGGTGTCGATGATGGTGGTCGACCTGGCCGCGGGGCTCGCCACGGTGAAGGCCGGGAAGATGCGCGCGATTGCGGTCACCACGCAGGAGCGCACCAAGCTCTTTCCCGAACTGCCGCCGCTGGCCGATACGCCCGAGCTCAAGGGCTTCGACATCACCTCGTGGAACGGCGTGTTCGCGCCTGCAGGTACGCCGCGCGACGTTGTGCTGAAGCTCAACAAGGCGCTGTCGGAGATGGCGAACGGCGCGGTGTTCCGGGAACGCGTCGCGAAGCTGGGCTTCGATGCGTTCGGCAGCACGCCTGAAGAGTTGGGTGCATTCACTGTGGCGGAACTGGCCAAGTGGAAGAAGCTGATTCAGGCCGCGGGTATTCAACCGGAATGAGCGTGCTGTTGAATTTCTCCCTCCCCTCCCGGGGGAGGGCAGGGGTGGGGGCACGCGGCGTATCCATCGGGCGCTCTGCCTGCCCTCATCCCAGCCTTCCCCCAGAGGGGGAAGGAGCCAATACCAACACCAAGACATGAACACCACGGGACCTCTAGACGGCATCCGCATCCTCGACCTCACGGCCGTGGTGATGGGCCCGTACGCCACGCAGACGCTCGGCGACCTGGGCGCGGACATCATCAAGGTCGAGCCGCCCTCAGGCGACAACCTGCGCGCGGTCGGTCCGATGCGCAATGCCGGCATGGGCGCGATGGCGCTGCACCTCAACCGCAACAAGCGCTCGATCGTGCTCGACCTCAAGCAGCCCGAAGGCCGCGAGGCCTGCCTGCGGCTCGCGGCCGGCTGCGATGCGCTCATCTACAACACGCGGTCGCAAGCGATGGCGCGGCTCGGGCTCGGCTACGAAGCGGTGGCCGCGGTCAACCCGAAGGTCGTCTACCTCGGCGCGTTCGGCTATGGCGAAGAAGGCCCGTATGCCGGCAAGCCCGCGTACGACGACCTGATCCAGGGCGCGGCCGGCGTTGCTTCGCTCTTTGCGCAGCAAAGCGGCGATGCGCCGCGCTATGCGCCCGTCACGCTGGCCGACCGTGCCGTGGGGCTGCAGGCTGCCATCGCGCTGCTGGCTGCCGTGCTGCATGCGCAGCGCACCGGCCAGGGCCAGGCGGTGGAAGTGCCGATGTTCGAGGCGCTTTCGCAGTTCGTGATGGGCGACCACCTCGGCGGCCACAGTTTCGAGCCGCCGCTCGGCCCCACCGGCTATGCGCGCCTGCTCGCGCCGCACCGCAAGCCCTACGCCACGGCCGATGGCTACCTGAGCGTGCTGATCTACAACGACAAGCATTGGCAGGCCTTCTTCGACGTGATCGGCCGACCCGAGCTGCGCGACTCGCCGATGTTCGGCACGCACACGGCGCGCGCCGCGAACATCGGCGCGGTGTACGCGTTCGTGGCCGAGGTGATGGCCACGCGCGGCAGCGACGAATGGATGGCGGTGCTGGAGGCGGCCGACATCCCGGTCGCGCGCCTGCACAGCACCGAGAGCCTGCTCGGCGACCCGCACCTGCGCGCGGTCGGTTTCTTTCCCGAGATCGATCATCCAAGCGAGGGCCGCATCCGCACGCTCGCGCCGGTCGGCCGTTACAGCGCCACGCCCGCGGCCATTCGGCGGCCCGCACCTCGCATCGGCGAACAGAGCGTCGAGCTGCTGCGCGAGGCGGGCTATGCAAGCGAAGAGATCGACCGGATGCTCGCGCGCGGCGTGACGCTGCAGCCGGAACCCACGAAGGACAGCGAATGAACTTTTCCCTGAACGAAGACCAGCGCTCGCTGGTGGCGGCCATCGAGCGGCTGTGCGAAGACTTTCCCGCCGACTACTGGCGCGACCACGACGATCGCGCGGTGTTCCCGCACGAGTTCCACCGCGCCGTGGCCGACAGCGGCTGGCTCGGCATCGCAATGCCCGAGGCGCAGGGCGGTGCGGGCCTGGGTATTACCGAAGCGGCGCTGATGATGCGCGCCATCAGCGCATCGGGCGCGGGCATGTCGGGCGCTTCTGCGGTGCACATGAACATCTTCGGCCTCAACCCGGTGGTGGTGTTCGGCAGCGAGGCGCAGCGCCAGCGCTTCTTGCCGCCGCTGATCGCCGGCACCGAGAAGGCCTGCTTCGCCGTGACCGAGCCCGACGCGGGGCTCGACACCACGAGCCTCAAGACACAGGCAGTGCGCCAGCCCAACGGCAGCTACCTGCTGCATGGCCGCAAGATCTGGATATCGACCGCGCAGGTGGCCGACCGCATGCTGATCCTCACGCGCACCACGCCGCTCGACCAGGTGAAAAAGCCCACGCAGGGCCTCACGCTGTTCTACACGCCGCTGGACCGCAGCAAGGTCGAGGTGCGCGAGATCCACAAGCTGGGGCGCGCGGCGGTGGACTCGAACATGCTCTTCATCGATGGGCTCCGGGTGCCCGAGGAAGACCGCATCGGCGAAGAAGGCCGCGGTTTCGAATACATCCTGCACGGGCTCAACCCCGAGCGCATCTTGATCGCGGCCGAAGCCATCGGCATCGGCCGCGCCGCACTACGCATCGCCTCGCAGTACGCGCAGGAGCGTGTCGTGTTCGGTCGACCCATCGGCCAGAACCAGGGCGTGGCGCATCCGCTCGCGCGCGCCTGGGCCAACCTTGAGGCCGCCGACCTGATGGTGTTCAAGGCCGCCACGCTGTACGACGCGGGCGAGCCCTGCGGCATCGAGGCCAATGCTGCCAAGTACCTGGCGGCCGAAGCGGCGCACGACGCCTGCCAGAACGCGGTTCTCACGCTCGGCGGCATGGGTTATGCGAAGGAATACCATGTCGAGCGCCTGCTGCGCGAGAGCTACATTCCGCGCATTGCGCCGGTGAGCCCGCAGATGATCTTGAACTTCATCGCGGAAAAGGCGCTCGGCCTGCCGAAGTCGTACTGATGTTGCCAATGCCATGAACCCACCCGCCGTGACCCGCCATCTCGTCGTCCGCGGCCTGGTGCAGGGCGTGAGCTATCGCTGGTCGATGGTGCAGGCCGCGCGGCGACTGGGCGTGCGCGGCTGGGTGCGCAACCGCCGCGACGGCAGCGTGGAGGCGCTGGCCTTTGGCTCGGCTGCCGCGGTCGATGCGCTCGTCGCCTGGGCCCGCAGCGGTCCGGACGGCGCACGCGTGGATGCTCTCGATGCGGTGGAGGCTCCCGCGCCCGCCGAGCCGCCGTCGGATTTCGTGCAGCGCGAAACTGTGTGAACAGACGCGCTGGCACGATCTGCAACGCCGCTGGCAGGCATTGCAACCCCAGGCGTAGGCGCGGCCGAGCACGCTGGGCACAGACGGCCGACAATCGGCGCACGCTTTTTCCTTTCTCCAGCGAACCCAGAGACACGCCATGAAACTCCCCGCCACGGTCAAGATCGTCGACGTCGGTCCGCGCGACGGACTGCAAAACGAGAAGCAGCCGGTCTCGGCTGAAGTCAAGATCGGGCTGGTGCATCGCCTGCAGGACGCCGGCCTGAAGGAGATCGAGGTCACCAGCTTCGTGAGCCCCAAGTGGGTGCCGCAGATGGCCGACAACGCCGAGGTGATGCACGGCATAAAGCGCAAGCCCGGCGTGCGCTATTCGGTGCTCACGCCCAACATGAAGGGCTTCGAGGCCGCCATTGCCGCGCCGCGCGAAGAGTGGCCCGACGAGATCGTGGTGTTCGGCGCCGCGAGCGAGGCCTTCAGCCAGAAGAACATCAACTGCTCCATTGCCGAGAGCATCGAGCGCTTCGCGCCCGTGGTGGCCGCTGCTCGCAAGAAGGGCATCGACGTGCGCGGCGCCATGTCGTGCACCGTCGGCTGCCCGTACGAAGGCGAGGTCGCGCCCGAGCGCGTGGGCATGCTGGCCAAGCTGATGAAGGACATCGGCGTGCAGCGCGTGGACGTGGCCGACACCATCGGCGTGGGCACGCCGGGCAAGGTGCGGGCCGCCATCGAGGCCACGCTGGCGCACTTCGGCGTGGACCACATCTCGGGCCACTTCCACGACACCTACGGCCAGGCGCTGGTCAACACGCTGGCCTCGCTGGAGCTGGGGGTCTGGAACTTCCAGTCGTCCTCCGCCGGCCTCGGCGGCTGTCCCTATGCCAAGGGCGCTACGGGCAACGTGGCGACCGAAGACGTGGTGTACATGCTGCACGGCATGGGCATCGAGACCGGCATCGACCTCGACAAGCTGATCGACGCGGGCGTGTACATCAGCGAGGCGCTGGGACGCGAGCCGAATTCGCGCGCGTCGAAGGCGATTCGCACGAAGAGGGCGGGATGATGAGCATCGACGAAAAGCGGAGAGGCAACTGATGTGCGGCGCTGAACTTCATTCGCTGCCCGAGGGCGTGCAGCGCGTTTCGCGTGTGCTGCAGGACGCGGGTCACCCCCATTTGCCGCGCATGCTCGACGACGCCTGCCGCACCGCGCAGCAGGCGGCCGACGCGCTCGGCATCCTGGTCGGGCAGATCGCCAAGAGCATCATCTTCCGTCGCAAGAGCGACGACGCGGCGGTGCTGGTGATTACCTCGGGTGACAAGCGTGTTGATGAGAAGAAGGTCGACGCACTCATCGGCAAGACCGGCCGCGCCGACGCCGAGTTCGTGAAGGCGCGCACCGGCTTCACCATCGGCGGCGTGTCGCCAGTGGGGCATGTGACGAAGCCGGTGGTTCTGATCGACCGCGAACTGTTCCGCTTCGAGGAGATATGGGCGGCCGCGGGTCATCCGCACGCGGTGTTCCAGCTGCGTCCGCATGACCTCGAGAAGCTCACCGGCGCGCCGGTGGCGGACGTGGTGTGAACTTCGACGCCGCGGAACTGCTGGCCGAGCGCGCCACCGCCGTACAGAGCTCGGCCGGCGATGCGCCTTCGCCCTGCACCTCCGTCTGCCGCATGGACCGCCAGAGCGGCTTTTGCGAAGGCTGCCTGCGCACCATTCCCGAGATTGCGGCCTGGAGCAAGATGGACGATGCCGCGCGGCGCGGCGTGTGGCGTGCCATAGAGTTGCGGGCGCGCGCCGGCATCTGGCGCATCCCCGAGGCATCTGGAGACAAGCACGCATGAAGCACATCGACTTTTACCTGGACTTCATTTCGCCTTATGCGCACCTTGCCTTCGAGCACCTGCCAGAGGCGCTCGAAGGCCTGAGCTACAGCGTGGCCTACAAGCCCGTGCTGCTCGGCGCATTGCTCAAGCACCACGGCCAGCTCGGCCCCGCGGAGATTCCAGCCAAGCGCGCCTGGACCTACCGGCATGTGCTCTGGCTCGGCCATGCGAACGGCATCCACATCGAGATGCCCGCATCGCATCCGTACAACCCGCTGCCGCACCTGCGGCTTGCGGTCGCGACTTCGGACGACGGCAGCATCAGCCGCCTGGTGGCCGAGACGATCTTTCGCAACGTGTGGCGCGGCGGAGAAGAGGCCGGCGATACCGCGCGCCTGGCCGCGCTGGCTGCGCAGCTGCAGCCCAAGCGCGACATGAACAGCGACGAGAGCAAGGCCCTCCTCAAGCGCAACACCGACGAAGCGCTGCAGGCCGGCGTGTTCGGCACGCCCGCCTATGCGGTCGACGGCCGACTGTTCTGGGGCTTCGACGGGCTTGCGATGCTGCGTGCCTACTTGGCCGGCGACACGTGGTTCGACGGGCCGCAATGGGCCGGTGCCGACCAGCGTCCATCCATGCTGCGCAGCAGCAAAAACTGATTGGTGGTTTCCCGATTTCTTACAACCTGAAACGAGCCCTGCGGGTTTCACCTTAATCCGTAAGCGTCGGTTCAGTTTCGCGAAAGGCTCGGGTCAGTCGCGCCTCCAAGAATGCCTCACGGTCCCGAATGCCGGGGCTGAACGAACGCATACACAGGAGACGACGCAAATGGCAGCAACACTGGATTCGAGGGGGATGCCGCATCCGGCCCCCCGGCCCATGTCCGCGGAGGAAAAGAAGGTCATCTTCGCTTCCTCCCTTGGCACGGTGTTCGAGTGGTACGACTTCTACCTTTACGGTTCGCTGGCAGCGATCATCGCGAAGCAGTTCTTCAGCGGCCTCGATGCGGGCGCCGCCTTCATCTTTGCGCTGCTGGCATTTGCCGCGGGCTTCCTGGTGCGGCCGTTCGGCGCCATCGTGTTCGGCCGCCTGGGCGACATGATCGGACGCAAGTACACCTTCCTGGTCACCATCCTGATCATGGGCCTGTCGACCTTCATCGTCGGCCTGCTGCCCAGCTACGCAACCATCGGCGTTGCCGCGCCGGTCATCCTGATTGCGCTGCGCATGCTGCAGGGCCTTGCGCTCGGCGGTGAGTACGGCGGTGCCGCCACCTACGTGGCCGAGCACTCGCCGCACGGCAAGCGCGGCGCCTACACCTCGTGGATCCAGACCACTGCAACGCTCGGCCTGTTCCTGAGCCTGCTGGTCATCCTGGGTGTGCGCACCTGGCTCGGCGAACAGGCGTTCGGCGACTGGGGCTGGCGCATTCCCTTCCTGGTGTCGATCGCACTGCTCGGCATCTCGGTGTGGATTCGCCTGTCGCTGAGCGAGTCGCCCGCCTTCCAGAAGATGAAGGCCGAGGGCAAGACCTCGAAGGCGCCGCTGTCCGAATCGTTCGGCCAGTGGAAGAACCTCAAGATCGTGATCCTGGCGCTCATCGGCCTGACCGCCGGCCAGGCCGTGGTCTGGTACACGGGCCAGTTCTACGCGCTGTTCTTCCTGACGCAGCAACTGAAGGTCGACGGCACCACCGCCAACCTGATGATCGCCGCCTCGCTGCTGCTGGGCACGCCGTTCTTCGTGGTGTTCGGCACGCTCTCGGACAAGATCGGCCGCAAGCCGATCATCATGGCGGGCTGCCTGCTGGCCGTGGTGACCTACTTCCCGGTCTTCAAGATGATCACGGAATATGCCAACCCCGACCTGGCCCGCGCGCAAGCGACCGCCGGCGTCACGGTGACGGCCGATCCGAAGTCGTGCTCGTTCCAGGGCAACCCGGTGGCACGCGAGATCGACTTCAGGAGCTCTTGCGACATTGCCAAGCGCTACCTGGTGCAGAACTCGGTGAGCTACGACAACGTCGAAGGCGCCCCGGGCTCCAAGGCCATCGTCAAGATCGGCAGCAAGACCATCGAAGCGCCGGTCGGCAACGTGGTCAACCTGAAGTTCGACGAATCGTCCGCCAAGGAAATCGCAGCCTTCAAGAAGGCCGTGGCCGACGACCTGAAGGTGGCGGGGTATCCGGCCAAGGCCGACCCCGCGAAGATGAACAAGCTGATGGTCGTGGCACTGCTGTTCTGGCTGGTGCTGCTGGTGACCATGGTGTACGGCCCCATTGCCGCCATGCTGGTCGAGCTGTTCCCCACGCGCATCCGCTACACCTCGATGAGCCTGCCGTACCACATCGGCAACGGCTGGTTCGGCGGCCTGCTGCCGACCACCGCCTTCGCGATCGTGGCGACCACCGGCAACATGTACAACGGCCTCTGGTACCCGATCATCATTGCGGCAATGACGCTGGTGGTGGGCATGCTCTTCATCCGCGAGACGAAGGACGTGGACATCTACGCGAACGACTGACGCGAGGCATGTTCGACAGGAGGGCGCAAGCCGGCCCTCCGTTCAACAAAGGGGCTTCATGCCGTCGGCATGAGGCCTTTTTCTTGAACCCATTGAACCCCCATCAGGAGATTGAACCCATGTGGAAACTCGTTGTCGGCTTCGTCATCTTTGCCGCTGTTGCCCTGTACGTGATTTCGAAGGGCGGTGACAAGATCGACATGTCCGGCGAGAAGCACGGCGGCGATGTGACGCACGAGCCGGCGCCCGCCACCCCGGCGGCCCCCGCAGCGCCTGCTGCGCCCGCCAAGTAAGCCGCTACCGCTTGAAGCGGCCTTCGCTGACGATCGACAGGTCGACGTAGTCGATGCCTGTGTGGTCCTGCGGCGAATAGTTCACGTCGAGCTTGCCGCCCACGTCGTAGCGAAAGCGGTTGAGCGTGGCGATCAGCCGGGCGCGGGTCGGCCTTGGGCCGGTGCGGCGCAGGGCTTCCACCAGCACCTTGGTGGCCACAAAGCCTTCGAGGAATGCCGGCGACAGCTCGGTCTGGCCCCGGGCCTGCGCGAGCGCCATCGCTTCCTTCACCAGCGGATGGCCGAGCGCGCGCTCGTAGGGCAGCACCTGCGTCACGATCACGCCGGTGCTGGCGGAGCCAAGCTCCTTGATGAAGCCTGACGCCGCATTGTTCGACAGCGTGATGATCTGCGCCGCCGAGCCCGCGGCGCGCAGCGCCTTCACGCCATCGGTCACCGCGGTGCCAGAGCCTATCCACAGCACCGCCTGCGCGTTGGCCTTGATGAGCTGCGGCACGATCGCCGCGTAGTCTGGCTTGCTGCGGTCGGCCAGCGCGAGCACCGCCGGCGCCAGACCGGCCCGCTCGAAGCCCCGGCTCGCGCCTTCCATCGCGTCCCTGCCGAATGCATCGTCGGCCTGCACCACCGCAATGCGCTGGATGCCGGTGGTGTACAGGTGCTGCACCGCCGTTTCGGCCTCGCGCTGGTAGGTCGAGCGCACGTTGAATACGTTTTTCTGCAGCGGCTTGTGCAGCGCCATGGCACCGGTCGAAGGGCCGACCAGCGCCACGCCGTGTTGATCGAGCAGGGGAATGACGGCAAGGGTGTTGGGCGTGCCCCGGTTGAGCAGCAGCGCCAGCACCTTCTTGTCCTCGATGAGGATGCGGGTGTTCTCGAGCGAGCGCTTGGGGTCCAGGCCGTCGTCCAGCCGGATCACCTCGATCTGCTGGCCATGCACACCGCCTTGGGCGTTCACATGGTCGATGACCAGCTGCGAGCCCATGATCGTTTCCTTCACGCCCACCGCCGCCGGACCCGACAGGTCGGCCGACTGGCCGATGACGATCTGCGCCGATGCGCCGGAGACCGCCGCGGCCAAGGCCACGCCCAAGAAGAGCGCGGCGGCGCGGAACCTGTACATCTTCATCGAACGAGCCTTTACGCGAAGCGGATGCTTCCGTCGGAAGATGCGCAAATGTGTTGCAGCGAGTGGCGTTCACTCGCTCGTGGAAACCCTGTCAAACCATAGTTTCCTATGGAATGGACAGGGAGCTCCGCAACAACGTGGCTCGCGCGGGCGCGGTTTACCGCTTGAAGCGGCCGTCGCTGATGATGGCCAGGTCGGCGAAGTCGATGCCCGAATGGTCCTGCGGCGAATAGCTCACTTCCAGGCCGCCGAGGTCATAGGCGCGCAGCGTTTCAAGCGCCGCAAGCACCTTGGCGCGCGTGGGCTTGGGCCCGGCGCGGCGCAGCGCCTCCACCAGCACCTTGGCCGAGGCAAAGCCCTCGAGCGCCGCGGGTGAGAGTTCGGTCTGGCCCTTGGCCTGTGCAAGCGCCATGGCTTCCTTCACCATTGGGTAGCTGATGGAACGTTCGCTCGGGAACACCTGGGTCACGATCACGCCTTTGCTCGCATCGCCCAACTGCTTGATGAAGCCCGACGAGGCGTTGTTCGACAAGGTGACCACCTGCGCGAAGGAGCCCCCCGCACGCAGCGCCTTGATGCCTTCGACCACCGCCACGCCCGAGCCGATCCAGAGCACCGCCTGCGCATTGGCGTCCTTGATAGCCGGCACGATGGACTTGTAGTCGGGCTTCTCGCGGTCGGCCGGCACGGTGACGATGGGCTTGGCCTGGGCCTTGGCAAAGCCGGTCATTGCGCCTTCGAGCGCGTCCTGCCCGAAGGAATCGGTCACGTAGACCACCGCGATGCGCGCGATGCCGGTGGTGAGCAGGTGCTGGATCGCCTTTTCCGCTTCGCGCTGGTAGGTGGCGCGCACGTTGAACACGTGCTTGAGAACCGGCTTGTGCAGCGCCATGGCGCCGGTGGAAGGCGCGATGAGCGGCACGCCATGCTTGTCGAGCCAGGGCACGATGGCCTGCGAATGCGGAGTGCCTCGGCTCAGGAACAGTGCCAGCACCTTCTTGTCTTCGATCAGCACGCGGGCGTTCTCGCTGGCGCGCTTCACGTCGAAGGCGTCGTCCATGCGGAGGATCTCGATCTTCTCGCCGTGAATGCCGCCCTGGGCATTGGCGGCATCGATCACCAGCTGGGCACCGCCCAGGGCTTCGTTCACGCTGGCGGCCACCGAGCCGGTCACGCCGGTCGTCTGGCCGATCAGGATCTGGGCCGAAGCGGCCGTAGCGGCCATCGTCAGGAGGGCGGCGCAAAGCGCGTGCAGCGTCTTCATGGGTGGTCGTCCGGAGGTGTTCGAGTAAACGTAAACAAAATCGTCTATTTGTTACTCAAAGTGTCTTCGACTGAATCCGTATAAACCCCTGCACGGGCACAGTCCATGTGACGGAGTGCACAAATTCGTCACCAGCCACTCCCTAGAATGTTTGCCCCACCCCCCAAGGCACTCATGACACAGGGCTCCATCCGGATTCGCGGCGCGCGCCAGCACAACCTCCAGAACCTCGACCTCGACATCCGCACAGGCGAGATGACCGTGGTCACCGGGCCCAGCGGCTCGGGCAAGTCGAGCCTCGTGTTCGACACCCTCTATGCCGAAGGCCAGCGGCGCTATGTGGAGACCTTCTCCGCCTATGCGCGCCAGTTCCTGGACCGCATGGACAAGCCGGCCGTCGACAAGGTGGAGGGCGTGCCGCCCGCCATCGCCATCGACCAGACCAACCCGGTGCGCTCCTCGCGCTCCACGGTCGGCACGATGACCGAGCTGAACGACCACCTGAAGCTGCTCTACGCGCGCGCGGCCCAGCTGTTCGACCGCGAAACCGCGTTGCCTGTGCGCCACGATTCGCCCGACAGCATCTATGCGCAGATTGCCGAGCGCGCGGCTGCGGCGGGCGATCCACGCCTTGTGGTCACCTTTCCGGTCGAACTGCCCGCGGGCACTTCGGCGGAAGAAGTGACGCAGTGGCTGTCGGCCAGCGGCTTCACGCGGGTGCAGGCGGAGCGCGAGGTGGCCACGCCCACCGGGCCGCGCAAGATGCTCGACGTGGTGGCCGACCGCTTCCGCATTTCGAGCGCCGAGCGGTCGCGCGTGGTCGAAGCCATTGAAGTGGCGCTCAAGCGCGGCAGCGGGCGCGTCACCGTGCATGCCACGGGCGCGGATGAGAACGCGCCGACGGACGTGTGGAAGTTCTCGACCGGCCTGCACTGCCCCGAGAGCGACATCCGCTACACCGACCCGATCCCGTCGATGTTCTCGTTCAACTCGGCCGTCGGCGCCTGCGAAACATGCCGCGGCTTCGGCCGCGTGATCGGCGTCGACCTGGGCCTGGTGTTTCCCAACGACAAGCTCACGCTGCGCGCCGGCGCGATCAAGACCATCCAGACCCCGGCGTGGAAAGAAGCGCAGGACGACCTCATGCGCCACGCCGAGGCGGCCGGCATTCCGCGCGACACGCCCTGGAACAAGCTCACCGACGAGCAGAAGCACTGGGTGATCGAGGGCACGCCCAACTACAAGGAAGGCAACTGGAACAAGCAGTGGTACGGCGTGCGCCGCTTCTTCGGCTACCTGGAGAGCAAGGCCTACAAGATGCACATCCGCGTGCTCTTGTCGAAGTACCGCAGCTACACGCCGTGCCCCGTCTGCAGCGGCGCCCGGCTCAAGCTCGACAGCCTGCTGTGGCGCATCGGCAGCAAGGAAGACGCCGACGCGGTGCTCGACCCCGCCAAGCGCTTCATGCCGACCGGCGCCAAGTGGACGCGTGCGCAGCTGGAAGCGCTGCCGGGGCTGTGCCTGCATGACCTGATGCTGCTGCCGATCGAGCGGTTGCGGCAGTTCTTCGACCGCATGGGTTTGGCTCCCTCCCCCGCTGGGGGAGGGCTGGGGTGGGGGCACGCGGCCTCCGCAAAAGCTGTGGCGGTGGTGGAGGCCGGGAGCCCCCATTCCCACATTCCCCCAGCGGGGGAAGGAGCAAGACAGGGCGAAGCCCAGGCCCTCAAGCTCCTCCATGAAGAAATCACCACCCGCCTGCGCTACCTGCACGACGTGGGCATCGGCTACCTCACGCTCGACCGCCAGAGCCGCACGCTCTCGGGTGGCGAGGTGCAGCGCATCAATTTAACGACGGCGCTCGGCACCTCGCTTGTCAACACGCTGTTCGTGCTCGACGAGCCCAGCATCGGCCTGCATCCGCGCGACATGAACCGCATCACCGAGGCCATGCTGCGCCTGCGCGATGCAGGCAACACGCTGGTGGTGGTCGAGCATGACCCGGCCGTGATGCTCGCGGCCGACCGCGTGATCGACATGGGCCCCGGCCCCGGCATTCGCGGCGGGCAGATCGTGTTCGACGGCACCACCGACCAGTTGCGCGACGCCGACACGCTCACTGGCCAGTACCTGGGCGGGCGCAAGAAAATCGGCATGGGCTTCAAGCGGCTCGTGAGCGAGAACACGCACCGGCTCATTCTCGAAGGTGCGCGCGAGCACAACCTGCAGAACGTGACGGTCGAGTTTCCGCTCGCGCGCCTGGTGTGCGTCACCGGCGTCAGCGGCTCGGGCAAGTCGACGCTGATCCAGGACGTGCTGGCACCCGCGCTCATGCGCCACTTCGGCAAGGCCACCGAAACGCCGGGTGCGCACGACCGCCTGCTGGGCGCCGATCACCTGGGCGACGTGGTCTTTGTCGACCAGTCGCCCATCGGCAAGACGGCGCGCTCCAATCCGGCGAGCTACGTGGGCGCATGGGACGCGATTCGCGAGATATTCGCCACCGCTGCGCTCTCGCGCCAGCGCGGCTACACCGCGAGCAAGTTCAGCTTCAACTCCGGCGACGGCCGCTGCCCGACCTGCGGCGGTTCGGGCTTCGAGCACGTCGAGATGCAGTTCCTGTCGGACGTGTACCTGCGCTGCCCTGATTGCGACGGCAAGCGCTACCGCCCCGAAATTCTGGAAGTGAAGGTCGAGCGCAAAGGCAAGAGCTACAACGTGGCCGACGTGCTCGAGCTGACCGTGGCCGAAGCGGCCGCCGTATTTGAAGCCGACCGCGACGTGCTGCGGGTGCTGCAGCCCATTTCAGACGTGGGGCTCGACTACGTGAAGCTCGGCCAGCCGGTGCCCACACTGAGTGGCGGCGAGGCGCAGCGCCTCAAACTCGCGGGCTTTTTGGCGGAAGCGGCAAAGAACGGAACGGCCAGCAAGCAGTCGGTCGCGCGCAAGGGCACGCTGTTTCTCTTCGACGAGCCGACCACCGGCCTGCACTTCGACGACATTGCACGCCTGATGCGCGCACTGCGCAAGCTGCTCGACGCAGGGCATTCGCTGATCGTGATCGAGCACAACCTCGACGTGATCCGCGCGAGCGACTGGTGCATCGACCTTGGCCCCGAAGGCGGCGAGGGCGGCGGCCAGGTGGTGGCCGAGGGCACGCCCGAGCAGCTGCGCGAAAACCGCGCCTCGCTGACCGGCGCGGCGCTGGCCGACTACGAACTGGCCATCGGCCCCGAGGCCTACAAGGTGGCCGAGCGCGCGGCGCGGCGCTACATCGCCAATGCCAAGACGGCGCCCGGCAGCCATGCAATCGAAATCGTCAACGCACGCGAACACAACCTGAAGAACCTCAGCGTCAATATTCCGCGCGGCAAATTCAGCGTGGTGACGGGCGTCAGCGGATCGGGCAAGTCGACACTGGCCTTCGACATTCTGTTCAACGAAGGGCAGCGGCGGTATCTCGAATCGCTCAATGCCTATGCGCGCAGCATCGTGCAGCCGGCGGGCCGGCCCGAAGTGGATGCGGTGTACGGCATTCCGCCGACGGTGGCCATCGAGCAGCGCCTGTCGCGCGGCGGCCGCAAGAGCACGGTGGGCACCACCACCGAGGTTTGGCACTTCTTGCGCCTGCTGTACGTCAAGCTGGGCATCCAGCATTGCACGCACGACGGCGCGGCCGTGCAGCCGCAGACGCCCGACAGCATTGCGGCGCAGCTGATGCGCAACTTCAAGGGCCAGCACATCGGCCTGCTGGCGCCGCTGGTGAGCAACCGCAAGGGCGTGTACACCGAGCTGGCCGACTGGGCGCGGCCGCGCGGCTTTACGCACCTGCGCGTGGACGGGGAGTTTCTTCCGACCACGGGCTTTCCGCGCATCGACCGCTTCAAGGAGCACAGCATCGAACTGCCGGTGGCCAGCCTCGACGTGCTGCCATCGAAGGAAACCGAGCTGCGCGAGGCGCTGACCAAGGCACTCGAGCATGGCAAGGGCGTGGTGCATGTGCTGAGCGAGCTCGATGGCTTGAAGGCCGCGATGATGGCCGGCGTATCGGCGCACGGCATCGGCCGCGTGAACGTGTTCTCCACATTGCGCGCCTGCCCGGTCTGCAGCACCAGCTATGCCGAGCTTGACCCGCGCCTGTTCAGCTACAACAGCAAGCACGGCTGGTGCCCCGATTGCGTGGGCACCGGCGTCAAGCTCAGCAAGGACCAGCGCAAGGTCTTCGACGATTCGATTCGCGACGACGACAACAAGGGCCGCGAGCAGACCTTTGCAGAGCCCGAGGTGGAAGACCTGGCCGACGTGGTGTGCCCCACCTGCGAAGGCACCCGGCTCAACGCGACGGCACGCGCGGTGAGCTTCGGCGCATCGCTGGCGGACGGCATGGGCGGCATCGGCATTACCGAACTCGCGCGCATGAGCGTGACCGAGGTGCGGCAGTGGTTCGAAGGGCTCGCGTTGACCGGCCGCGAAGCCGAAATTGCGCGCGACCTGGTGCCCGAGATCAAGAGCCGGCTCGAGTTTCTCGAAGAGGTGGGCCTGGGCTACCTCACGCTCGACCGCGGCGCGCCCACGCTGAGCGGCGGCGAGGCGCAGCGCATTCGGCTTGCGGCGCAGCTTGGCAGCAACCTGCAGGGTGTGTGCTACGTGCTCGACGAGCCGACCATCGGCCTGCATGCGCGCGACAACCAGATCTTGCTCGACGCGCTGCACAAGCTTGGCGACAAGGGCAACACGCTGGTGGTGGTGGAGCATGACGAAGACACCATCCGCCGCGCCGACCACATCATCGACATCGGCCCCAGCGCCGGCAAGCGGGGCGGCCGCCTCGTGGCCGAAGGCTCGGTGGCCGACATCCAGTCGGCGGGCGATTCGCAGACCGGCCGCTACCTGCGCGATGCCATCAAGCACCCGCTGCAGGCAAGGCGGCTGATTCCCTCGCCCGACCCGAAGGCGGAAGACAGCGGTCAATGGCTCACGGTGCATGGCGCCGACCTGCACAACCTGCAGGACGTGACCGCCACGCTGCCGCTGCACCGCCTGGTGGTGGTCACCGGCGTGAGCGGCTCGGGCAAGTCGACGCTTGCGCGCGACGTGCTGCTGGCCAGCGTGCAGGCCGTCGTGATTCAGCGCATGACCAAGGCGGGCCGCGACGCCGATGCCGCGGGCAAGCGCCCGGCATGGTCCGGCTGCGATCGCGTGGAAGGCTACGAAACCATCGACCGCGTGCTCGAGGTCGACCAGACCCCCATCGGCAAGACGCCGCGCAGCTGCCCGGCCACCTACATCGGCTTCTGGGACACCATCCGCAAGCTGTTTGCCGACACGCTCGAGGCCAAGGCGCGCGGCTACGGCCCGGCGCGCTTCAGCTTCAACACGGGCGAAGGCCGCTGCCCGGGCTGCGAAGGCGCGGGTGTGCGCACCATCGAGATGAGCTTTCTGCCCGACGTGAAGGTGCCCTGCGAGGTGTGCCACGGCGCGCGCTTCAACCCGGAGACGCTGGCCGTGAGCTGGCGCGGAAAGAGCATCGGCGATGTGCTGCAGATGGAGGTGGACGAGGCGGTGGAGTTCTTTGCCGCCATGCCCAACATCAGCCATCCGCTGCAGTTGCTGAAGGACGTCGGCCTCGGCTACCTCACGCTGGGGCAGCCCTCGCCCACGCTCTCGGGCGGCGAGGCGCAGCGCATCAAGCTGGTGACCGAACTCAGCAAGGTGCGCGACGACATCACGCGCCGCGGGCAGAAGGCGCCGCACACGCTCTACGTGCTCGACGAGCCGACCGTGGGCCTGCACATGGCCGACGTCGAGAAGCTGATCCACGTGCTGCACCGGCTGGTGAACGGCGGCCACAGCGTGGTGGTGATCGAGCACGATCTCGACCTGATTGCCGAGGCCGACTGGATCATCGACCTGGGGCCGGAAGGCGGCAATGCTGGCGGGCGCATCGTTGCCGCGGCACCGCCGGAAGAGGTGGTGCGGCTGGGTACCCATACGGGTGTGGCGCTGGCGCCGGTACTGACAAGATAGCGCGAAACTGCGGGCCGGCAAACGCCGGTTCCGCGGGGGCTCGCAATGCGCTGGAAGCGGGCGCACAATGGCTTCAATCCTTGGCGCAGGCGCATCCTGAATCAGCCATGGGGATCGAATCGGGTGACAGGATGAAGCGCCGTGCCGGGGCTACGCAAGGAGCCATGTCATGACCCGCTTCATCGATGTTCACAGCCTGGTTCGCCTGGTGGACGAAACCGGCGTTCCCCAATTTCTCAAGGCGCTGGCCGACGCGCTGCGCGACGATTTCCTGCGCTGGCGTGAGTTCGATAAAAAAGCGCGCGTGGCGAGCCATTCGCACCTTGGCGTGATCGAGCTGATGCCGGTGGCGGACGACGGCGCCTACGCCTTCAAGTACGTCAACGGCCATCCGCACAACACGCAGGTCGGCTTGCCCACCGTCATGGCGTTTGGCGTGCTGGCCGAGGTCGACACCGGCTACCCGGTGCTGCTGTCCGAACTCACGCTCACCACCGCGCTGCGCACCGCTGCCACTTCGGCCATGGCGGCACAGGCCTTGGCGCGGCCCGGCTCGCGCAGCATGGCACTCATCGGCAACGGCTCGCAAAGCGAGTTCCAGGCGCTGGCCTTTCATGCGTTGCTGGGCATCGAGGAAGTGCGCGTGTTCGACATCGACGCGCGGGCAACCGACAAGCTGGTGCGCCACTTGTCTGTCTGTACGCCGCTCGATGTGGTGCGCGCCCGCTCCGTGGCCGAGGCCGTGCGCGGTGCGGACATCGTCACCACCATCACGGCTTTCCAGGGGCAGGCCACCGTTCTCACGCCCGACATGATCGAGCCCGGCATGCACATCAATGCCGTGGGCGGCGATTCGCCCGGCAAGACCGAGCTGCACCCCGATGTGCTGCGCCTGGCGCGCGTGTTCGTCGAATACGAGGCCCAGACCCGCGTGGAGGGCGAGATCCAGCAGCTGCCGGCCGGCTTTCCGGTGCACGAACTCTGGAAGGTGCTTGTCGGCGACGTACCGGGCCGCGAAACCGCCGACCAGGTCACGGTGTTCGATTCGGTCGGCTTCGCGCTCGAGGACTACACCGCGCTGCGCTACATCCACCAGTTGGCCATCGAGCGGGGCGTGGGCCAGCAGATTGCGCTGGTGCCCGAGCTGGACGACCCGAAGGATCTGTTCGGGTTGACTGCATCCGGCCGGCGCCGCGCGGTGCTGCGGCGTGCGGCATGATGGGCGGCTTCGCAGCAACGCCCACCTGCTTTTTCATTCATGCTCACCATCTACAACGACCAGCACGCACTTCACCAAGGCAAAGTCGAGATGTTCCGCGGCGAGCTGGTGCCGTGCTTCGAGGTGCCGGCCCGCGTCGACCATGTGAAGCATGAATTGGAGCGTCGAGCCCTGGGTCCGTTGCAGGTGCCCGATGCGTTCGATGAGGCGCTGCTCGCCAAGGTGCATGCGCCGCGCTACCTGGACTTCATCGCGCATGCCTGGGAGGAGTGGGTGGCGCTCGATGCGGCCAACGCCTCGCGCGATGCGCTGCCTTCGTACTGGCCCACGCGCGGCATGCGCACCGATGTGCTGCCCCAGAGTTTTCCGGCCCGTCTGGGCCTGTTCTCGTTCGATGCGGGAACGCCGCTCACGGCGGGCAGTTGGGACGCCGCGCGGCATGGCGCCGCCTGCGCATGGACCGCGGCGCAGCGCGTCATTGGCGGTCGCCGCTCCGCCTTTGCGCTCACGCGGCCGCCGGGCCACCATGCGGGCGCCGATTTCTTTGGCGGCTACTGTTTTGTCAACAACGCTGCAGTTGCCGCAGAGGCGCTGCGCAGCGCCGGTGTGGAGCGCGTTGCGGTGCTCGACGTGGACTACCACCACGGCAACGGCACGCAGGCCATCTTCTATGAGCGAAGCGATGTTCACTTTGCAAGCCTGCACGGCGACCCGCTCACCGACTACCCGTATTACCTCGGCCATGCCGACGAGCGCGGCGCGGGCCATGGAGAGGGTTTCAACCACAACCTGCCGCTCGCGCGCGGCACCGGCTTTTCCGCTTGGCGGGCGGCTCTCAAGTCGGCGCTCGACGGCATCGCGAAAGTGAAGGCCGGCGCCCTCGTGGTGTCGCTCGGCGTCGACACCTTCGAGGGCGATCCGATCTCCGGGTTCAAGCTGAAAAGCGAGGACTACCTGCGCATGGGCGAAGACCTCGCAGGCGCGGGGCTGCCCACGGTGTTCGTGTTCGAGGGTGGCTACGCGGTCGCGGAAGTGGGCATCAACACGGTGAACGTGCTCGAAGGTTTCGGCCAGCGGGCCGGCTGAGCAACCTCGGCGACAGCAGTGGGGTGAGCCCCGATTGCCGGGGGCGGCGGGGCAAGGCCCAATGCGCGGTTCATTTCAGTTTCAGGAGTCTTCCGCCATGTCCCGCCGTTCCCTTCTCTGTGCCGCCACGCTTGCCGCGTGCGGCCTTGCTTTTCCCTTGGCGGCGCTTGCCCAGGCCTTTCCCAGCAAGCCGATCAAGCTGGTCATCGCCTTCCCGGCGGGCGGCCCGACCGACATCACCATGCGCCAGCTGGCCGACAACGCGAGCAAGATCCTCGGCCAGCCCGTCATCGTCGACAACAAGCCCGGCGCCGGCGGCACGCTGCCCGCACAGGCGCTGCAAACCTCGCAGCCCGACGGCTACACGGTCGCGCAGATCCCGCTCGGCGTGTTCCGCCTTGGCTACACCACCAAGATCAACTGGGACCCGCTCAAGGACATCAGCTACGTCCTCAACGTGACGGGTTACGCCTTCGGCATCGTGGTGCCGGCCAGCAGCCCCTTCAAGACCTGGGCCGACTTTGTCGCCTACGCCAAGGCCAACCCCGGCAAGCTCACCTATGGCTCCACCGGCAACCTGACGAGCCCGCACCTCACGACCGAAATCATTGCGCAGAAGGCCGGCATCGAACTGCAGCACGTGCCCTACAAGGGCAGCGCCGACCTGATGCTCGCGGTGGTCAGCGGCCAGCTGATGGCCGCCGCCGACAGCACCGGCTTTGCGCCGCAAGTCGAGGCCGGCAAGCTGCGCGTGCTGAACACCTGGGGCGAGAAGCGCCTGGCCAAGTTCCCCGATGCGCCGACGCTGAAGGAGTTGGGCTACGACCTGGTGCAGAACTCGCCGTTCGGCATCGGCGCCCCCAAGGGCACACCGCCCGAAGTGGTGAAGAAGCTGCACGACGCGTTCAAGCAGGCCATGGAAGAGCCGAGCTATGTGGCCTCGCTCGGTCGCTACGACATGCTGCCGAACTACATGAGTTCGGAAACCTATACCAAGTTTGCGCAAGACACCGTGGTGAAGGAGAAAGCTGTCATCGAGAAGCTGGGCTTGGCGAAGGAACAGCCGAAGACGAACTGATCGCAAACAGTTCGTCCACCAGCCGCTGGGCCAGTTCGGGCTTCACCGGCTCGGCCCCGAACACAAGCCGAAAGACGATGGGCGCAATCAGGTGATCGATCACCTGCTGCGTTTCGGGCGCATGCTCGCCGCGGGCGTGCGCCTGCTCGACCAGCGTGCCCGCTTCCTTGCGGCGGTTGCGCAGGCAGTCGGTGTCTGCGCCGTCGTTGGCCAACGCGGTCGCGGCTTTCAACAAAGACTTGCTGCAGGGCTGCGCCAGATGGGTGATGAGTTCCTGTGCCCAGGCCACCAGGTCCTGCCGCAGCGAACCTGTATTGGGCAGGGGCCGGTTCGGGTCGAGCCGACGGGTTGCCGTCTCGGCCAGGAGGCCTGACAGGTCTCCCCACCGCCGATAGATGCTCGAGGCGCTGACGCCCGCGCGTTCGGCCACGGCCGGCACCGTAACGCGCTCCCGGCCTTGTTCGGCCACCAGTTCCTCGAGGGCGGTGCGCACCAGTGCCTGCACTTGCGCGCTGCGGCCGCCGGGCCGCTTGCTGGGAAGAACGACATCATTCATGGCAACACTTTAACGCAAAGATATTTGCTTTAGGGGATATGCAGGTCTAGAATCGCAAAAGCTAAAAAAGTTGCGTTAAGGATCTGCCATGCCGTCTTCCTGCCCTGAACTCGCGGTTGCCACAGCCGCCACCGCCACTCGGTCCAAGCCTTGGCGTCTTCCGGCGTCGCTCAGCTTTGGCTTGCTGGGTGCCGTGCTTTTTGCGTTCTTCTTTGCGGCGGCCGCGCCGTCGCCGCTTTTCGTGGTGTTTCAGCACGCCTGGGGCTTCTCGGCGTCGATGCTCACGGTGGCCTTCGCGGTCTATGCAATTGCGCTCCTGATCTCGCTGCTGGTGGCGGGTTCGCTGTCCGACCACATCGGGCGCCGGCCGGTGGTGCTGGCGGCGCTGGTGCTGCAGGCCGTGGCGATGGGGCTTTTCTTGTGGGCGCATGACATCGCGGGGCTGATCGCAGCGCGCATCGTGCAGGGCGTAGCCACGGGCGTGGCAAGCGGCGCGCTGAGTGCAGCGGTGGTCGAGGCGGCGCCGGCATCGCGCAAGCGGCTGGGGGCGTTGATCACGAGCGTGTCGCCACTCTCAGGGCTCGCAGTGGGGGCGCTGCTGACGGGCATGGCGGTCAAGTTCACCGGCGTGCCGGTGGCGCTGGTCTTCGGTGTGCTGGCGGCGGTGTTCGTGCTGGGCGCAGTCGCCGTGCTGTGGCTGCCGGAAACCGTGACGCCGCGTGCCGGTGCGCTGGCCTCGCTGGTGCCGCGCGTCTCGATTCCTGCGCGGGCGCGGCAAGAGTTTGCGCGCGGCCTGCCGGTGTTTATCGTGGTGTGGGCGCTCGGCGGGCTGCAACTGTCGCTCGCTCCCTCGCTGATGCACCACGTGTTCGGCATCGACAACGGTGTGGTCAACGGCCTCACGATCGCGGTGCTATCGGGCTTTGGCGCGGTCGCGCCCACGCTGCTGGGCCGCCTGGGTGCGCCTCGTTCGGTCATCTTCGGCACAGTCAGCATCGCGATCGGGCTGGTGCTGCTGCTCGCTTCGCTGGCCACGCAGTCGCTCACGCTCTTCTTCGTCGGTACGGCGGTCGCGGGAATCGGCTTCGGCGGCGCGTTCTCGGCGTTGATTCAAATTCTGGCCCCGCTCGCGGATGCGCATGAGCGCGGCGAGCTGTTCGCGGCCATCTTCGTGGTCTCCTACCTTGCGTTCAGCTTGCCTGCGATGCTCGCGGGCTTCCTGGTGGCGCCGTTGGGGCTGCTGCGTGTGGCGGAAGGCTATGCGGGTGTGCTGCTGCTTATCGCGGCTTTCGGCGCCTGGCGCCAATGGGCGGCGCTGCGGGGCGCGCCGGGGCGCAGCCTGCCGGTCAGCGAGTAGCGCGCGCCGAGAGCACGGCCCGCGCCGCCTCGGCAAAGCCCGCGCCGCGCTCGCCTTCGGTTACGTAGCGCGGCAGGTGCTCCAGCTGCGGCACGAAGCGCGCAACGTTCGCCACGCCGATGCTGCTCTCAAAGGTGCGGAACATCAGCTGGTCGTTGGTCGAATCGCCCACATAGGCCCAGCGGTCGAGCTCGTCGTCGAGCGTGCGGCCCCAGAGCTCGCGCACGATCCAGCGCGCACCTTCCAGCTTGTCGTTGTCGCCGTACCAGCCGTTGATGTGGATGCTGCTCACGGTGGCGTGCATGCCTTCGCTGCGCATCAGCGCCACCACCTGTGCGATGGTTTCCTCGCTCAGTTGGGTGAACTCGCTGTGGTCGATGGCGATGTCGGTCTCGCGGCCCGGCGAGTCGGTGGCGCGCCGGGCGCCCGGAATCTCCCGCTCTATGCGCGCCAACACGGCTTGCATGCGGTCGAAATTGGCGGCGCGGGTTGCTGCGTCCTGCTGGTAGCGCTTCTGCAGCTTGCCACCGGCAAGGGGCAGCAAGGCGACCGCGCCGTTCTCCGCGACGATGGAATCCACCGGCCACGCCGAAACGAAGGGCACGCTCCAGCCGACGGGACGGCCGGTGATCGCCACGACATGGAGGCCGGCGGCCTTCAGGTCGCCCAGGGCCTTCAGCGGATCGGGCGTGATGGCGCCTTCGGTGGTGAGCGTGTCGTCGATGTCGGTGAACACACCGATCAGCTTGCCGCGCGCCGCCGCCGGCCATTGCGCCAGCGGCAGCAGGTGGGTCGGCGAGGGCGGCAGGGAGGACGGCGGGCGCATGCCCGGCTCAGCCCGCGCTCTGCAGCGCCAGGCCCGCGTGCTCGCGCAGCGGATGGAAATGAATTTTCGGAAAGCGCTCCTGCGCCAGCCGCACGTCGTAAGGCGAAGTGCACAGAAAAGCCAGCGTATCGGCCGCGTCCTTTGCCATGCGCTGCGGGTAGGCGTTGACGAACTCGCGCAGCTCGGCCGGCGAATCGGCCGTGATCCAGCGTGCGCCGGTGTATTGGCAGCCTTCGAGCCGTACATCCGCGTCGTACTCGGCCTTCAGCCGGTGCTGCACCACTTCGAACTGCAGTTGGCCGACGGCGCCCAGCAGCATCGGCCCGCCGATTTCGGGGCGGAACACCTGGATGGCACCTTCCTCGCCGAGTTGGGCGAGGCCCTGCTGCAATTGCTTGGTGCGCAGCGGGTTCTTCAGGATCACGGTCATGAACAGTTCGGGCGCGAAGAAGGGCAGGCCGGTGAACTGCAGGCTCGCGCCGTCGGTGATGGTGTCGCCCAGCTGCACGCCGCCGTGGGTGGTAAAGCCGACGATGTCGCCCGCATAGGCCTCTTCGACCGCCTCGCGGCGCTGGCTCATGAAGGTGACCACGCTGGTGGGGCGCAGTTCCTTGGCGGTGCGCTGCACCTTGAGCTTCATGCCCGGCGTGTACTTGCCCGAGGCCATGCGCACAAAGGCGATGCGGTCGCGGTGGTTGGCGTCCATGTTGGCCTGCACCTTGAAGACCACGCCCGCGAAGTCCTTGTCCTCGGGCTGGATCTCCTTCACCACCGGCTGGCGGTTGACCATCGTGGTGCTGGTACGCGACTGCGGCGGCGGCGCGAGGTCGACCAGCGCGTCGAGCACTTCCATCACGCCGAAGTTGTTCACACCGGAGCCGAAGAACACGGGCGTCTGCTTGCCGGCCAGGAAGGCTTCGCGGTCCCAGGTGGGGGAGGCGCCGGTGGCCAACTCCATGCTGTCCATGGCGGATTCGAAATCGGCACCGAAGCGCTTGGTGAGCGTGTCGCGCTCCGAGAGCGGAATGGTCTCGAAATCTTGCGGCAGCCGCTCGCTGCCCGACTCGAACACGGTCATCGTCTGCGTGCGCAGGTTCATGATCCCGCGGAAGCTCTTGCCCTGGCCGACCGGCCAGGTCATCGGCACGCACGGCATGCCGAGCTCGCGCTCCACTTCGTCGAGGATGTCGAGCGGCTCGCGCACTTCGCGGTCCATCTTGTTGACGAAGGTGATGATGGGCGTGTCGCGCTGGCGGCAAACCTCGATCAGCCGCCGCGTCTGCGCTTCCACGCCGTTGGCCGCGTCGATCACCATCAGGGCCGAGTCTACCGCCGTGAGCACGCGGTAGGTGTCTTCCGAGAAGTCCTTGTGGCCGGGCGTGTCGAGCAGGTTGATCACGTGGTCGCGGTACAGCATCTGCATGACCGACGAGGCCACCGAAATGCCGCGCTGTTTCTCGATTTCCATCCAGTCGGAAGTCGCGTGGCGCGAGGCCTTGCGCGCCTTGACCGAGCCGGCGATCTGGATCGCGCCGGAGAAAAGCAGCAGCTTTTCGGTCAGCGTGGTCTTGCCGGCGTCAGGGTGGGAAATGATCGCAAAGGTGCGACGGCGGCGGGTTTCGGCAACAAAAGACAAGGTGGGCAATCTGCGGGGGGTAAGACCCGATTTTAGAAGAGTGCCCCCAGGGATACCTCCTGGCCCACTGGGGATTGCCGATTCAGTGGGGGCCTACCTCGATGGTGAGCAAGCTGTACGCACCCGTGGACAATTTTCGTGCCGTCACATCGATGAAGCCTGGTACCGCCGAATTCACCGGGAAGGAGAGTTGCCTGTTCGTGGCCACCGTGGGCGAGGAGGAACAGCCGCTGCAGCGAGCAAAGATGCTCCACTCCACGTCGGTGGTCGTCGTGAGGTTGATGGTCGAGCCGGGCGGCGCGGCGTAGGACCCTCTGCCGGTCGAAGTGGTGGGACTGCCATTCAGAGTGACGTGGACCCGGAACGGCTCCAGGAGCGCCTGATTCATGAGCATCAGCTGCATATAGCCTTGCGTACGAACGTTTTGTCGCAGGCCAAGAAGAACGCCGAGGCCGGCGGTCTGCAACGCGCCGTACTTGTCGCTCGGCACGTCATACCGTGAGCCTCCCTTGAGGCCTGCCGGGCCGCCATAGGGCGCGAGGGAAAAGGAGAGGTTGTCCGTACTGCCGTCGACCTTGGTCCGCACACTGTCATACCGGTCGGCTTTGAAATCGCCAAGGACGGACGCCCCATCGGTATCGGCGCCGTAGGCGCGGCCCGTGCCGAACTCAGGCGTTGCGGGTAATCCGATCCTGAAGGAATAGCTGCCGGCCGCCGCCGATACGGTGCTGCGCAGGAACACTTTCTTGCCGTTCAGGCGGGCGACCTGGAAATTGCTTCGGTCGAAAGGTTCTGACGTCCGGGTTGCGACCCAGGCGCCTGGCGTATCGCCTCGAACGATGTCGTAGGTCAGGATGGTGTCGGCCGGACAGGCTTGGAACGCATAGACCGTCCAGTTGTTGCAGACGAACAATTGCGTCCCTTCTGCGTTGATCCGGGTTGCGCCAAGCCCGGAGTCGATGATCCCGGCGGAGGAGCGCGTGGTCGTGAATTGGGTGAACTCCTCGCTCAGCTGTGCAGCATCCGTCACGAAGGACCTGGCGGCGATGAAAGGACGAACGTTGTACACCGGCGATGAGCCCGCATCGGGCAGCGGAAATGTCCCTACGATGCCGTTCCCGGTAGGCTGGAACTTTGCAGCAGTGCTGCCGCTCGGAAGCCGGACGCTCGAAAAGACATAACTTCCTTCTTCCCGCGGGTCCGGCGCGAAGGTTCCGGTCTCTCCGTGTGCCTGGGAGTCCTCGATCCGGAATGTTCCATCCTTGAAATCGAGGCTCAACCGGTGCCTTGTCCCATTGGCCGCGGAGAGTTCATAGCTTCCGTTGCGGGGATCCACCAGCGGGGCCGCATCCGCCAACGCCAGCGTGAAGCTCCCATTGCCGTGGGGATACCCGACATTGTCGAGCGGTCGGACCACGCCAACGGTCAATCCTGCGCCTTGGCCGATGACTTGAAGGCCCAGAAGCGGAAGGCCTCCTCCGACCTTCAGGTTCGGAGAGGAGGGCGAAGTCGAGAAACCGCTGAGCGCGTGATGCCACTGCCCCTCGTTTGTGAACTGCGCATGGCGACTCTCTTGCGCGCCGAGAGTGATACTGTTCCACGCGACCGAATTCCACGGCAGGGCGAGGTTGCCCGAAATGCTTTTCCACGAGGGCCCTTCAACCACTCCAGTCGTCCAGCCCGGCGCGTCCGGGAGGCCCACGCGCAGTTGCAGGTCGTGGATACCGGCGGAAGGGCCCTGCACCGCGCCCGCTGCCAGGTATACGTTCTGGTTGTTGATCCTGGCGATCGCGAAATCGAGTTGTTCGCCTGAACCGTCGTCCTTCAGTAGTCGCCAGAAACCGGCCTTGCTTCCGCGCACGAGGGCGTGGGTTTTCCTGAAGCCTGCTGGGCATGCATCGAGCCGGTACTCGAGGCGGTCGTAGCGGCACACGTCAAGGGTCGCGCCGCCTCCTGAAATTCTCAACTGGTGGACGACGGAGTAGCCCCAGAACCCAGTTTGCGCGGTGGCATCTGCATAGACCAGCGCCATGGCGAAACGGTTATAGGTTCCATCGAGTTCCGACGGATTGGTGACCAGCGTACGCACGCCGATGAACGGGCGCGCCTTGGTCAACTGCGGTGCCTGGAACTCTGGAAACGGAAACATGCCGACGACCGCATCGTCCGTGATCCGGAACCGCGAGATGGCGGCCTTGTCGCGAGTGCCGCTGGCCTCGAAGACGTAGGTGCCGGGCTGGGTGAAGTCGGGTGAAAACGTTCCCGACGTCGAATGTCCTTGATCGTCCCAGAATTGGTATCGGTTCGGACTGAAGTCGATCTGAAGGCGCTGCTGTGAACCATTTCCCGCAAAAACGTGGAACTGGCCGTTTCGTGCGAACGCGAAGGGACTCCTTGCGAGTGGGCGATTGACCAGGAAGAGTTCATCGGCCTTGCCGTTCACGCCCTCGGCGATCGCTGTGATCGCGGTCCCAGCGGTAGAACCCGCCCCGCCCGGCCCGGCTGCCTTTGCCGAGGAGCCCGCCTCTCCCAAACCATTCGATGCGTTTTCGGTCCCTCCACCGCAACCTGCAAGCAGGCAGCAGACTAGCAGGGCGCAAAAGGATATTTTTCTTCGCATAGAGGCAGCCGTTCTTTGTTTTCCTACTACTCCACGCGTTTCACCCATTGCCCGAACCCGCGACGCTGTCTGCCTCGGCGTCAGTTCACGGACTGCCCCAGGCGAAATAGCGGGCACCTTCGTAGACGTATTCGGGAAGGTTCTGCCGGATGCTGTCGCGCTCACTCGCGTTCATCGTATAGAAGTGAGTTTGATTGCGCGCATGGTAGAAGCGGAACATCGGCTGCGCTCCGTTGCCTTCTGAGGTACTGGCGAACCAGGTCACGTGGTCGTAGTGGTACCACGGCAGCGTGGCAGCGATGTTGGCGCGTTCCTGCTCATCGATGGTGTAGAAATGCGTGCCGTTGCGTGTGTTGTAGAAGCGGTGCACCGGCGTGGTCCCGGGGGCTTGGGCGCCGAATGCGAAGAAGGCGGGACCTTCGTAGTTGTAGTCGCGCAGCTTCGAAATTACGAGATCGCGCTCCGGCACGTTGGCGGTATAGAAATGCGCACCGGTGCGGGTGTTGTAGAAGCGATAAACGGTCGTACGCACTGTGGTCGAGGGGGCGTCGAGCCACTGCTGCAGCGCGGCGTGGAAGGGGAGATCGAAACGCCCGTAGAAGTCATAGCCGAGGGGCCGGCTGCAGGACGCCGAGCCTCCCTGCAATTGCCCGACAAGATAATCCTTGCCGTTCAGCCTGCGAAAGAGGCCGGAGCCGCTGCTGCCGCTTTCCGTTACGCCCCGGTACCATCTCACTGCCAGGTGCTTTGCGGCACTGCTCGACGAAAATTGGCAACTGTCGGCACCGCAGGCCGCTGTCCCGACGTATGTGCCCTCGCTGACTTTTTGCAGGTCGCCCTCAGGATGGTGGACGCCATACACATCGTTCGAGAGGCCGTTGAAGAGGTCGGGTCCGAAGGGGCTGGATCCCGCAAACAACGCTCCCGCCGGAGGCTGGGAGTTCAGTCGCATGAAAGATGTGTCGGTGTCAGCCTGTGCGTACAGCAGCGTGGCACCGGAGGTCATGGCCGCCAGTGCGGGGCTGACCTGCGTGCTGTTGCAAGTCGCGGATTTGTAGAACCACAAGGTGTAGAGCGTCGAGGCGACCGTCTGGCTGGGGATGCAGTGGTTGGCGCTCAAGAAATACGGCGTCCCGGTCGACATGCGGTCGTTGAGCAATGTGCCGGTACACACATAATTGCCACCATCCTTGACGAAGTCCATCAATGCGACGGACTTGCTGAGCGCAGCGTATTGAGACTCGCAACTCACGTCTCGATTACAACTGCCGGCTTCGCCGATCTTGTCGAACGATTCCCGATTGGTAATGTCGATGTTCACGTGCGAGAGCATGGGAAGCGCGATCTTTACCGATTCCGGCGCGGCATTCGGCGGAATTTCGAGTTCGACAGTAAGGGCCTCGCCGCCCATGTTGGGCGACCAGTAAATTCGCGCGTTTTCGCTCGAATCGCCCGCATCCAGATTGCGTTGAATGACCGTTGCGATCTCGTGCGCAGACACCTCGTACATTTTTTCGCCTGCGTCACCATAGAAACGGACCATGGTGCCCAGCGGAAGATGTTCAACGCGCAGGCCGAGGCGAACGCCCTTGGCCTTTGGTGAAACAACGCGCCACGCGGCCAGATTTCCGCCGCGATCAGACGGAGTCCAACTCGTCATGGCAGTCACCGCTTCTGCACTGGCGCCTTGCGTGATCTGACGGGCGACGCCGATCTTGACCGGAACACCAAAGATCGCTGGCGCCGATTTCAGCGGGAAAGTGCTTTCCGGCGGCAAGGCGGGCAGGACCACCTGCTGGGGCACCGGACCCCGATGCAGCACGCGGTCCTTGAACGGGCTGACGTCAACCGTCGCGTTTTCCGGGGTTTGAACCCTGGGCTCAATCAGGACGGAGGCGGCGTTCGAGGTCTGCGTTGGCTCCTCGGCCTTGGGCGCTGTTTCGGCGCTGCTTGACTTTGCCGGCACCTGAATAGCACCGCTGGCATCGCCGCTGCCGGATCCTCCGCATGCCGCCAGCAACGCTGACAAAAAGATCGTGCTCCACCCCAATGCAAGACTCGCGCGCATTCCTCACCCTTTGACTCGTTACGATTCGACACGTCATTGTGAACGAGTGTTGCGCGATGTCAGAAAATATGGCTGCGGATTTATATGCGAAACATCACGAGACGCATAAAAACAGCGGGTGAGAGTGGGGTTCATGCAACAGCAGTCGGCCTCGTCAGCGCGCGGCGATCCATGTGCCGAACTTCGATTGCACCCCCGCGGGCACCTTACTTCCGCTTCAGCATCTTGGTCACTTCGTCCACGTTGGCCTGGATGCGCTGGCGCACCAGCTCGAAGGCATCGGCCTGCGACTTGGCCGCCAGGTTGGCCAGTTCCTTGATGTCATCGATGGCGCGCTGGAACGACTGGCGGCCCAGTTCGTCCAGCTTGGCGAGGTTGGCCTTCGGGTCCTTGCCGGGCATTTCCTTCGCGGCGGTCTGCCATTCGGTGATGGCGTTCTTGATCATCTCGGTCTGCCGCTGCACCACGGTTTGCAGGCCCTGGTAGGACTTTTCATTGGCTTGCATCAGCGCCTGGAGGTCCTTCTGGCCGCTTTCGAGCAGCTTGCTCGCACCGCCGGTCAGGTTGAGCTCCTGCAGGCGATCGGTCATGGCCTTGAGATTCTTCAGCGGATTCAGCATGTCGGCGGCATCGGGGGCGGATGCCCTGGTGCTCCCGTTGCTGTTGTCGCTGCTGCTGGCCGTGGTCTTCTTCGCGGCGGCTTTCTTGGCTGTGGCCATGGTGCGGTATCTCCTGTGTCAGGTGAACGGGGGTGAATGGCAAGGACCGGCCGGACGGCGAAGTCCCTCGCCACGATACGCCGCACTGGAACGGCCGCAACGCCCGGGGCAACAAATTCGCCTGCGGGATTTCCCTTGGGCTGCTACATCGGCGGCGCGAAGCCGTTGCGGCCGGCGGTGACGCGAAGCGCCGTGGGCGTGCCGTTCTCGTTCTTTTCCTGCGCATTGACCAGCACCTTGGCGCCCGGCACCAGCAAAGCCTCGGTGCCGGGTCGGAAGGTCACGACCGGCACATTGGGCGGCACGACGATGATCTTTTCTCCGCCCTTGTACGTCAGCCGAAGCTGCTGTCCGCCGCGTACCGACTTCAGCGCTGCAGCCAGATCGGCCACGGTGGCGTTGGTCATGGTGCTCTGCGGCAGCAGGTCCCACGGACGGTGCCCTTCGCCCGTGCCGCGCGCGGCCTCGGGAAACACCACCACCTCGAGCGCCTTTTGCGAACCATCGGCCTGCGGCATGGCGGCGGTGCCGATGAAGCTGCCTCGCTTGATGTCGGACAGCTTGATCGGATAGACCTCCGACACCGTCATGTCGGCCGGCCGCGCAAGGCTGACGACCTCGCCGCCGCGGTCCTGCACCACGAGTGTGGTCGCGTCGACGCGGACGATGGTGCCGCGGATGCGCACAGGGTCTGAGGCCGCTTGCGCTGAGGCAAGGGCCGGCGCGCCGGCCGCAAGAAGAGCTGCCGAGGCCAGCAAGAGCTGGGGGATTCTGACAAGCATGGATGAACTTCCGTCGTTGGGAGCAGATCAATGTACGCCTCGGATGAGAAACGCGCTTTCCGGCATGTGGGATGCCCCGGCGATTGGCTCGCCTCCCCGCCCCGTCTACAATCCTCCGTTCCGAGGAGCGTTGCAGCGCCATCAGGCGTGAGGCTCGGACTACATCGCAACCACGCTCACCCGCTGTTCTCGCGGTGAGTCTTTCCCCGAACGCAGTGGCACCTTTCAAACTAGCTTTGTTGGAGTTCTCATGAGCGCTGTTCTCAAGCCCACCCCCGTTTCCTCCGCCGACCAGGCGATTGCCGACCTGTCGCTGGCCGCCTGGGGCCGCAAGGAAATCCGCATTGCGGAAACCGAAATGCCCGGCCTGATGGCCATCCGCGAGGAGTTCTCGAAGGCGCAGCCGCTCAAGGGCGCGCGCATCACGGGCTCGCTGCACATGACGATTCAGACCGCCGTGCTGATCGAGACGCTGCAAGCGCTCGGCGCCACCGTTCGCTGGGCCTCGTGCAACATCTTCTCGACGCAGGACCACGCCGCCGCCGCCATTGCCGCAGCCGGCACCCCGGTGTTCGCGATCAAGGGCGAGTCGCTGAAGGACTACTGGGACTACACGCATGCCATCTTCGACTTCGGACCCAAGGGTTCGAAGGGCGAAGGCCCGAACATGATCCTGGACGACGGCGGCGACGCCACGCTGCTGATGCACCTGGGCCAGCGCGCCGAAAAGGACCTGGGCGTGCTTGCCAACCCGACCAGCGAGGAAGAACGCATCCTCTACGCGGCCATCAAGGCCAAGCTGGCTGTCGATTCGAACTGGTACACGCGCAAGTCGGCCGAGATCATCGGCGTGACCGAAGAAACGACGACCGGCGTGCACCGCCTGAACGAGATGAGCGCCAAGGGCACGCTGCTGTTCCGCGCCATCAACGTGAACGACTCGGTCACCAAGAGCAAGTTCGACAACCTGTACGGCTGCCGCGAATCGCTGGTGGACGGCATCAAGCGCGCCACCGACGTGATGATTGCCGGCAAGGTGGCCTGCGTGGCCGGCTACGGCGACGTGGGCAAGGGCTCGGCCCAGGCGTTGCGCGCACTGAGCGCCCAGGTGTGGGTGACCGAGATCGATCCCATCAATGCACTGCAGGCTGCGATGGAAGGCTACAAGGTCGTCACCATGGAATACGCCGCCGACAAGGCCGACATCTTCGTGACCACCACGGGCAACAAGGACGTGATCCGCCATGAGCACATGGCTGCGATGAAGGACCAGGCCATCGTCTGCAACATCGGCCACTTCGACAACGAGATCGATGTTGCGTCGATCGAGAAGTACGAGTGGGAAGAGATCAAGCCGCAGGTCGACCACATCACCTTCCCCGACGGCAAGAAGATCATCCTGCTGGCCAAGGGTCGCCTCGTGAACCTGGGCTGCGGCACGGGCCACCCGAGCTTCGTGATGTCGTCGTCTTTCGCCAACCAGACCATTGCGCAGATCGAGCTCTTCACCAAGCCCGATGCCTACCAGGCCGGCAAGGTCTACGTGCTGCCCAAGCACCTGGACGAAAAGGTCGCGCGCCTGCACCTGAAGAAGGTCGGCGCCATGCTCACCGAGTTGACCGACGAACAGGCCGCCTACATCGGCGTGAACAAGGCGGGTCCGTACAAGGCGGACACGTACCGGTACTGAATGCGCGCTGATCAATTGCTGGTCGAACGCGGCTTTGCCGCATCGCGCTCGCAGGCCGTGCGGCTGATTGCCGGCGGCATGCGTTGGCGCGATGCGGGCACGGGCGACGCGTGGCGCTCGGTCGTGAAGAATCGCGACGAAGTGCCCGAGTGGGCCGAGGTCGAACTCGACGACGCGGCGGAGGCCCGCTACGTGTCGCGTGGCGGGCTCAAGCTCGAAGGTGCGCTGGCCGCGAGCGGCCTGGACCCATCGGGCAAGCTGTGCCTCGACGTGGGCCAGTCGACCGGAGGCTTCACCGACTGCCTGCTGCAGCGCGGCGCTGCGAAGGTGGTGGGCGTCGACGTGGGCCATGGGCAACTGCATGCGCGGTTGCGCGAGGACGAGCGGGTTGTCGCCATCGAAGGCGTCAATGCGCGTGCGTTGTCGGCGGACGATCTGCAAGAGGAGGGCGAAGAGCCTTCCGAGCTGCGCTTCGACCTCATCGTCGGCGACCTGTCGTTCATTTCGCAGACGCTGGTGCTGCCGGCGCTGATGCCTTTCCTCGCCGACGACGGCCACCTGCTGATGCTGGTCAAGCCGCAGTTCGAACTGCAGCCGGGGCAGGTGGGCAAGGGCGGCATCGTGCGCGACGAGTCGATGTATGCGGTGGTCGAAAAGCGCCTGCGCGATGCCTGCGAAGCCCTCGAGCTTCGCGTGCTGCAATGGTTCGACAGCCCGATCGCCGGTGGCGACGGCAACCGCGAGTTTTTCATTCACGCCGTGCGCGCTGTTCAAGCGGACGGCTCTTAAGGAGACGCAGGTGCGCCTTCCGCTGAGCTTCGAATTCTTTCCCACCAAGACGCCTGAAGGCGCGGTCAAGCTGCGCGCGGTGCGCCAGCAGCTGTATGCGCGCAAGCCCGAGTTCTGCTCGGTCACTTACGGTGCGGGCGGCTCCACGCACCAGGGCACCTTTGGTGCGGTTCAAGAGATCCTGTCCGAGGGCGTGGACGCCGCAAGCCACTTCTCGTGCATCGGCGCCACGCGCGCCACGGTGCGCGAGCAGTTGGCCGAGCTCAAGTCCATGGGCGTGAAGCGCCTGGTCGCGCTGCGCGGCGACCTGCCGAGCGGCTACGGCATTGGCGGTGAATTTTTGTACGCGAGCGATCTCGTGGCCTTCATCCGCGAAGAAACCGGCCGCGACTTCCACATCGAGGTGGCCTGCTACCCCGAGGTGCATCCGCAGGCGCGTTCGCCCGAGGCCGACCTGCAGGCTTTTGCGGCCAAGGTGAAGGCCGGTGCCGATTCGGCAATCACGCAGTATTTCTTCAGCCCTGAGGCGTACTTCCGCTTTGTCGACGACGCCCGCAAGCTGGGGCTCGACACGCCGATCGTCCCGGGCGTCATGCCGATCATCAGCTCGACGCAACTCATGCGCTTCTCCGACGCCTGCGGCGCCGAGATCCCGCGCTGGATTCGCCTGCGGCTGCAGGGCTTTGGCGACGACACGGCATCCATCAAGGCTTTTGGCCTCGACGTGGTGGCCGACCTCTGCGCGCGCCTGCGCGACGGCGGCGCGCCGGCGCTGCACTTCTACACAATGAACCAGTCGGCGCCGACGCTGGCTGTGCTGGAGCGCCTCGATTGAGGGGGCGCGCGGAAGCAGGACGCTCGCTGCGCGGGGCCTTGCGTGTGGCCCTTGTTGCAGCAACCTGCGCGCTGGCCGGCTGTGCCATGCCCCCGGCCACCGAAGGCCCGGCGGCTGACACGAAAGACGCAAAGCTTTCGCCCTTGCCGCGCCAGATGGCCGTGCCTGCGGGCGCACCGGCCCGCTCGAGCGTGCCTTCGGTCCGCTACGACCTTGCGGCGCCCAGCTCCGGCGACCTGGGGCCTGACGACGGCGTGCCCGGCGACGGTGGCCCTCGCGAGATCTACGAACGTGGCGGAGCGTCCTGGTACGGCATCCAGTTTCACCAGCGCAAGACCGCGAGCGGCGAACGCTTCGACATGACGGCCATGACGGCGGCCCACAAGACCTTGCCGTTCAACACCCGCGTTTGCGTGCGCAGCCTGGTCACCGGCAGCGAAGTGCTGGTACGCATTACCGACCGGGGCCCCTATGCACAGGGCCGCATCATCGACCTGAGCCGTGCCGCGGCCGAGCGCATCGGCATGATCGGTCTCGGCATCAAGCAGGTGGCACTGACGATCATCGATCGCGACGGCATGCGCTGCGGTGGTGCCGACGTCGAGGCGGCAGAGCCGCCGCTGGCGTCCGCACCAGCGGCTCCGCGCCGCAAGGTGAATGTGCCGCCGCGCCGCCGGCGCTGAAAACGCCGGGCGAAGAAAAACCAGGAAAGGGCTAGCCGCCCGAATCGAGCGAGAAGGCGGCGTGCTTGTCCTGGGCCAGCCGCTCCACCAGCTGCGGCAGGGCAGCCGCCAGCAGCGGCTTCAGCGTATAGGGCGGGTTGATCAGGAACATGCCGCTGGCCGGCAGTCCGGGGCGCTGGGTTTCGCCCGTTGTGGTGGTGATCAGCTTGCTCGACTTGACCGTGAGCGTGGCGTGCAGCCACGACTTGCCGGCCTTGGTCGCCAGCGTCTTCAGCCGCCGCGGGAGGTCGTGCGCCTCTGGCCGCGGGATGATCGGGTACCACACTGCATAGGTGCCGGTCGCAAAGCGCTTGAGCGCCTCGGCCGCGAAGTCCAGCACGCGGCCGTAGTCGCTCTTGATTTCGTAGCTGGGGTCCATCAGCACCAGCGCGCGGCGCGAAGGTGGAGGCAGGAACTTGGTGGCACTGCCGAAGCCGTCTTCGCGCAGCACGGCGATCTGGCGGCCCGCCTCGAGTTGCGCAATGTTGGCATCCAGTGTGCGTGCGTCGGTCGGGTGCAGTTCGAACAGCTTGAGCTTGTCGTGGTCGCGCAGCAGGTGCTGCACGATGAACGGCGAACCCGGGTAGATACGCGCGCCGCCCTTGGGATTGAAGTCGTGAATCACGCTGAGATAGCGTGCAATCGCGTCGGCCAGGGGTGCTTCGGCCTCGGGCGCTACCTTTTTGGTAGCGGACTTTGCAGCCGGGGCCGGTTGCGCCGTGGGAGCAGCCGCCTTCTTGTCCGAAAGCAGGCGCAATATGCCTTCGGCCGCCTCGCCGCTGGTGCCGGCGTAGTCCCCGTCGAGGCGGTAAAGGCCGGCGCCGGCGTGGGTGTCGATGACGGTCAGGGCTGCTTCTTTTTCAAGCAGGTGGTCGAGCGTGGCAATCAGCACCGTGTGCTTGAGCACGTCGGCGTGGTTGCCGGCATGGAAGGCGTGGCGGTAACTGAACATAGGGTGAGGATGGTAACGTCTCGGGCTCCCCCGCAGGCTTCAATTTGCTTCGATGGCCCGATTCTTCGTATAATCGCAGGCTTCGCAGCGTTTTTGTAGCCCCGCGGCGAAGGCATGCAACCTGGTCTCCAGGGCGCGCGAAACCCACCTAAGAGATTCCCGTCAGAGGAACGCCGACCGTGGAAAAGGGCTCGCCAAACCCTCTTTTCAAGAGAAAAACTCATGACCAAAACGTTCAGCGCCAAGCCCGCTGACGTGACGCACGAGTGGTTTGTGATTGACGCGACCGACAAGGTCCTCGGACGAGTAGCCAGCGAAGTTGCTCTCCGTTTGCGCGGCAAACACAAGGCCATTTATACGCCTCACGTCGATACCGGTGACTTCATCGTCATCATCAACGCAGCCCAGCTGCGCGTCACCGGCGCCAAGTCGATCGACAAGGTGTACTACCGTCACTCGGGCTACCCGGGCGGTATCACGGCGACCAACTTCCGCGACATGCAATCCAAGCACCCGGGCCGCGCCCTGGAAAAGGCTGTCAAGGGCATGCTGCCCAAGGGCCCGCTTGGCTACGCGATGATCAAGAAACTCAAGGTGTACGGTGGCGCTGAGCACCCGCATACCGCCCAACAGCCCAAAGTGCTGGAACTGTAAGGAGCCTTGAGAATGATTGGTGAATGGAACAATGGCACCGGCCGTCGCAAATCGAGCGTCGCCCGTGTGTTTCTGAAAAAGGGCTCGGGCAAGATCACGGTCAACGGCAAGGACATTCAAGAGTTCTTCGGCCGCGAAACCTCGATCATGATCGCGAAGCAACCCCTCGTGCTGACCAACAACCTCGAAGCTTTCGACGTGATGGTCAACGTGAACGGCGGCGGTGAATCGGGCCAGGCCGGCGCAACGCGCCACGGCATCACCCGTGCGCTGATCGACTACGACGCAAGCCTGAAGCCGGTGCTGAGCCAGGCTGGCTTCGTTACCCGCGATGCGCGTGAAGTCGAGCGTAAGAAGGTCGGTTTGCACTCTGCTCGCCGCCGCAAGCAGTTCAGCAAGCGCTGATACTGTCCGCTGCAAGCAAGAGCCGCCTTCGGGCGGCTTTTTCATTGCGGCCCTTGGCGGGGACGGTTTTCGACCCCACTTGTGTTGGGTGCTCGCCAATGCCGCCCTGCCGAGAATGCCGCATTGCAGTAGCATTGGTTCATTGGCCGCCTGTTCGGCCCTCAAGGAGTTATCCCACATGAGCGTTGTTGCCGAAAACATCCAGACCCAGATGCCCGAGCCGATCGTCTTCACGGACAGTGCGGCCGCCAAGGTGGCCGACCTGATCGCCGAGGAGGGCAATCCCGACCTCAAGCTGCGCGTGTTCGTGCAAGGCGGCGGCTGCTCGGGCTTTCAGTACGGCTTCACTTTCGACGAAATCACGAATGAAGACGACACGACCATGACCAAGAACGGCGTGTCGCTGCTGATCGATGCCATGAGCTACCAGTATCTGGTCGGCGCTGAAATCGACTACAAGGAAGACCTGCAGGGCGCCCAGTTCGTGATCAAGAATCCGAACGCCACCAGCACCTGCGGCTGCGGATCCAGCTTCTCGGCGTGATTTTGCCCTGTTGCCGGTAAAAGCCGCCTTCGGGCGGCTTTTTGCTGCCTGGTGCTTTTATTCTTGCCTGCAAACGAGGCACGGACTCCGCTTGCGGGAGTCTCAGGCCGGGTAAATAGCGCCCAATACCCGGGCCCCGCGCGCACCGGTCACGCTGGCAAGGTTGCCTGCCTCGCGCCGCACGGTGCTGCGCGCCAGCCATGCAAAGGCCGCGGCTTCGACCTGCAGCGGCGGCAGGCCGTGCTTCGTGGACGCGTCCACCGCCACCTCCGGCAGCAACGCTCGCAAACGGGCGAGCAGGTGGTCGTTCAAGGCACCGCCGCCGCAAACGATCAGCAGTCTGCTACCGTTTCCATAGCGCTGCACATCAGCCGCACAAACGCTGGCGGTGAATTCGGTCAGCGTCGCTTGCACGTCGGCAGGCGCGGCGCCCGCAAGCGCGCCTAGGCGTGCTGAAAGCCAGGACGGGTTGAACAGGTCGCGACCCGTGCTTTTGGGTGGCGCCTTTGCGAAATAGGGCTCGGCCTGCAGCGTTGCAAGCAGCTCGGGCAGCACCTGCCCCCTTGCGGCCCATTGCCCCCCGCGATCGAAGGGCTGGCCGGTGTGAAGCTGACACCAGTAATCCATCAAGGCATTGCCTGGCCCGCAGTCGAAACCCAGCACGACGGGCTCTCCCGGCGCATCAGCGGCAGGTAGCAGGCTCAAATTGGAAATGCCGCCGATGTTCAGCACCACCACGGGTCCGTCGGCGCGCGCGAAGAGCGCACGGTGGAATGCCGGCACCAGTGGAGCGCCCTGACCGCCCGCGGCGAGGTCTCGGCTGCGAAAGTCTGCAACCACGTCGATGCCGGTCAGTTCAGCCAGCAGCGAGGGGTTGTTGATCTGCAGCGTGTAGCCAACGCCGTCGAATTCAGTGGGACGGTGGCGAACCGTCTGGCCATGAGTGCCAAGCGCTGTAACGGCACTGGCAGGAGTCCTGCTGTCCGCGAGGAGCTGGCCGACGACGCCTGCATAGATGCGGGCCAGGCCATTGCCGGCCAGCGCGGCGCGGTGCAGTTCGTTGTCGCCGGTCGTGTTGAGCGCCATCAGTTCCGTCCGCAGATCGGCGGGGAAAGGGGCGGTAGCGTAGGCCCGTACCGCGATGCGGCCTTCGGAAAAGTCGGCCAGAACGCCATCGACGCCGTCGAGTGACGTGCCGGACATCAAGCCGATGAACAGTTCGGCGGCCATACTGAACGGGGCGAGCGGGGCTCTTGTTGTGCCGCCGCTATTGCCCCGCGGGTGCTCAGTCTGCGCTGGCCTGGATGACCGAGAACGCTGCAGCCAGTTCGGTGCGCGCACCGACAGCGATGCGTTCGAAGGCCGGGCGCATGGCGGCGGTGATCGGGGCGCCGCCTTCCTGGGCGATCGAGGCCGGGTCCTGGTATTCGCCGTTCACGCGGAACTCGAAGTGCAGGTGAGGGCCGGTGGCCCAGCCCGTGGAGCCCACGGCGCCGATCGTCTGGCCCTGGCTGATGCTTTCACCGGCTTTGACGTCGACGCGGCTCAGGTGGGCGTAGGCCGTCTGCTGGTTGTTGCGGTGCTTGATGATGACGATGTTGCCGTAGCCGCTTTGCGTGCCGGCGAAATCGACCGTGCCGTCGCCGACGCTGCGCACTGCCGTGCCCGTGGGCGCGGCAAAGTCGATGCCGTTGTGCTGGCGCCAGCTGTTCAGGATCGGGTGCATGCGCATCGCAAAGCCGCTCGACACGCGCGAAAACTCGACCGGCGAGCTCAGGTACGCCTTGCGCAGGCTGTCGCCGTTCGGGCGGTAGTAGCTGCCCTTCTGGCCCGGGGGCTGGAACCACACGGCCTGGTGCACCTTGCCGCCGCTCTCGAACTCGGCCGAGAGCACGCGGCCGCTGCGCAGCGCCTGGCCGTCGGCTTCGAAGGTTTCGTACACCACGGCAAAGCGGTCGCCTTTGCGGAGTGCGCGCACGTCGACGTCGCCCGCGAAGATGTCGGCCAGCTGGCTCGCGACCGAATCGGGAACGCGGGAGTCGTCGGTGGCTGCGAACAGCGAGGTGCGGATGGTGCCGCTGGCCAGGCGTGTGCCGGGCGTGAGCGTGTCGCGCTCGGTGAGTGCAACGAAGCCGACCGCCGTGCGCTCGATGACGAAGCGCTTGAAGCCGCCGTCGCCGTCGGGAATCCAGCGGGCGCTCAGCTTCTTGAGCTGGTTTTCCTGGGTGGCTTCGGCCGTGATGGTGCGGCCCGCGCGCGCAAACAGCGCATTGCGGGCTTCGCCGCTCGCGCGCACGAAGGCGGTGGCGGCGGGGTCGGAAATACCCAGGCGCTTCAGCAGGGCCTCAGCCGTGTCGCTCGAACGCGTGATGTCGGTGCGAAACAGCGTGAAGCTGAAGTTCTCGAGCGATTCGCTCTGTTCTGCAAAGGACAGGGGCGCGGTCGCTTCAAGCACCTGTTGGACCGGGAGGTCGGAGGCGTCGGGGCCCAGGGAGGCCACCGCCAGGGTGCCGGCACTCAGCAAGGCAGCCGCGATGGCCGCGGTGATCTGCTTGGGATAGGTCCGGAATGTATAGGCCACGCGAGAAGCCAGAAGCTCCTCGGCGGCGAGAATGCCGTTGATCAAACTTTGAATTCCAGCTCAGGTTCTGCAAATCCGCGCTGCAAAGCCCAGAACGGACAGGGCGGCAGGACGGTGCGGAAAAAAGCGCCGCTTAGAATCCGGCGCTTGAAAAGTCGGGCTGAGTATAGCTTCGGCAACCTGAAAATCAGCCAAAAAGCCTATGAATGCCGAATCTGTTACATCCAATGGCCTGTCCGATGGTGTAAGACGAGCGCTTGAAATCTCCCTCCGGGGCGCCGACGAGCTCCTGCCGCAGGACGAATGGGTGCGCAAGCTGCAGCGCTCGGAGGCCAGCGGAACGCCGCTGCGCATCAAGCTGGGGCTCGATCCGACCGCTCCCGATATCCACATCGGCCATACGGTTGTCCTCAACAAGATGCGTCAGCTCCAAGACCTGGGGCATCGTGTGATTTTCCTGATCGGCGACTTCACGACCACCATTGGCGACCCTTCCGGCCGCAACAGTACCCGGCCGCCGCTCACGCGCGAGCAGATCGAGGCCAACGCCCAGACCTACTACCGGCAGGCCAGCCTGGTGCTGGACCCTGAAAAGACCGAGATTCGCTACAACTCCGAATGGAGCGACCCGCTGGGTGCGCGCGGCATGATCCAACTGGCCGCCAAATACACCGTCGCCCGCATGATGGAGCGCGACGATTTCAACAAGCGCTTCAAGGCTGGCCAGTCGATCTCGGTGCACGAGTTCCTCTACCCACTGATGCAGGGCTACGACTCGGTGGCGCTCAAGAGCGACCTCGAACTGGGCGGCACCGACCAGAAGTTCAACTTGCTGGTTGGTCGTCACCTCCAGCAGGAATACGGGCAAGAGCCGCAGTGCATACTCACTATGCCTCTGCTGGAGGGGCTCGATGGCGTCGAGAAGATGTCCAAGAGCAAGAACAACTACATCGGCATCAGCGAAGACGCCAACACCATGTTCGCCAAGGTGCTGTCGATCTCCGACGAGCTGATGTGGCGCTGGTACACCTTGCTGAGCTTTCAGTCTCTGGAACAGATCGAGGCGCTCAAGGCTGAAATTGCGGCCGGCCGCAATCCGAAGGATGCGAAGGTGGCGCTGGCCAAGGAAATTACTGCGCGCTTCCACAGCGCGGCAGCCGCCGATGCCGCCGAGCAGGATTTCATCAACCGCAGCAAGGGCGGCGTGCCCGACGAGATTCCCGAGGTCTCGCTGGGCGGCGCACCGCTTGGCATTGCGCAGCTGCTCAAGCAAGCCGGCTTGGCACCCTCGACCTCCGAGGGCAATCGGCTGATCGACGGCGGCGGCGTGCGGGTCGATTCAGTCGTGATCAGCGACAAGGCGCTGAAGCTGTCCGCGGGCAGCTACGTGGTGCAGGTCGGCAAGCGCAAGTTTGCGCGCGTGACCGTCAGCTGACGAAAAGGGCGGTGGCGGCGCTGGCCGCCAGCCCGCCTACCTCACCGGACTTCGATGGTGACGCGCCGATTGCGCGGCTCGTCCACCTCGTCGGCGGTGGAAACGGCGAGTTCGCGTTCGCCGCGGCCTACGGCCTCGATGCGCTTAGCGGGAAATTGCCGGTCTATGAAGAGCTGCACCACTTCCTGCGCCCGGCGCTGCGAAAGCATGTCGTTCTGCTCGAGCGCACCCTTGGTGTCGGTATGTCCGGTCACCACGATGTCGCTGCCGCTGCGGGTTTGAGCCGCAACCAGTGCCTCGTTCATGACCTGCTGCGACGCAGGCGTGAGCGTCGTGCCGCCGGCGTCGAAAAACACGGTGTAGCGCTGCGGCGGAGGCGGACGCATGTCGAACAGTGCCTTGTTCTCGGCCCGCACCTTGGCCGGGTCCGCCTGGTCGACCACGGGGGCGCCCGAAGCGCCGACCGCCGCGGTCGCACGCTGGTAGGGCCTGGAAAGAACTTCTTCGCCGTCCTTCGCGCGCACCACCACCGCAGAGGGCTTGTCGTCCGCCTGGGGCAGCAGCACCACGCGGGTGCCCGGCGAGCTGCAGGCGCCAAGCAGCGCTGCGGTCAGGGCGGCAAGAAGATAGGAGGCATGGGGCCGCAACTTCATCATCATGGCTGGCCGTCGGCTTGCACGATGAAGTCGGTTCCGCGGATTCCGATCGTGGCCGTTTGCGTCTCCACGCGGATCGCGTCGGGGTTGGTCTTGCCGATGAGGCCCGTGATCATGCGCATGGAGCCGCGCAGCAGCGACACGAGCACGCCGCCTTCATGCGTGGTGGCGTTGAAGTGGAATTCCTTCAGGTCCAGCCGCGACGAAGGTCCGACGACGAGCGTCGTGTCGTCGCGCAAGACCACGGCCGCGGAAGAGTCCGGACCGGTCACGATACGGTCCACAGCGGTTAGCGCATCGCCTGCGGCGGCGACACGCGGCGTACCGGCCGAGCTGAGCAGTTGCACGTTGCCGCGCACCGACTTCACGAAGCCCGCCTGAGGCTCGGCAACCGGTGCGGCTATGGGTGCGGTGAGCGCTGCTTGCGCGTGGGCCAACGCCACTGCGCCCCAAAGGGCGAAGCCTCCCAGGGCGATCAGGAATTTTTTCATCATCACTCTCTGCGAATGTCTCGCGGTGACACAAATATTAAATTGAACCTGTTACAAGCGGAGGCCGCATTTGATAACTCGGCTACAAAGATGCGGTCTTTTGCCGCACTTCTGTCGTTTTTCTTGCTCAACGTCTCTCGCCGCGCATGATTCTTACGCCCAAGACGCTGCTTCGCGTCTCCGTCGCCGTAGCCCTCATCACGATCCTGCTCAAGGGCCTGGCAGGCTACGTCACGAATTCGATGGGCCTGATCTCCGACGCCATGGAGTCGTTCGTCAATCTTGCCAGCGCCATGTTCGCCCTGGCCATGGTGACGGTGGCGGCGCGGCCGGCCGACGAGGACCATCCCTACGGCCACCACAAGGCCGAGTACTTTTCATCGGGCTTCGAAGGCATCCTGATCGTGGGTGCGGCGGCCGCCATTCTCTGGGTTTCCGTGCAGCGGCTGCTTTCTCCTCAGCCGCTCGAGCAGTTGGGCTGGGGGCTCGCGCTTTCGGTGCTTAGTTCCGCATTCAACGCGGGCCTGGCCTATGCGCTGTTTCGCGCGGCGGATACCCACCGGTCCATCGCGCTGGAAGCCGATGCGCGGCATCTCATGACCGACGTCTGGACCTCGGCCGCGGTCGTCATCGGCATCGTGGCCGTGCACTTCAGCGGATGGCTCTGGCTCGATCCGCTGCTCGCCATCGGCGTGGCGCTCAACATCGTGCGGGAAGGCGTGAAGCTCGTGTGGCGCTCGTCGCAGGGCCTGATGGACGAGGCGCTCGAGCCCGAGACCATTGCCACGCTGCGCACCACGCTCGACGAGTTTGCCGCACGCCTGCCCGAAGGCGCGCGGCTGCGCTTCGACGACATGGTCACGCGGCGCGCGGGCCAGCGCCGGTTTGCCGACCTGCACATGCACGTGCCGGGCGACTGGACACTGCAGCACGCGGCCGCCATGCGCGACGAACTGGAGCAGGCACTGATGGACGCCGTGCCCGGCCTGCGCGTGACCATCCAGCTGCTGCCGCTGGGCATGGAAGCGCGCGCCACGCAGATGGAGGAGGAGGCATGAAAGCCGTGATTCAACGCGTGGCAAGCGCGCGTGTCGATATTGGCGGGCAGACCACGGGCGCCATCGAGGCCGGCCTGCTCGTGCTGCTCTGTGCCGAGCGCGGCGATGTGGATGCGCTCGCCGACCGCATGCTGGCAAAGATACTGAAGCTACGCATCTTTTCAGACGACGCGGGCAAGATGAACCGCAGCCTGCAGGACATCGGCGGCGGCCTGCTCGTGGTGAGCCAGTTCACGCTCGCGGCCGACGTGAGCGGCGGCAATCGCCCGAGCTTCACGCAGGCAGCGGCGCCGGATGAAGGGCGGCGGCTTTACGACTATTTCGTGGCGCAAGCCCGCGCTGCGCACCCCGTGGTTGCAACGGGCGAGTTCGGCGCCGACATGCAAGTGCACTTGGTCAACGATGGGCCGGTCACCATTCCGCTGCAGATGACGGCGTAGCGCGCTGCCGTCACTCGCGTTCGAGTACGGCTTCCCAAAGCACCTTCGGCTGTTCGTAGCGCTCGACCGTGCGTTCTTCCAGGTGCAGCATGCGCCAGCCCTCGGTGAAGAGCCGCTCCACCGCTGCACGGTCGAAAAACCGCTTGGGCACGCCGTCCACGAGGTAGAAAGAATCTTCGCCCTTCGGCGGCGGGCCGCTGGCGCCGTGGTGAAAGTCGTTGACTGAATTCAACCGGCACAGCAGTACGCCGCCCGGGCGAAGCACGTCGTGAATCCGCCGGGCCAGAGCCAGCGTTTCATCCCAGGCAAAGTAGTGCAGCGAAAGACTCGCGAGCACCGCGCCCACGCTGCCGTCGGCCACCGGAAAGGGTGCGCGGAAATCGCTGCAAAGAAACTCCGCGCCGTGCGGCACCCGTGCCCGAGCGGCCGCCACCGATTCGTTCGAGAGCTCGATGCCCACCACGCGAAGCCCAGCGCCCGCCAACACCGCGCTGTCCCGGCCCGTTCCGCAGCCCAGCTCGAGCACCGGGTCCGCTCCCGCGCGCTCGGCAAGCAGAGGAAGCCAGCGCGGCAGCCACGGATCGGTGTTCGCGCCGAGCGTTGCGGTCATCTCACCGCCCGTATGGATTTCGAATGCCGAGGCCCGCCAGGATCTCGATCTCGCGCGCTTCCATTTCCTCGGCATCGGCCTCACCGGTCTCGTGGTCCCAGCCCTGCGCGTGCAGCGTGCCGTGAACGAGCAGGTGCGCGTAGTGCGCGGCCAATGTCTTGCGTTGCTCCTTGGCCTCGGCCGCGACCACCGGCGCGCACAGCACCAGGTCGGCCATCACCATCGGGCTTTGCGCGTAGTCGAACGTCAGCACGTTGGTCGCATAGTCCTTGCCGCGAAATTCGCGGTTCAGGCGCTGGCCTTCCTCGGCATCGACGATGCGCACCGTGATTTCGCCGTCCGCGTCGAGCGCATGGCGGATCCAGCGGGCCACGTTGTGCCGCGGCAATGCGGCGCGATGCCGCTCGATGCCCTTGAAGCGCGGTGCGAACTGCAGCGAAAGCGAGAGCTGGGCCAGCGCCATGTCAGTGCGACCCCGCGCGCTTGCGCTGGCCGTCGTAGGCATCGACGATCTTGGCGACCAGCGGATGCCGCACTACGTCGGCGCTGGTGAAGTGCGTGATGGCAATACCGCTCACGCGCCGCAGCACGCGCTCGGCGTCGATCAGCCCGCTCAGCTGCTGCTTGGGCAGATCGATCTGGCTCACGTCGCCTGTTACCACCGCCTTGGCGCCGAAGCCGATGCGCGTGAGAAACATCTTCATCTGCTCGACCGTGGTGTTCTGCGCTTCATCCAGGATGACGAAGGCGTTGTTCAGCGTGCGTCCGCGCATGAAGGCCAGCGGCGCAATTTCGAGTGCATTGCGCTCGAAAGCCTTCTGCACCTTTTCATAGCCCATCAGGTCATAGAGCGCGTCGTACAGCGGGCGCAGGTAGGGGTCGACCTTCTGCGTCAGGTCGCCCGGCAAGAAGCCGAGCCGCTCGCCGGCTTCCACCGCCGGGCGCGTGAGCACGATGCGCTGCACCGCGGCGCGTTCCAGCGCATCGACCGCGCAGGCCACGGCCAGGTAGGTCTTGCCGGTGCCCGCCGGGCCGATGCCGAAGGTGATGTCGTGCTTGGCGATGTTGTCGAGGTACAGCGCCTGCGTGGGCGTGCGTGCGCGCAGGTCGGCGCGGCGCGTGACGAGCATGGCCGCGTCCTCATCGCCGTCGATCATGGAACCGTCACCCGCCAGCGTGAGCTGCACCACGGCCGGGTCGATCGGGCGCTGGGCAATTTCGTACAGCGCCTGCAGCACGTCCATCGCCCGCTGCGCGGAGGCCTTGGGGCCGTCGACCTTGAACTGCTCGTGGCGATGCGCGATCTTCACGCCCAGCGCCTCTTCGATGCGGCGCAGGTGTGCGTCCAGCGGTCCGCACAGGTGGCCGAGGCGCGAGTTGTTGGGGGGAGCAAAGGTGTGTCGCAGAATCACGCCGGACATTTCAAGGAAAAAGGGCACCCATGATAGGCAAACTCACCGGCATCCTGGCCGAGCGCAACCCACCGCAAGTGGTGGTGGACTGCAACGGCGTCGGTTACGAGGTCGATGTGCCGATGAGCACGTTCTACAACCTGCCCGGCACCGGAGAGCGCGTTTCGCTGCTCACGCACTTCGTGGTGCGCGAGGACGCGCAGATTCTCTACGGTTTCGGCACCGCCGAGGAGCGTGCGGCTTTTCGGCAACTCATCAAGATCACTGGCGTAGGGCCGCGCACGGCGCTCGGCCTGCTGTCGGGCATGAGCGTGGGCGAGCTGTCGCAGGCCATCACCACGCAGGAGCTCGGCCGCCTCATCAAGATTCCGGGCATCGGCAAGAAGACCGCCGAGCGGCTGCTGCTGGAACTCAAGGGCAAGCTGGGTGCCGACATCGGCCTGCCTGCGCATGCAGCCTCCGATGCGCAGGCCGACATCCTGCAGGCGCTCATCGCGCTGGGCTACAGCGACAAGGAAGCCGCGCTGGCGCTGAAGGCACTGCCAAAGGATGCGACGGTGAGCGAGGGCATCAAGCTGGCGCTGAAGGCGCTGGCGAAGTAGGGCGCCGGACCGCGCTCAGGGGTGGATCTTCTCGCCCTTGGCGAGCATTTCAACGAATTGCGCGATACGCCGCGCCCGGGTCTCGGGTTTCTTCGCACCCTGCGTGCGGAACAGTACCGCGTAGCGGTTGCGCGAATCGAGGGTGGCGAAGAAGGCGGCGGCCTTGGGGCTTGCGTCCAGCGCGGCCTGCAGGTCGGGCGGCACGGTGGCGACGCTCTGGGCGTCGTAGGCCGCATCCCAGCGGCCGTCGGCGCGGGCGCGGTCGACCTCCGCCAGGCCGGCAGGCTGCATGCGGCCTTCCTCGATCAGCTTCAGTGCCTTGTCGCGGTTGATCTTCGACCAGGTGCTGCGCGACGTGCGCGGGGTGAAGCGCTGCAGAAAGTACTTGTCGTCTTCCGCCTTGCGCTGCCCGTCGATCCAGCCGTAGCACAGCGCAACCTCGAGTGCCTCGGCGTGGTTGACCGATGCCATGCCGCTGTCCTTCTTGGCCATTCGCAGCCACACGCCGGCCGCGGCGGCATGGTGTCTCTTGAGCCACCGCTCCCATGAGGCGGCGGTGGTGCATTCGACGGGCGTGTCGTGCGGAACGCGCTCGGCCGCGACCGCTTTCTTTGCCCTTGTGCTGGTGGGTGCCGTGCTCACGGCACCCACCAGTAGCGCAAGGCGTGAAAGTAGATCGGCGCCGCGAAGATCACCGAGTCGAGCCGGTCGAGCATGCCGCCGTGGCCTTCGATCATCGAACCCCAGTCTTTCACGCCGCGGTCTCGCTTGATGGCGGACATCACGAGTCCGCCGAAAAAGCCCATGAGGCAGATGGTGAGCGCCATCAGCGCCGCCTGCCAGGGGTTGAACGGCGTCGCCCAATAGAGCGCCGCCCCCAGTGCGGTGGCGCTGGCGACGCCGCCGACCAGGCCCTCCCACGTCTTTGATGGCGAGAGTTCGGGCGCCACCTTGCGCTTGCCGAAGAGCTTGCCCCACACGTACTGCAGCACGTCGCTGCCCTGCACCACGATCACCAGAAAAGCGATCAGCAACAGGTTGCGGCCTTCGAAGCCGGGAATCTGCAGCGTAAGCAGCGCTGGCACGTGGCTGATGCAGAACACGCAGATCATCAGGCCCCACTGGATCTTGGAGGTGCGCTCCAGAAAGCGCTGCGTGTCGCCGCCCACGGCCGCAAGAATCGGTAGCACGAGAAAGGCGTAGACCGGAATGAAGATCGAATAGAGCCCGTACCACTCGATCCACACCAGAAAGTACTGCACCGGCAGCCCGATGTAGAACGCCGCGGCAATTGCATGATGGTCGCCGCGCCGCGTGTAGGCCAGGCTGATGAACTCGCGCAGCGCGTAGAAAGAGATCAGATAGAACAGCACGATCACGCCGCCCTTGCCGAAGGCGAAGGCAAGGCCGATCACCGCCACCATCACCCACCACGCATTGACGCGCGCGTTGAGGTTGTCGATGACCGAATGGGGTCGGCCTTGCGCCACGCGCCACTTGAGCGCTGCGCCGATGGCCGATGCAAGGATCAGCACGCCGGCCACGCCTCCGAACAATTGCAGCGTGGTCTGTGTGAAAGGCGAGATGTTCATGGCGTGGTTGCGGCTGCTTTTTCTTGTTCGGGCACGCGGTCGTATTCGGGGCGCAGGTCGAGCATGGCGGCACGCGCGCGGGCGAGAAAGCTGGTCTTGTCTTCGCCCTCGGCCAGCTGGATGGGCGCGCCGAAGCGAACCGTGCAGGCGAGCGGAATCGGCACCAGCGTGCCCTTGGGCAGCACGCGCTTCAGGTTCTCGATCCACACCGGCACCAGCCGCACGGTGGGGCAGGCGCGCGCCAGGTGATAGAGGCCGCTCTTGAGCGGCAGCAGGATCTCGTCGCCGGTGTTGCGCGTGCCCTCGGGAAACATGATGAGCGAGTCGCCGCCTTCGAGCGCTTCCTTCATCTGGTCGACCGGGTTGCCGCCCTGGCCCGAGCCGTCGCGCCGGATCATCAGCGCGTTGAACACATCCGCGCCGATGAACTGGCGCACCTTCGACGCCATCCAGTAGTCCTGGCCCGCCACCGGCCGCGTCAGCGCGCGAAGGTCGGGCGGCAGCGTGGCCCACAGCAGCACGAAATCGCCGTGGCTCGTGTGGTTGGCGAAGTACAGCGTCTGCTCGGCCTTGGGCGTGGTGCCGCTCCACATGGCGCGCACGCCAGTCAGCAACCCTGCCGCGCCGATGATCAGCTTGCCGGCGACGACGGCAAGCGCGCGGCGCAGCACCGTGCTTTCAGGCCGGTGGTCTTTTTCGTTGTTGTTGTCTTCTTCGGTCACGACAGGTCCTGTGTCATCAAGGCAAGGAGAAACATGGCGCTCTGGCAGGCAACCACGATGGCGTGGCGCTGCATGAGCTGCCGGGTGCCCTGCACTCGGTCTTCGAGCGGCCGAAGGGTCGCGGGCGGCTGTGCGCTGCGCAGGCCGAGCCGGTCGAGCGCGCCGTCGAGCGCACCGAGCGATGCGATGTCGCCGCGCGCGAGATCGGCGAACAGCGCCTGGTCGAGCCGCAGCCTGAATGCGAAATAGCGCTCGAGCGTGCCCAGCACCACGACTGCGCCAAAGCCCATGGCGGCCGTGGTCGAGAGCGAGCGCATGGTGAGCGCGAGCACCAGCGCCGCGATGCACATGAGTGCGAAGCCCCAGGCCGCCAGCACCGCCGCGGCGCGCAGCAACCCGGCAAGCGCGGCGCAGATGGCGCGCTCGTTCTCAGTCATGGGGCGGAACTCCAGGTGCAGCGGCACCGAGCGGTTCGAGCGAGGCCCGCCAGGCAGCGCGCAGAACGATCTGCGGGCGCGCAAGGCGCACAGCGTCTTCCGCCTGCGCCAGGCCGCCCGATGCGCCGTAGCGCCTCAGCCACGCAATGGCCGCGGCGGCGCTGCGCGAGAAGCCCAACGCACAGCAGACCCACACGGGAGCGCCTTCGGCATGGAGGCGCTGCCCTTCGATCACCGCGGCGGCGCGCTGCAGCCGCACGGTCGGCGGCACGGTCAAATCGAGTATCGGCACGCAACGCGCATGCGGAACGCCGGCCGGCGCCTGCAGCTCGGCGCACAGGCTTACGATCCGCGGTCGTCCGGCGTCAATCCATTCGGCCTTCGTCGGCAGGCGCCCGAGGCGCAGGCCCGGCACCACTTCGACCGAAGCCGGCAGCTTGCGCGTCCAGAGCCATGCGTTGACTGCGGCGCCAAGGCGATAGGGCGCGAACAGCCAGCGCGCAGCCCAACTCATGCGACCCGTGCCGTTCATCTGGAAGCCGCGGGCGCCGAAGCCGATGTAATTGAGTGCCACCAGCGCCAGCGAAACCGCGGGCCAGGCGAGCCAAAGCCAGATGCCGCCGCCATACAACGCGGCAGCAAGAAACAACGCCGCGCCGGTGGCATAGAGGCCCGCGAGCTTCCAGCGCTGTGCATCGCGCGTGCGCTGCCAGGCACGCGGCATCGACACCGTCCGCTCCAGCGGCCACAGCCAGACGCAGAAGATTCCGAGCAGCGCACCCGTCGGAATGTCGATGAAGTGGTGCTGCCAGGTGGTGAGCACCGACGCGCAGATCGCGAACGCCCACACATGCAGCACCAGCCTTGCCCACATTGCACGCAAAAACTGCCGGTACCAGTCCCACAGGATCACCGCCAGCGCGATGTGCAGCGAAGGTGCCTGGTTATAGGGCTGGTCGAAACCGCGCAGCGCATTGAACAGAAAGGCCGGCGCGCCTTCGACGGCCGGCTGCCCAAAGCTGAAATGCAGAGGCCAGACGACGAAGCAGGTGCAGGCGATGAGCGTTGCGCTCACGAGCCGCAGCGCATGCCTGTCGAGCGTGTGCTTGCTGCGCGCGAGAAAGAGCGAGAGCGCGTAGAAGACATTGATCGTCCAGTACGGAAAAATCGTCCAGGCCCAGAACGGCACCTGCCGCTCCCACTCGAAGGCCATCGAAGGCACCTGCGCGCGCGTGGTGGCCCACCAGTTGGCAAGGCCGTAGGTCGCGTAGAACAACGGCCCCAGAAACACCAGCCATGCGGCAGCCCGCTTCCACGGTCGCTGTGCCAGCCAGTGCTTCATTTCGCGTCAAGCCCGGAAGTCACGCCACCCTCACCGCGAGCGAGACAGTAAAGATGCCCCACTCGTCGATGCGCTGGTCGATCTTGCGGAAGCCCGCTTCTTCGACCAGCTGGTCCATCTCGGCCTGCGTGCGGCGGCGCATCACCCAGGCTTCGCCCTGGCGATGGCTGGTGAGCGCGCGCGCAATCATCTCGAGCTGCGGGTGCCAAGGCTGGCCGGTGTAGACCAGGTAGCCGCGGTCTTCCACCGCATCGCCCACGCCCGCGAGAGAGCGGCGCACCATTTCATTGTCGGGAAAGAGTTCGTACAGGCCCGACACCACGGCCAGCGTGGGGCGCGGCGTTACGGTGGCCAGGCTGATGCGGTCGAAGGCATCGGCCTGAACGAACTGCGCGACGTCTTCAAGCCCCTTCTCGGCGATGAGCGCGCGCCCGTCGCGCACGTTGATGTCGCTGTAGTCGCGCAGCAGGATCGAGCTGGCCTTGACGGGGCTTGCGGTCACTGCGTCGAGCACGTAGCGGCCGTGGCCGGCCGCAATGTCCATCACGCGCACCTCGCGGTGCATTTCGGCCAGGCGTTCCATCGCGATGCGGATCAGCTCCTCGACATGGATTTTGCGCTGCCGAATGCCGCGCCAGCCGATCGAGTTCAGGTAGGTCTTGTCGATGGAGCGGCCGAGCGGCCCCTTGCCTTCCGGATGATTGCGGTAGACGTAGTCGAGCGTGCTGCCCGAATCGAAGCCGGTGTCGTGCCCCAGCTTCACGCCGCGCGAAAGGGTGCCGCCAAAACGCAGTCCGGCGCGTGTCAGCCCCCAGTAGGCGCCGCGCGGAGACAGCGGCGCCAGCGGCTCGGCCAGCGCGCGCGACTCGTCGGCCGTGTTGCCGCTCAGGTGCGCCGCGCGCAGGTCGACCGGTGCCGGCGGCTCCTCGAACAGCTGAAGGACGAACTCGCGGATGGCCTGCACCGCCGGTGCGCGGTCTTTCTCGCCCAGCGTGTCGTGGAAGAAGCCCGGCAGTTCCAGCTTGGTCTTGATGGCGCTGCCCAGCCGCTCGAAGAACTGGTGCTGCGGCTTGTGGTGCACCACCCAGTCGGCGCCCGAGATCAGCAGCTGAACCGGCTGCGTGATGGCATTGGCATCGGCCACCACGCGGTCGGCGGCTTCGTAGAGCCCCAGCAGGATGTTCACCGCAATGGGCCGTGAAATCAGCGGGTCGCTCTCGTAGCTGGCAATGCGCTCCGGGTCGTGCGTGAGGAACTTCGCCTTCACATAGCTGTTGACGAAGAACAGGCCGCGCAGCTTGTGCATCAGGCCCAGCCCGGCGCGCGCAAAAGGCACGTAGAGCTTGACCTTGAAAGCCGGCGACGCCAGCGTGAGCCCGCGCACCTTGGGGGCGTAGTCGTGCGCCCAGGTGGAGACCAGCACGGCCCCCACGCTCTGCGCAATCACGTGGATGTCCTGCTCGGCCACGCCGTGTGCGCTGCCGATGTGCTGCACGAAGGTCTGCACGTCGCGCACCGAGGTGGCAAAGCTCGGGCTGTAGCCGCGCTGGCCCGGCGAGCGGCCGTGGCCGCGGGCGTCCCAGGCAAAAAAGTCGAAATCGGGCAGGTTGAGTTCGTCGACCAGGTGCGCCATGCGCGCGCCGTGCTCGTGCCCGCGATGAAACAGCACGATCGCGCCGCGGCGCGCCGCACCCGTGGCCGGCCAGTGCCGGTAGAAGAGCGATTCGCCGTCGTGCGTGCGGAACTGGCGCTCTTGCGCCATGCGTTGGTTGGTGTTGGTATCGGTATCGGTATCGGTCATTGAATCCAGATCGCTGTTCTTTTGTTTGTTGTGCATGGGTTCATGCGGCTTCGGCCAGCGCGCGCCGCACGCGGTTGGCCACCGTCCAGGCGACCAGCGCAGCGAGCAGCGGCATCAGCCAGGCGGTCCAGCCCGGCAGGGGCCAGCCCAGCGCCACATAAAGGCCGAGCGCGCCGAACACGAAGGCGCGGTCGCTCTTGCCGAGCGGCCCGTCGTAGCGGCGTGAGGCGCCAACCGTGGAGCCGAGTGCGCCGGCAAACTCGCTCAGGCCCGCGAGCATGATCACCGTGCCGATCCAGAACGGGCTGAACGGCTGCACCAGCGCAAACGGCAGGTACAACGCGGCGTCGGAGACCACGTCGGTCAGTTCGTTGAGAAAAGCACCGAGCTTGCTTTGCTGCCCATGCTCGCGCGCCAGCATGCCGTCGATGGCGTTGAAAGCCATGCGCACGAACATCCAGGCGGGGATGAGAGCGAAGGCCGCCAGGGACGGCGCGGCGAAGAACAGCCAGAGCCCGAGGGCGACCGAAACCACGCACGCGGCCAAGGTGACCTGGTTGGCGGTGATGCCCATGGCGTGAAGCCGGCCGACGAGCGGCCGCAGCAGCGCCTGGAACCGAGGCTTCAGTTCGTAGATCGACACCCTTGGCTTCCCCTCGTTTGTTATATGGCCGGAGCATTTTGCCAGTGTGGCAGGCACTAAACTCAAGCCGAAGACCCCCCAAATGACCATTCAGACCGACGACTTCGCGCCCGCTCCTCCACGCGTGGTGTCCGCCGCCCCCGCGTCGCCCCAGGAAGAGGCGATCGAGCGGGCGCTGCGCCCCAAGCTGCTCGACGAATACGTCGGCCAGGCCAAGGTGCGCGAGCAGCTCGAAATCTTCATCGGCGCGGCGCGTAAGCGCAAGGAAGCGCTCGACCACGTGCTGCTGTTCGGCCCGCCTGGCCTCGGCAAGACCACGCTGTCGCACATCATCGCGGCCGAACTGGGCGTGAACCTGCGCCAGACCTCTGGCCCCGTACTCGAAAAGCCCAAGGACCTGGCGGCGCTGCTGACCAACCTCGAGCCGAACGATGTGCTCTTCATCGACGAGATCCACCGCCTGAGCCCGGTGGTCGAGGAAATCCTCTATCCGGCGCTGGAGGACTACCAGATCGACATCATGATCGGCGAGGGCCCCGCGGCGCGCAGCATCAAGCTCGACCTGCAGCCCTTCACGCTGGTGGGCGCCACCACGCGTGCCGGCATGCTCACCAACCCGCTGCGCGACCGCTTCGGCATCGTGGCGCGGCTGGAGTTCTACACGCCCGAGGAACTGGCGCTCATCGTGCGGCGCAGCGCCGGGTTGCTCAAGGTCGAGACCGATGAAGCCGGCGGCTTCGAGATTGCGCGCCGTTCGCGCGGCACGCCGCGCATCGCCAACCGCCTGCTGCGCCGCGTGCGCGACTATGCCGAGGTGAAGGGCAACGGCCGCATCACCGAAGACATCGCGCACAAGGCGCTCGCCATGCTCGATGTCGATCCGCAGGGCTTCGACCTGATGGACCGCAAGCTGCTCGAGGCCGTCATCCACCGCTTCGACGGCGGCCCGGTGGGCCTGGACAACGTGGCGGCCAGCATCGGCGAGGAGCGGGACACCATCGAGGACGTGATCGAGCCTTACCTCATTCAACAGGGCTACCTGCAGCGCACTCCGCGCGGGCGCATCGCGACATTGGCCGCCTACCGCCACCTGGGCGTGACGCCGCCTTCGAGCCGCTCCGACGGACAAGACCTCTTCGGAATCTGACGAACCATGCATACCCATGACCTGAGTGCCTGGCAGCACGACCATCATTTCGGCGCAGGCAACGAATCGGCCGAGCGCAGCACCCGCCTCGTGATGTGGATCACCGTCGCCGCGATGGTGGTCGAAATCGGCGCCGGCTGGTGGTTCAACTCCATGGCGCTGCTGGCCGACGGCTGGCACATGAGTTCTCATGCGCTGGCCATCGGCCTGAGCGCCTTTGCCTATGCGGCGGCGCGGCGCTACGCGCACGATCCGCGCTTTGCGTTCGGTACCTGGAAGATCGAAGTGCTGGGCGGCTTTGCGAGTGCGCTGATGCTGCTCGGCGTTGCGGTGCTGATGGTGGTGGGCTCCATCGAACGGCTTCTCTCGCCCTCGGCCATCCACTACCGCGAAGCCGTGGCGGTGGCCGTGCTGGGGCTGGTGGTCAACCTGGTCTGTGCGCGGCTGCTCGGGTCGGCGCACCACCACGGGCATGGGCACGACCATGGCCACGGACATGCGCATCACGACGATCATGGCCATGCACACGGCTCTCACGGCCATGACCTGAACCTGCGCTCCGCCTACCTGCACGTGGTGGCCGACGCCGCCACCTCCGTGCTCGCCATCGCGGCGCTGCTGGGCGGCTGGTTCTTCGGCTGGGCCTGGCTCGACCCGATGATGGGCATCGTCGGCGCGGTGCTGGTGTCTGTCTGGGCGAAGGGGCTGCTGAAGGAAACCGGCAAGGTGCTGCTCGACCGCGAGATGGATCACCCCGTGGCCGCCGAAATCCGCGAAGGCATCGAGACCGGCTTGGCCACTTCGGAAACCCGTGTGGCCGACCTGCACGTGTGGCGCGTGGGTCGCGAGGCTTACGCGTGTGCGCTCACGGTGGTGACGCATTCACCCACGCTGTCGGCCGACGAGGTGCGCGCCTGCTTCTCGATGCACGAGGAAATCCGCCACTCGACTGTGGAAATCCAACGCTGCGCAGCTTGAGCTGACCGCGTGGCGTGGCGTCCTGGCCACGCGTCACCGGAGTGTCACGGGAACGCCATCGCGCCGTCACGCCGCGGTGGGAGCCTACCCGTCCATGCAACGCGACGACGCTTTCCTCCGCGCATGGCGCGACACCGCGACCCGGGCCCCTGAGCCGGAGGACGACGATCTTGCGCGCCCGCCGCTGCGCTATCGCACCCTCTGGATCTCCGATTTGCACCTGGGTACGCCCGGCTGCCAGGCTCGCGCGCTGCTCGACTTTTTGAAGCACACCGAGTGCGAAACCCTGTTCCTGGTCGGCGACATCATCGACGGCTGGCAGCTCAAGCGCCACTGGTACTGGCCGCAGGCGCACAACGACGTGATCCAGAAGCTGCTGCGCAAGGCGCGCAAGGGCACCCGCGTGATCTTCATCCCGGGCAACCATGACGAGTTCGCGCGCAAGTACCTGCACCACAACTTCGGCGGCATCGACGTGGCCGAGGAATGGATTCATGAGACGGCCGATGGCCGCAAGCTCTGGATCATTCACGGCGACCTGTTCGACGGCGTGATCCAGTGCGCCAAGTGGCTGGCGCACGTGGGCGATTCGCTCTATGAGTTCACGCTCAAGCTCAACCGGCACCTCAACTCGCTGCGCGCGCGCATGGGGCTGCCGTACTGGTCGCTTTCCAAGTACCTCAAGGGCAAGGTGAAGCGCGCCGTGAGCTACGTGGGCGACTTCGAGAACGCGGTGGCGCGCGAAGCCCGCAAGCGCGGCGTGCAGGGCGTGGTCTGCGGCCACATCCACCACGCCGAAATGCGCGACATCGACGGCATCCTCTATTGCAACGACGGCGATTGGGTCGAAAGCCTCACGGCCCTGGCAGAGCATGCCGACGGCACGCTGGAGATCATCGACTGGGCGCAGCACATGCCCGTGCCCGCGAAGGCCGGCGCACAGCGCGAGCCCGTCGCAGCCTGACGAGGGGCGGCTCGGCGGCTACTGGTCGGCTCTTGGCCGATGTTGTGGCGACTGACCGAGGTGCTGTTCGCGCCAGCTGTCGTAGTGCCGCAGCATGGACTTGCCCACTTCGTCCGCCCAAAGCCACCAGGTGAGCGCAAGATTTTCTGCGCCCGTGGGCTCCGGCAGCGGGTTGGCCGTTGGGGCGGCTTGTGCCACTGGGTCTGGCAGTTCGTAGTCGCACAGCCGCTCGACGCTGGCGTGCGAGAAATTCGTAGCGACAAGGCTCAAGGTTGCTCTCCTTCGAGCGGCGCGTTCTGGGGCGCCTGGAACAACTCCCGTAACGAATTGGAACAGTAATGAGCGATGTGGCGCCTCGGGCAATTCCGGATGAAAACACAAGAACTCAAAAATGGAGACGCACGACCGCAATGCCGACCGTCTCCAAGGCGCCTATGCCGCCAACTCAGCGCCGCATCGTGTCGAGCTGTGTCACAGGCGGGCTGTCGTTGCCCCACGAACCGCGAACGAAGGTGAGCACCGCGGCCACGTCGCCCGCGTCCAGCAGGTGGCCGAACGGCGGCATGCCGTAGGGGCGCGGATTGCCTTCGGTGGCGGGCAGGTAGCCACCGTGCGCGATCACCTGGATCAGGTTTGCCGTTTGCGCCATGTTCACGGCGCGGTTGCCTGCCAGCGGCGGAAACGCCCCCGGCACTCCCTGGCCCTGGTCGCCATGGCAATAGGCGCAGCGCTGGTCGTAGATCTTTGCGCCTCGCGCCATCGTGCCGGCGTCTCGGCGCAGGACGGCGGCAGGTTGCGCGGGGGCGGCAGTTGCAGCCGGCGCGCCGGGCAGGTCTTTCAAATAGCTCGCCATCGCGGCCAGATCGGCCTCGCTCAGGTACTGCGTGCTGCGAAACACCACATCGGCCATCGGCCCCATGACGGAGCCGCGCGGCGCGATGCCGCTCTTGAGCAGCGCGACCACTTCGGCCGTGGGCCAGTCGGCCACGCCCGCCTCGTGCGGATCGGCAAGCGAGGGCGCGTACCAGTTCTCGACCGCGATCAAGCCGCCCGAAAGGCCGAGCTTGGTTTGCGTGGCGCCGAGTGAATCGCGGGGGCCATGGCAGGCGATGCAGTGGCCCAGCCCGCCGACCAGGTACGCGCCGCGGTTCCATTCGGCAGGCTTGCTTGAGTTCGCGACGAAGCCCTCGGGCTTGAAGGAAAGGGCCCGCCACACCGCCAGCGCGGCTTGCGTGTCGTAGGGGAAGCGCAGCCGGTGCGCCAGGTTGGGCACCGGCGCGGGCGGCACGCTGCGCAGGTAGGCGTAGATGGCGTCCGAATCTTCGCGCGTGACCTGGGTGAAGTTGGGGTACGGGAACGCGGGATACAGCAGCCGGCCGTCCTTGCTGCGGCCGTTGTGCATGGCGCGCCAGAAGTGCGCGCTGCTCCAGCTGCCGATGCCGGATTTTTCATCGGGCGTCAGGTTGCTCGAGTACACGGTGCCGAACGGCGTTTCGATCGGCAGGCCGCCCCCATAGGGCTGGCCGCCCCGCGTGGTGTGGCAGCCAGCGCAGTTGCCGGCCAGCGCAAGATAGCGCCCGCGCTCGACCTGCTGGGGCGTGGCGTTGAAGGCCTCGGCGTGTTCGGGCAGCGGGTCTTCGCCGCGCAGGTTCAGCGCCACGATGCCGCCGGCCGCGCCGCCGAGCAGCAGCACCAGAACGAGCAATGCCCAGCCGAGGTATCGCATCTTCTTCATGGCCGTCTCACTTCGGCATGCCGCCGCAGGCGATCGGCAGCGGTGCGGGCAAAGATGACACGGGCTTCGGGTCGGCCGGCATGGGCTGCACCGCGAGCCAACTGGCCACGGCGTTGATGTCGGCGGTGGTCATGCGGCGCCCGATCTCGGCCATGCAGTCGGGCGCGAGCGCATGCCGTTCGCTGGTGAGCCAGGCGCCGAGCTGCGACGATACGTACAGGCGCGGCAGCCCAAGCAGCCCGGGGATGGCCGGCTGCACGCCGGTGAGTGCTGCGCCGTGGCATTGCACGCAGGCCGGAATGCGGCGGGCCGTATCGCCTTCGAGCGCCAGCTGCCGGCCGCGCGCGAGTTGCGCGGGCGTTGCATCGCTCGCGGTCGAGCCGGACGGGTAGGGCAGGTCCAGGCCCGCAAAGTATTCAGCCATTTCCATCAGGTACGCATCGGAGAGGTGCTGCACCATGTAGGTCATGTCGGCATTGAAGCGCCGGCCGTCGCGAAAGCTCCGCAACTGGTTGAACAGGTATCCGGCGGGTTTGCCCGAAAGGCGCGGAAAGTAGCCGGCATTGGTTGTGGCGCCTTCGCGTCCGTGGCAGGCAATGCAGGCGGCCACGCGCTGCTCGATGCCGCCTGCCGCCATGGCAGCCCCGTGGCCGCCGAGCAGTAACGGCAATGCGATTCCTGCAAGGCCTCTGAAGAAGTGGCGGACGGCCTTCATCACGTGCCGGCCGCAAAGTGCGCAAGCGCCAGCAGCCCCGCAATGAGCAGCAGCACCGTAACCAGTGCCACGCCGATCAGCGGCAGCACCCCGACCTGCTCGGTGCGCCGGTCGGCATCGGCGCGTCGGCCGCCCAGCCCGATGAAACTCCAGAGAACAGCGCGTACCGCGCGCATGAGATTGACCATGCACCGACTGTGCCGCAACCGCACGCAAAAAAACAGATGCAGTTCCGGATCAAATCACCAGTGCAGATAAAGTCCCCCGGATGAAAGCAGCCCCGCGATGAAGCGCTACGAAGCCCTTGCCGCCGACATCGAGACATCGATTCGCCAGGGCACCCTGAAGACCGGCGACCGCCTGCCTTCGGTGCGGCAGACCGGCGAGAGCCGGGGCGTGAGCGCGTCCACCGTGTTCCAGGCGTACTACCTGCTCGAGGCGCGCGGGCTGGTGCGCGCGCGGGACCGTTCGGGCTACTACGTCACGGCGGGCGGGCTGCGCGATGCCCCGCCCGAGGCCAACCTCACCTCGCGCCCGGCCGAGGGGCCGAAGTCGCTCGACGTGAGCGGCCACGTGTTCGACATTCTCGAGGCCAGCATGTCGCGCAAGGTGGTTCCTTTCGGCTCGGCGTTTCCGAGCCCGCTGCTGTTTCCGCTCGCGCGGCTGGGCCAGTTCATGGCCGCCAGCGCCAAGTCGCTCGACCCGTGGAGCACGGTGGACGACCTCACGCCCGGCAGCGCGGCACTGCGCAGGCAGATCGCGATGCGCTACCTGGGCGACGGCATGCAGGTGCCGGCCGATGAGATCGTCGTCACCAATGGCGCGCTGGAGGCGCTCAACCTGTGCCTTGCGGCAGTCACCCGGCCCGGCGATTCGGTGATCGTCGAATCGCCCACCTTCTATGCGGCCCTGCAGGCGCTGGAGCGCATGGGCCTGCGCGCCATCGAGGTGCCGACGCATCCCGGCGAAGGCATCGACTTGGGCGCGCTGGAGCTCGCCATTGCGGCCCACCGGCCCAAGGCCTGCTGGCTGATGACCACTTTCCAGAACCCGCTCGGCAGCCTCATGCCCGATGCCAAGAAGAAGGCCTTGGTGGAGCTGCTCGCACTTCACGCGCTGCCGCTGGTCGAAGACGACGTGTACGCCGAGCTTTATTTCGGCGACCGGCGCCCGCCTCCGGCCAAGGCTTTCGACACGCAGGGCCTCGTGCTGCATTGCTCTTCGTTCTCGAAGTGCCTGGCGCCGGGCTATCGCATCGGGTGGGCGTCGGCAGGGCGCTTTGCGCGCTCGGTGGCGCGGCTGAAGCTGACCACCACGCTCAGCACCTCGGTGCCTGCGCAACTCGCGCTGGCCAGCTATCTGGAAAAGGGCGGCCTCGACAAGCACCTGCGCAAGCTGCGCCAGACGTTGGCTCTTCAGCAAGCGAGCTTTGCGCAAGCCGTGGGCCACTACTTTCCGGCGGGCACGCGCGCCACGCGGCCGCTTGGCGGGTACTTCATGTGGGTCGAGTTGCCGGCGCATGTGAACGCGCTCGACATTCATCGGCAGGCGCTGGAGCTTGGCATCAGCGTGGCGCCGGGGCCCATTTTTTCGGCGACGCGCGGCTTTGCGCATTGCCTTCGGTTGAACTACGGACATGCCTGGGACGTGCAGGCCGAAAAGGCGATGCAGACCTTGGGGCATTTGGTGGCCGAGGCCGCGGCCGGCAGCCCGGTGCGCGAGAAAATCGCGCCGTGACGCTCGATCTTTTTTCCGATGCTCCAGATGCCGACCTGCCGCGCGGCAAAGAGGCCATCGGCCCAGGCGCATTCGTATTGCGTGGTTTTGCGCTGCCCTTCGTTGACGAACTTCTGCCGGCATTGAACGAGGTCGAACAGCGCGCTGCCTTCCGGCACCTCGTCACGCCGGGCGGCCTCACCATGTCCGTGGCAATGACCAACTGCGGCCGCCTCGGCTGGATATCTGACCGGCGCGGCTACCGCTACGGCGAACTCGACCCTGAAACCGGCCGGCCGTGGCCACCGATGCCCGCTGTGTTCGAGCGCCTGGCGCAAGCAGCCGCGGCCGAAGCGGGGTACGAAGGCTTCGCACCGGATGCCTGCCTGGTCAACCGCTACGAGCCCGGCACGCGCCTGTCGCTGCACCAGGACAAGGATGAGCGCGACTACAGCGCGCCCATCGTCTCGGTGTCGCTCGGCATGCCCGCCACGTTTCTTTTTGGCGGGCTTGCGCGCGGCGACAAGGCTGTGCGCATTCCGCTCGGACACGGCGATGTCGTCGTCTGGGGTGGGCCGGACCGGCTGCGCTACCACGGCGTGCTGCCGCTCGCAGACCGACCGCATGCGCTGTTCGGCAGCCGGCGCATCAATCTCACTTTCCGCAAGGCGGGCTGAGCCAGGCGGCACTACATTCCGACCAAGTCAGACGGATGACTTGTCCCGCTTTTCTGTGCACAACTCTGTGGGTTGTCTGAGGACCCGGGTCGCCGGAGCAAGCACTGGCGCGGGTTTGCACCACATTGCCCGTTGAACGGGCACCGGCGCCGGCAGTGGAAAAAACGGCGTCGAAAAGAGCCAATCTTGCGAGCCGCGGAAAACAAAAAAGCCTTGCAAGTCGTTGACTTGCAAGGCTTTTAATGATCTTGGTGGCTCTTCACGGATTCGAACCGCGGACCTGTGGATTATGATTCCATCGCTCTAACCGACTGAGCTAAAGAGCCGTTCGGCGCAGTTTTGTGCCGAGCCCAAGATTATAGCGCAGGCTGCGCGCCTTCGATCAAGGCTTGGCGGATTCAGGAGGTGTCTTTTTTGCAAGGACCAACCCCGAAGCCGCCCGTCGCCCGTACAAGCCCGGGTGAGAATCCTCCGATGTCCGCGCTCCCCCGCGCCCCTTCCGCCAAAACCGCCACCGAGCGCGACGCCATGCCCGACGATCAGCTGATGCTGGCCTATGCGCGCGGCGACGGCGCGGCGTTCGACGTGCTCTACGCGCGCCACGAGGGCGGTCTGTTCCGCTTCGTCAAGCGGCTGCTGGGCGCTCGGCTGGCGGCGCAGGCCGACGAGGTGTTCCAGGACACCTGGGTGCGCATCATTTCCGCGCGCGACAGTTTTTCGCCGCAGGGCGCCGCCTGGCGCACATGGGCCTTCACCATTGCGCACAACCTGGCCATGGACCGGCTGCGCGTGAGCGGCCGAGAAGTGGCGCTCGACCCCCATCCGGACGACGGCGACGATGCCGTGCCCACGCTGGACCGTGGCGTGCGCGGCGCGGTCGATGCCGCGGCGCATCCGTCGGCCGAGGAACTCGCGTTCTGGCGCGCCGCCGGCCGCCGACTGCTGGCCTGCCTCGACGAACTGCCGCCCGAGCAACGCGCCGCATTCCTGCTGCACCATGAAGACGGGTTGACGGTCGAGGCGCTCGCGGCCAGCCTGGAAATCGGTTTCGAAACCGTGCGCAGCCGTCTTCGCTATGGGCTGCAAAAACTGCGTGGCTGCATGGAGCGCTATCTGTCGGTGCTGGAGCGGCGCGCATGAGCAGCGGCGGCAAGAACGGCAGCGGTTTCGAGAGCGGCGACAACGACGGCGCGTTGCACGACCCGGTGTTGCGCCGCGCCCTGGACCATGCGCCAGACAGTGGCGCCATGCCCGATCCGCGCACCCGCGATGCAATAAGGAAGATGGCGCACAACCTGGCGCCTGTTTCCAAACTGGAACCGATATCCGACGGCGAGGGCGTCGCACCGTGGTGGCGCCGTTTGTTCGGCGCCGGAGAAGCGCACTCCCGCATGCCGTGGAATGCGGCCTTTGCGACGGTGCTCGTGGCCACCTGCGTGACCGTGCTCTGGTACCGCGAACCGATTCCCGATGCGCGGCTCGATGGAGAGGCGCAGGTTGGCGGAGCCGCGGCGCCGGCGCCTGTGCAACCTTCGGCGCCCAGTCCCGCGGTTGTCGCACCGGTGCCGCAAGCACCGGCGATACGTGAGGCTGCGCCCGTCCAGCCGGCTCCGAAAGCCACCGAACCTGCGCGCGATTCCGCGAATGAGGGGTCGGTCAGGAGCAGGGCCGATGCGTTGCGCCGGCCTGCTCCGGCGCCTTCCGGCAAGCAGGCCGCGACCACGCCGGAGATGGACAGGAAGACGTTGGAGGTGCCGCCGCCCGTAGCCGCGGCGCCTCCGGCACCAGCACCAGCAGCAGCACCAGCACTACCGCCTTCCGTTGCAGAGCAATCCGCGGCTGAGCCCCGGGCGTTCCCGCGCACGGAGGACCGCCGTCCAACCGAACCGGAAAGTGACCGCGCCAGCGGGGCCATCGGTGGCGCGCCCGCGATCGCGTCTGCTCCACCCGCCGCGCCCATGGTGCTGGCAGGTCCCCCGTCAGTGCAGCGCGAGTCTGCGGACAGCAGCGCGCCGGCGTTGTCCGCACAACGCAACGCCAATGCCGAGTCTTCCCCCGCCATGCGCCAGGCACCCGCTCCGCGCGCGGCAGCTGCCGCCAAGGGTGCAAGCCCGCAGGGCGATATGTCGCAGTTCTCGGCGCTGGACGGCTGGACGTCCTTCAACTACGTGCGTGCGGGGCAAGCCGTGCGCCATGCGCGCGGCGACGTCGAAGGACTGGCGGCATCGGTGAATTCGGTGGCGCGCTCTGCCACCGTTCCCGGCGGCGACTTGGCCGCGCCCGTCGAGGCGCGCCTGGAGCTCTATCGCGGCACGGCCCTGCTCGCCGTGCTCGAGATCGCGGGCGACCAGGTGCGATGGAGGCCGCAAGCGGGCGGCCGTCCATCGATCGGTACGCCGCAGGCATCGGCGCTTGCCGCACTGCGGGCGCTGCTCACGCGCAAGTAGCAGCAGAGCGCCGCGGCGACGTCAGGCGTTCTTGAAATCGGGCTGGCGCTTGTTGAGGAAGGCGTCCATGCCTTCCTTCTGGTCGGCCGTGGCAAACAGCGCGTGGAACAGCCGGCGTTCGAACATCACGCCGTCGGAGAGGCCGCTTTCGAAGGCGCGGTTGACCGATTCCTTGGCCGCCATCACCGCGATCTGCGAATAGCCGGCAATGACCAGCGCGGCGCCCAGCGCCTCTTCGGCCAGCTTTTCATACGGCACCACGCGGCTCACGAGGCCCGCGCGCTCGGCTTCGGCCGCGTCCATCATGCGGGCGGTGAGCGCCATGTCCATCGCCTTGCTCTTGCCCACCGCGCGCGGCAGGCGCTGCGTGCCGCCGGCGCCGGGGATCACGCCGATCTTGATTTCGGGCTGGCCGAACTTGGCGTTGTCGGCCGCGATGATGAAGTCGCACATCATCGCGAGCTCGCAGCCGCCGCCCAGCGCAAAGCCGCTCACGGCTGCGATCACGGGCTTGCGGATCGAGCGGATGGTTTCCCAGTTGCGCGTGATGTAGTCGCCCTTGTAGGTGTCGATGAAGCTGTACTTGGCCATGGCCGCAATGTCGGCGCCGGCCGCAAAGGCGCGCTCGCTGCCCGTCAGGATGATGCAGCCGATGGCGTCGTCGGCATCGAAGGCCTTGAGCGCGGTGCCCAGCTCGGTCATGAGCGCGTCGTTCAGTGCATTGAGCGCCTTGGGACGGTTGAGGGTGATGATGCCGACCTTGCCTGCTTCGGTCCGCACTTCGATGTTTTCGTAGCTCATGGTGTCTCCGGGGGAAAGAAAAAACGCCTCGCTTCACTATACCCAGCATCCGATGCAGGCCTTCCCTGTCGCGCCGGGTAAGACTTTAGTTGAGAATTATTCTCATCTAGAATCGCCGCCATGGAGTTCCCGATGCAAGAGCAAGAACCAGCGCGAGAGCAAGAACATGCCGTGCTGCTGCGTGCGTATGCGCGCGTCCAGGAGCGCTGCTCGCGCCTTCTGGCCGAACAGGCCGCGATGATCGAACGGCTCGAGGCGCAGGTCGTGCGGCTGCGCGGTGCGCTGGTGGCGCGCGATTCGGCAATCTCCATCGTGCGCGAGGAACTCGCGGCACGCGCTGCCGTTGGCAACGCATTGCCGAAGCGCCTCGACGCGCTGCTGGCGCCGGCAAGCCGGCGCCGCGTCATGCCGTCGCTTCACGACGCGCCTGCCGACCTTCGCGAAAAAGCGGTGCTGTGCGTGGGCCGCGGAGAAGAGGCGCCATCGCTTGCGCGCCAGCTGGTGGAGATTGCCGGCGGCCGCTATTTGCACCATGACGGCGGCGACGATGCCGACGACCCCGCGCTCGAGGCCGGCCTGCGCGCCGCCGACCTGGTGATCTGCCAGACCGGCTGCGTGAGCCACGGCGCTTACTGGCGCGTGCAAGACCATTGCCGGCGCACCGGCAAGCCCTGCGTGCTCGTGGGCGAACCCCAGCCGATTCAGTTCGTGCGGCAGCAGCCGGCCGCCGAGCCCGCCGCGCAAGACGAGCGTCGGTAGTTCAGCGAGCGCCTCGGCTCAGCGCCGCGCGTCGGGCGCGAGCCAGGCCGCCACTTTTGCCGCGTCGTGCAGGAACAGGCGCCACGTTGTGGCACCTTCCGGCCGCACCAGCGGCAGCCTCAACAGCTTGCGGTCGCGCGCCACCAGCGCGGTGAAGCGCGTGGCATCGCCCAAATACAGCGCCAGGTCGTCGAGCTTGGTAATGCGCCAAGCCTGCGCGGGCCGCTGCTGTCCCTTCTTGCCGACGGCCGGCAGCTCGATGCCGATCCATTCGTCGTTGGCCGAGAAGCCGGCCTTTTCGGCCGCGCCGCCGCGCAGCACGACCTTGACCTGAACGCTGCCGTTCGCTTCGGCCACGCGCAGGCCCAGTGCCTGCGCCGGCTGCGACGGATCGTCGAGCGCCGCAACGCCATGCGCGCGCAGCAAGTCTGAAAGCGGCAGCTCGTCGGTGGAGTGCACCCACTGCGCAATCTCCGCTGAATAAGAGCGGCCGCCCACCGCTTCGAGCGCAGCGGCCATGTCGGCTTCGCTGGTCGGACCTCCGCCGCTTTGCACCCACAGGTGGCGCATCACGTCGTCGAGCGTGCCCTTGCCTTCGCGTCGCAGCGTGAGGTCGAAGCACAACGCCACCAGCGCGCCCTTGGTGTAGTAGCTCACGGTGCTGTTGGGCGTCTGCTCGTCCTGCCGGTAGTATTTAATCCAGGCGTCGAAGCTCGCGTTGGCCACCGGCTGCACCAGCCGGCCCGGCGTCTGCAGCACCTGGTTGATGGTCTTGTTGAGCAGGCGCAGGTAGCCCGCGTCGTCGATGCGGCCGGCGCGGCGCAGCAGCAGGTCGTCGTAGTAGCTGGTAAAGCCCTCGAAGAACCAGAGCAGCTGCGTGTAGTTTTCGCGGCTGTAGTCGTAGTGCGCGAATTCCGCCGGACGCATGCGCTTGACGTTCCAGGTGTGGAAATACTCGTGGCTGATCAGCCCCATCAGCGTGGTGTAGCCCTCGGGCTGCTTCTTGGCGCCGCGCTGCGGCAGGTCGCGCCGGTTGCAGATCAGCGCCGTGGAATGCCGGTGCTCGAGGCCGCCGTAGCCGTCGTCCACCGCGTTGAGCATGAACACGTAGCGGTCGATAGGCAGCTTGGGCCCGCCGCGCTTGCCCGCCTTGTCGCCATGCCAGAAGCGGATTTCGGCTTCGCAGATGGCCTGCGTGTCGGCGATGAGCCGCTCGCCGTCGAACGAGGCCGCGGCACCCGCGATGACGAAGCGGTGCGGCACGCCGCAGGCTTCGAACTCCGCGCTCCAGAAGGCGCCCATCTCGACCGGGCTGTCGGCCAGCTCGTCATAGCCGGCGGCCAGGTAGCTGCCGAAGCCGTGCTTGTCGGTCTTCGACGGAACAAGGGCGGTGGCGCATGACCAAGGCGCGTTTTCAGCCGGCAGCGCAGGCGGAACGATGTCCAGCGCATGCGGCGCATCGGTCTGGCCCTCGACCCGCAGGCACAGGCTCGTGCCGTTGAAGAAGCCGCGCTCGGCATCGAGCCACGCGGTGCGCACTGAGTTGTCGTAGGCGCACACCTGGTAGTGCAGCACCAGTGGTTGGCCCGGCACGCAATCGATCTGCCAGCTGCACTTGTCGAGCTGCGTCAGCACCGGCTTGCGGCGCCCCTGCACGGCGCGCAGGCCCTGCAGGTTCTTGGCGAACTCGCGCACCAGGTAGCTGCCCGGAATCCACACCGGCAGCGTCACGCGCTGCTGCGCGGAGGGCGCTTCAATGGTCAGCGTCACGCCGAAGAGGTGCGCATGCAGGTCCGCGCATTCGATGCGATAGCGCACCGCGGCGGCCGGCGCAGCCGCTCGCGCGCGCCGAGAAGCGGTCGTCGGCGCGGCCATCAGTTGGTGGAAGCGGTGAGTTGCTTTTCGACCTGCTCTGCCGGAATGGCGCCCGGCGTGCGGGTGCCGTCGGCGAAGATCAGCGTGGGCGTGCCGGTGATGTTGTACTTGCGGCCGAACTCCACATTGCGCTGCAGCGCCGTCACGTCGCAGCTGCTTGCAGCGGCGGTGGGCTTGACGTTGGCTTCCATCCAGTCGCCCCAGGCCTTGCCCTTGTCCTTGCTGCACCAGATGTCACGCGACTTGGTGGCCGAATCGGGACCGAGCACCGGGTAGAGAAACAGATAGACGGTCACGTTGTCGACCGTCTTCATGTCTTTCTCGAAGCGCTTGCAGTAGCCGCAGTTCGGGTCTTCGAACACCGCGAGTTTGCGCTTGCCGGTGCCGCGCACGATCTTGATCGCGTCCTTCACGGGCAGCTTGTCGAACGAAACCTGGCTGAGCTTCTCGATGCGCTCCTCGGTCAGGTTCTTGCGCGCATTCACGTCGATGAGGTTGCCCTGCAGCAGGTAGTTGCCCTGCTCGTCGGTGTAGTAGATCTGGAAGCCGTTCACGCGCACTTCATACAGGCCCGGCAGCGGCGACTTGGTGACTTCGTCGATGGCCGGAAACTGCGGAATGCGGGCCTGCAGGTTCTTGCGGATCTCGGCTTCGCCGGCAAGGGCTGTGACAGCCGCGCCCAGGGTGCAGGCGGCGAGAAGAAGGTGGCGTGCGAGTTTCATTGAAAGTCCGGTCGATGGATTCATGCCCTCAAGCCCATCGCCTGGCTGGCGATCCAGTGCTTGAGGAGGCGCGTGCGGTCGAAGCCGCGCATGCCCCAATTGCGCAGCGCGGGCAGGGGCCCCGTGCTGTGCGAAAAAAGTTGCTGCAGGCCGTCGGTGGCCAGGCTCATCTGGAGCACGTCGGCGCGGCGGGCGCGCTCGTAGCGGCGCAGCAGGCGCGCATCGCCCACGCTGCGCCAGTACTCGCGCTGCTTGATCACCTCGGCCAGCATGGCCGCATCGGCCAGGCCTAGGTTGAGGCCCTGGCCCGCGAGCGGATGCACGGTGTGGGCGGCATCGCCGGCCAGTGCCCAGGATTGAGAGGAAGGGGCAGAAGCACCCTGCGCCTGGTTGGGCATGGCGCCGGTCCAGCGGTCGGCAATGGCGCGCGCGAGCGGCCAGGCGGCGCGTTCGCTCGCGAGTTGCAGCGTGCCCAGGGCGCCATGGCTGGCCTCGGTCACGGCGGCGTTGAATTCTTCAGTGCTCTGGGCGAGCAGCGCGGGCGCGCGAAGCTGGTCGACCGACCACACCAGCGCGACCGAGCGGCCGTGCACGCCCCCCATCGGCAGCAGTGCCAGCACCTCGCCCTTGTCGTTGAACCACTGGCGTGCCACGCCGTCGTGCGACTGCGCCGCCTCGAGCCGCGCCGCAATCGCATGCTGCGGATAGCGCGTGACCGCGTAGCTCACGCCGAGCGCTTCGCGCGTGGTGCTGGCCTTGCCTTCGCATACCACCGTGAGCGGCGCTGGGACGGGATCGGCCACCACCTCGACCTGGGGCTGGAAGCGGACCGCGTCCGCCAGCTGCTTTTCGAGCGCGGGCACGTCGACGATCCAGGCCAGCGCCTCAACCTTCTGGCGCACGGCGTTGAACTGCACGCGGCCGCCTTCGTCGCCGTTCACGAGCATTTCGCGCACCGGCGTGGCATGCGCGGCATCCGGCCAGGCGCGCAGCGATTCGAGCAGCTTCTTCGACGCGGTGTTGAGCGCGTAGGCGCGGATGTCGTCCTTGCCCGCCGTTGCGGGCGGAGCCACCAGCGCAACGCGCACGCGTTCGCGCGCAAGCAACAGGGCCAACGTCCGGCCGACGATGCCGGCACCGCGTATGCAAACTTCAGGGGGGAGGGCCATCGGCCCATTGTAAGAACTATGCCCAGGCCCGGGCTCGCCCCGGAATGGCCGATGCGGGAGAATCTGCGCCGAATTCCAAGGAACCCCACGTGCCACAGCCCGCTTTCGATCTTCAGGCCACCATTGCGCGCCTGTTCGTCTATCCCGTCAAATCATGCGCGGGGGTCGAGCTCCCCGAAGCGCTGCTGACCGAAACCGGGCTCGAGTTCGACCGCGCCTGGATGGTGGTCGATGCACAGGGCGAGTTCGTCACCCAGCGCCAGCTGCCGCGCATGGCGCTGATCAAGCCGCAGATGAAGCAGATGGAAGTGGTGCTGCGGGCGCCCGGCATGCTGGCGCTGCACCTCGCGTTCGACAAGGTCGAAAAGCCGGTTCGCGCGAAAGTCTGGAAAGACGAGGTCGCCGCCTACGACATGGGCGACATCGCTGCGCAATGGTTCAGCGACTTTCTCTCCGAGCCGGGCAAGCCGCAGACGCTGCGCCTGGTGCGCTTCGATCCTGAGCAAAAGCGCCTCTCAAGCCTGGATTGGACGGACGGCGTCGAGGCGACGAACCAGTTTGCCGACGGCTATCCGTTGCTGGTGGCCAGCGAGGGTTCGCTGGCCGAGCTCAATGAGCGGCTGGCCGCCGCGGGGCACGATGCGGTCGGCATCGAACGCTTTCGTCCCAATATTGTGCTGGCCGGTATCGAGTCGCACGACGAAGACCGGGTCGACGCGCTGCACATCGAAACAGCCGAAGGCGAGGCCGAGCTCAAGCCCGTGAAGCCCTGTACGCGCTGCCCGATTCCGGACATCGACCCGGCCACGGGCGTCAGCAGCCCCGAGGTCGGCGACATGCTGCGCACCTACCGGGCGGACGCGCGCGTCGACGGGCGGATCACCTTCGGCATGAACTGCATCGTGCTGCAGGGCGTGGAGCACATGCTCAAGGTGGGGCAGGCCGTGGGCGCGAATTACCGCTTTGAATAGACAGCCGGGGCTGTTCCCGATTTTTCCAGGAATGCCGCGGAACCGCCTTTGCCGGGCCGCAGGCATTGCCCCCTGCAAGGGGGGTGGAGGCCACACGAAGTGGGCAAGCCTGGGGGTTAGCCAAATGCGACACCGGCTATCAGCATGATGTTTGCGTAGGGCGTGCACTCGCCCGTGCGCACGATGGCGCGGGCCTTTGCGCTGCGGCGCTTGAACTCTTCGTGCGACACGGTTTGCGGCGCAATGCCGAGCGATTGCGGATACCAGGCGGGCAGGGCCTTGGCGCCGTTCAGGGCCTCGTCCGCCACCACGATGCTCTCGACCTGCATCTCCGACAGAACGGCTTGAAGCACCTCGGTGAGCAGCGGCACGCCGCGTGTCACCGCAAGGTCGATGCGCCGCGGACCGTCGGGAATCGGCAGTCCCGCATCGCCGATCACCAACATGTCGCCGTGGCCGAGAGAGGCGATGACCTGGGAGAGTTCGGAGTTGAGCAGGGCGGTACGTTTCACAGCGCGGTCCAGTCAGGGGGCATGGGGCTTTGCAGCACGGCATTGCGCTGCGGAATGGAAGGTTGGGCGCCAGGCTGCTGAATGCACAGCGCGGCCGCGCGGATGCCGAGGCGCACGGCTTCGTCGAACGACTGGCCTTCGCCCAGCGCAACCGCCAGCGCACCGAGAAAGGTGTCGCCCGCCGCGGTGGTGTCGACCGCCTGCACCTTGGGTGCGGGATGGTGGCGCGCGCCATCGGCATCGACGGCCACCGCACCGCGCGCGCCGAGCGTGACGACCACGCGTTGGATGCCCTTCGCACGCAATGCATGTCCGGCCATCGCGGCTTCCTGCGGGCTATCGGCGACCTGCCCGCACAGCGCCTCGGCTTCGAGCTCGTTGACGACCAGCGTGTCGATGCGCGGCCACAGCGGCTCGGCGATGGGCTGCACCGGCGATGGGTTGAGCAGCACCTTGCAGCCTGCGTCGTGGGCCACCGTGATGGCGCGGGCAACCTCGTGCATCGGTGTCTCGAACTGCGCCACCAGAAAGGCGGCGCCTTGCAGCTGTTGCCGCAGCGCCGCCTCGTCGATCTCTACCTTCGCGTTGGCGCCGGGGATCATCACGATGCGGTTCTGGCCGCTGTCCTCCACCAGGATCAACGCCGTGCCGGTGGGCTCGCTGCCATCCGTGCGCAGTGCGGCGGTGTCGATGCCGTCTTGCGTGAGCGCGGCGCGCAACGCCTGGCCATGCGCGTCGTTGCCGACGCAGCCGATCATGCTGACCTTGCCCCCTTCGCGTGCGCAGCTCACGGCCTGGTTGGCGCCCTTGCCGCCGGGAATGTGGGCGATCGAGCGGCCCAGCAGGGTTTCGCCGGCGGACGGCGCCTGCGGCACGCGCAGCACGATGTCCATGTTCAGGCTGCCGAGCACCACGATGCGGGGCGGCTGCTGCGCAGCGCTGGTAGAAGAAGGCTGGGAACTCACGGGGCGCGGGACTTTCGGTTTTCCGTTGAAGAAGGAGCAGAAGCAGCAGTGGAGGGGGCGCTCGCCTCGCGGAAGCTGGCGTGCCGCGCCGTCGAGGCGCGCACGCGCAGCTCGGGCTGCAGCACCACCTTGCGCGCATCGCGCCGCTTGCCGCCCACGCGCTCCAGCAGCATGTCGACCGCCAGTGCGCCGATGCGTTCCTTGGGTTGCGCCACGGTGGTGAGCGGCGGGCTGGTGTAGGCCGAGAGTTCGATGTCGTCGAAGCCGACGATCGAAAGATCATCCGGCACATGCACGCCGCTTTCATGCGCCGCGCGCAGGGCGCCGATGGCCATCAGGTCGTTGCACACGAACACGGCCGAAGGCGCGTGCTCGGTGCGCAAGATGGCGTGCATCGCCTCGTAGCCGCCTTGGCTCGTGAAGCCGCCGCGCCACAGCAGCGCGTCCGCATTGGGGGCGGCGCCGGCTTCGGCCAGCGCCATGCGCCAGCCTTCGATGCGCTGCTCGCTCGGCATCACGCCCACTGGCCCGCCAATGCAGGCAATGCGCTTGTGGCCGAGCGACAGCAGGTGCCGCACCGCGAGCAGGCCGCCCTGCATGTGGGCCGTTTCCACCAGATCGCAGGCCGGGTCGGCAATCTCGCGGTCGACCAGCACCGTGGGAATGCGCAGGCCGTGCAGTTGCGTGACCAGCGAGTCGTCGTCGCCCGCGCCCGTGGACACCACGATCAGTCCGTCGATGCGGCGCTCGGCCAGCACCTGCAGGTACACGCTCTGGCGGCGGGGCTCGTCGTCGGTGTTGCACAGCACCAGCGTGTAGCCGGCGCCAAAGCAGCGGTCTTCCACGATGCGCACGATCTCGGCGAAGTAGGGGTTCGAGCTGTTCGGAATCAGCATGCCGAGCGTCGAGGTGGTGTTGCTCTTCAGGCTGCGCGCCATCGCGTTGGGCACGTAGCCCAGTTCGCGGATGGCCTGCTCGACGCGCTCGCGACCCTTGGCGCTCACGTGCCGCGTGTCGTTGACCACGTGCGAGACGGTGGTAACCGAGACCCCCGCGCGCAGCGCGACGTCCTTGATGGTGGCCATGGCGTGTTCCCCTTTTATTGCGGCATCAGGCCAGGCGGCGATCGGCCCGACGCTGGCGCAAGGTGTCGATGATCACCGCAACCACGATCACCGCCCCGGTGATGATCCGCTTGCTCGGCTCGCTCGCGCCCACCTGCGCGAGCCCGGCTTCGAGCACCGCGATGATGAGCACGCCGAAGAAGGTGTTGACCACCGAGCCGCGTCCGCCCATGAGGCTGGTGCCGCCGATGACGACGGCCGCGATCACCTGCAGCTCGATGCCGACGCCGGCATTCGGGTCGGCCGCCTCGAGCCGTGCCGACTGCATCAGCCCCGCGAGCCCGGCCAGCAGGCCGGTGGCCGCAAACACGATGATGCGGATAGGCCGCGGGTCGATGCCCGCGAGCCGAATCGCTTCTTCATTGGTGCCGATGCCCACCACATGCCGGCCGAACACCGTGCGCGTGAGCACCAACTGGCCCGCCGCCACCAGCACCACCGCGAGCACGAAGGCCGCGGAGATGCCGCCGACCCAGGGCGCAGCCAAGCCGGAGATCGCGTCGCCCACATACTGCGTGCGCGAATCGGTGACCAGGTAGGCACCGCCTCGCACCGCTTCGAGCATGCCCAGCGAGACGATGAAGCTCGGAAGGCGCCATGCCACCGACACCGCGCCCGTGACCGTGCCGCACACCAGCCCGGTCGCAAGGCCCAGCGCGGCAGCCACCGGCACCGGGAGCTGCCACTGCAGGATGGCAGCGGCCGTGACCGCGGCGCTGAGTGCGAGCACCGAGCCCACCGAAAGATCGATGCCCGCGATGATCAGCACGAAGGTCATGCCGACAGCCATCACCGCAAGCGCGGGAATTTCGTTGGCAATCGAGATGAAGGTTTCGCGGGTAAAGAAGTACTCGCTCAGCGAACCGAAGAGCACGACCATGCCCACGAGCACGACCGAGAGGCCAAGGTAGGTGCCCAACTGGCCCTTGAGAGCGGAGGGCTGGGCGGATGTAGCGGCGGCTGCGTTCATGGTGTCTCGGCGGAGGCTGGTTGGGCCTTGTTCGAATCGGAAATGGCAGATCCCGCCGTGGCGGGCGTTGGCTCGGTGGCGCGTCCCGTCGCGTCGCTGAATGCCGCGGCGAGCAGCGATCGTTCGCTCCATTGGCCGCGCTCGAACACCGCGACCAGCCGGCCGGCGCTCATCACGCCGATGCGGTCGCACATGGCCATCAGCTCGCGCAGGTCGCTCGACACCATCAAGAGCGCCTTGCCGGCGTCGGTCATGCGGTCGAGCTCGGCATAGAGATCGGCCCGCGCACCCACGTCCACGCCGCGCGTGGGCTCGTCGAGCAGCAGCACCTTGCATTCGCGGTGCAGCCAGCGCGCGAACACCACCTTCTGCTGGTTGCCGCCGCTCAAGGTGGCAACGGGCTGCTCGATGCTGCGGGAGCGGATGCGCAGCAGTTCCACCAGCCGCCTGGCAATGCCGCGCTCCTTGGCGCGTTGCAGCCAGCCGGCATGCGAGATGGCGCCCAGGTCGCTCAACGTGGCGTTGACGCGAATCGATTGCGTGAGCAGCAGCCCTTGCGACTTGCGGTCTTCGGTCACCAGGCCGATGCCCGCGCGGATGGCCTGCATCGGCGAGCGCCAGCCCTTGTGGGCGCGCTGCACCGGTTGCGTGCTGGAGACACCGTCGTAGAGAAGAATTTCGCCGCGGTCGGCTCGGTCGGCACCGAACAGCAGCCGCACGAGTTCGGTCCGGCCCGAGCCGACCAACCCTGCCAAGCCCATGACTTCGCCCGCATGCAGGTCGATGTCTACGCCTTTCACGACCTCTGAACGGCCGATGCCCCGTGCGCTCAGTAAAACGGGTCCTGCTACGCGACGGTCGCGCCCTTCGTGCTCATGCACCGCACGGCCAACCATGCGCTGAACCAGTTCGGACTCGCGCACGCCGGCCATGGCGCGCACGTCGACCAACCGGCCGTCGCGCAGCACCGCCACGCGGTCGGCGATGCGCTGCAATTCCTCGAGTCGGTGCGACACATAGACGATGGCTACGCCGCGCGCCTTGAGCAGCTCGATCTGCTCGAAGAGGTGCGAGGTTTCGCGCGGCGTGAGCATGGCTGTGGGCTCGTCGAGCACCAGCACGCGCGTGTCGTCCTGCAGGTTGCGCGCAATTTCGACCATCTGCTGCTGGCCGATGCCGAGCCGCGCCACGGGCGTGGCCGGATCGATGTTCTGCATGCCGATTTTTGCGAGCTGCTGCGCGGCCAGATCGTGCAGCTTGCCGCGGCGAATCCAGCCGGTCTGGTTGGGCAGCCGGTCGAGCAGCAGGTTCTCGGCCACCGACAGCGTGTTGACCAGCCCCAGCTCCTGCATGACCATGCGCACGCCCAACCGCTCGGCGTCGCGGCGCGATGCGGGCTGGAACGGCCCGCCGCCCAGCAGCATCTGGCCGCGCGTCGGCTGCACCAGGCCGCAGACGATTTTCGAGAGCGTGCTCTTGCCGGCGCCGTTCTCGCCCGTGAGCGCGAGCACCTCGCCGGCATTCAGCACAAGAGAAACGTCGTCGAGCACCGGCGCCGCATAGTCCTTGCCGAGCGCGCTCAGCGAGAGCACGGGCGGGGCAAGACCTGTATTCATGGCGGCGGCGGATGCGTTCAACGGCGACTCTTTTTGTTGTTGCTTACTTGGCCGACGTCTTGGTGACCAGCACCACGTCGGTCTTCACTTCAGCCGGCATGCTCGACTGCGGCTTTTTCTCGGCCAGCGCCTTGAGCGCGGTCTCGATGCCGAACACCGCCTGCTTGGCTGCGAACTGGTCGGCGGTGGCAAGCACGCGGCCGTCCTTCAGCATCGGCTTGATGGCGCCGATGTTGTCGTAGCCCACCACCAGCACCTTGCCGGTCTTGCCCGCGGCCTTGACGGCAGCCACCGCGCCGAGCGCCATGCTGTCGTTGCCCGCGAGCAGCGCCTTCAGGTCGGGATGCTCGCGCATCATGCCGGCGGCCACCGTGTTGCCCTTGTCGATTTCCCACTGGCCCGACTGCACGCCCACCACCGTCACGCCGGCGGCCTTCATTGCGTCCTGGTAGCCGAGGGTGCGCTGCTGCGCATTGAACGTGGTCGACACGCCTTCGATGATGCCGACCTTGTCGCCGGCCTTCAGGCTCTTGGCGAGTTCATCGCCCACCAGCTTGGCGCCGGCGCGGTTGTCCGGGCCGACGAACGGCACCTGGATGCCCTTTTCCTTCAGCGCGGCGGCGTCGAACTGGTTGTCGATGTTGACGACCAGGATGCCCCGGTCGATGGCCGCCTTGACCACCGGCACCAGCGCCTTCGAATCGGCTGGCGCAATGACCAGCGCATTGATCTTCTGCGCCATCATCTGCTCGACCATCTTGATCTGGGCGGCCGTGTCGGTCTCGTCCTTGATGCCGTTGGCCACCAGCGTGTATTGGGAGGCGTTGGCTTTCTGGTGCGCCTTGGCGCCGTCTTCCATGGTGCGGAAGAATTCGTTGGCCAGCGACTTCATGACCAGCGCCACCTTGGGCTTTTCCTGGGCGAGGGCGGGCGTGGCGGCAAAGGCGCCCAGCAACGTCAGTGCGGCTGCGCTTTGCAGCGTACGGCGGGTGAACTTCATGGTGATGTGTCTCCTGAGGTGGTTGAGCGGGGCGCCGGTCTTGGCCGGGGGCTCCGATATTAACTAACGAAAACGTTTGCGCAAACGTTTGCTTGATGGGTCTAACCCTGAGGTTTCAAGCCGTCTTGCAAAGCCCGCCGGCGATGGCTGAGCCGGCTCGCCTAAAATCCTGGGTTACCCAGAGGACCCCCCATGAGTTTGCAATGCGGCATCGTCGGCCTGCCCAACGTCGGTAAATCCACCCTTTTCAATGCGTTGACCAAGGCCGGTATCGCAGCGGAAAACTATCCGTTCTGCACCATCGAGCCCAACGTGGGCGTGGTGGAAGTGCCTGACCCGCGGCTCGCGCAGCTCAGCGAGATCGTCAAGCCCGAGCGCGTGGTGCCCGCCATCGTCGAGTTCGTCGACATTGCCGGCCTGGTGGCCGGCGCCAGTACGGGCGAAGGCCTGGGCAACAAGTTTCTTGCGCACATCCGCGAAACCGACGCCACGGTGAACGTGGTGCGCTGCTTCGACGACGAGAACGTGATCCACGTGGCCGGCAAGGTCGACCCGATCTCCGACATCGAAGTGATCCAGACCGAGCTCTGCCTGGCCGACCTGGCCACGGTCGAGAAGGCGCTGCACCGCCACACCAAGGTGGCGCGTTCGGGCGACAAGGACGCGCAGAAGCTCGTCGGCCTGCTCGAGCGCTGCCAGGCCGCGCTGAACGAGAACACGCCGGTGCGCGCGCTCGAGTTCACCAAGGAAGAGCAGCCGCTGGTGAAGTCGTTCACGCTCATCACCGCCAAGCCCGCGATGTTCGTCGGCAACGTGGCCGAAGACGGCTTCGAGAACAACCCGTACCTCGACCGCCTGCGCGAATACGCCGCCAAGCAGGGCGCGCCCGTGGTCGCCATCTGCGCCAAGATCGAAGCCGACCTGGCCGAGATGGACGACGAAGACAAGAAGATGTTCCTCGCCGAAATCGGCCAGGAAGAGCCGGGCCTCAACCGCCTGATCCGCGCGGCCTTCAAGCTGCTGGGCCTGCAGACCTACTTCACCGCGGGCGTGAAGGAAGTGCGCGCCTGGACCATCCACATCGGCGACACCGGCCCACAGGCGGCCGGCGTGATTCACGGTGACTTCGAAAAGGGCTACATCCGCGCCCAGACCATCGCCTTCGAGGACTACATCGCCTACAAGGGCGAGCAGGGCGCAAAGGACGCGGGCAAGATGCGTTCGGAAGGCAAGGAATACGTCGTCAAGGACGGCGACGTGATGAACTTCCTCTTCAGCTCCTAACTGGCTCACCCCCAGTCTTCGCGCACTTCGTGTCGCTACGCCAACCCCCTCACCGGGGGCAACACCAGCGGCCCGGCGAAGCCGGTTCCGCGGTGTTCCACGAAAAGGCACGCCCTTCCTTCAAGCACCTGCCGACCTATGCTCACCGTCCACCACCTGAACAACTCGCGCTCGCAGCGCGTGCTGTGGCTGCTCGAAGAACTCGGGCTGCCCTACGAGATCGTTCACTACCAGCGCGATGCGAAGACCATGTTGGCGCCTGCTTCGCTGCGGGCCGTTCATCCACTGGGCAAGTCGCCGGTGGTCACGACGGACGACGGGCTCACGCTCGCGGAATCGGGCGCAATCATCGAGACGGTGATCGAGCGCTACGGCAACGGCCAACTGGCACCGGCGCCGGGCACGGCCGAGGCACTGCGCTACCGCTACTGGATGCATTTCGCGGAAGGCACGGCCATGTCGCCGCTGCTGCTGAAGCTGGTGTTCGACAAGATCGAGCGCAGCAAGATGCCTTTCTTCGTGAAGCCGGTCGCGAAGATGATCTCGGGCAAGGCCAAGGCGGCCATCATCATGCCCAACATCGAGAGCCACCTGAACTTCATGGAAGCGGAGCTCGGCAAGAGCGAATGGTTTGCGGGCAATGAATTCACGGGCGCCGACATCCAGATGAGCTTTCCCGTCGAAGCCTCGCAGGCGCGCGGCGGCCTGAATGCAACGCGCCCCCGTCTCATGGCCTACCTGGAGCGCATTTATGCGCGGCCGGCCTACCAGCGTGCGCTGGAACGCGGCGGCCCCTACGATCTGTTGAGCTGACGCGGGCGCGCCGGGACTACCCCGGAAAGATATAGAGCAGCGCGACGGTCATACACACGTAGCGCAAGAATTTGCCGATGAGCATGTAGCCAAGACATGGCCAGAACGGCAGCTTGAGCCAACCCGCGACCGCGCAGAGCGGATCGCCGACGATCGGCAGCCAGCTCAAGAGACACGCCTTGGGACCGAGCCGCTCCAGCCAACTCAATACGCGCACATGATGTTTCGAGTGCGAGTATTTGTCTGCGACCTTGTGCGCGCCGTAGCCTATCCACCAGTCGACCGCGCCGCCCAGCGTGTTGCCCGCCGTTGCCACCAGCACCGCCGGCCAGAACAGTTCGGGGTTGAGCTTGAGCAAGCCGAACAGAATGGGCTCGGAGCCCACCGGCAGCAGCGTGGCCGAGACAAAGGCCGCGATGAACAGCGTGGAGAGTCCGTATTGCGGAAGCGCGAGTAGCGCCAGAAGAGCGTCGAGCCAGGCTTGCATAGGGTGAAATGAGTCGACGCAGTATAGGTAGCCCGCCTGCTTGTACAGGTCGGAGAAAGCGCCGAGGACCGCAGGTTTTATTTCCCTACCCCAAGCGCAAATCGTTTCATTCGCCGAAATCCCGCGTGGCTACAATCGTGCCTCATTTTTCAGCAGCCGAACTCGCGACGCTTTCTCCTCCATGACCCTGCAGATCGGCACTCACACGCTGGAAAACCGCCTGTTCGCCGCGCCCATGGCCGGCGTGACGGACCGGCCGTTCCGCATGCTGTGCCGCCAACTGGGTGCGGGCTATGCGGTCAGCGAGATGGTGACCTCGCGCAAAGACCTGTGGAACACGCTCAAGACATCGCGCCGCGCCAACCATGACGGCGAGCCCGGCCCCATCGCGGTGCAGATCGCCGGCACCGATGCGGCCATGATGGCCGAGGCCACGGTCTACAACATCGAACGTGGCGCACAGATCATCGACATCAACATGGGCTGCCCGGCCAAGAAGGTCTGCAACAAGTGGGCCGGCTCGGCGCTGATGCGCGACGAGCCGCTGGCGCGCGAGATCGTGCAGGCGGTGGTGGATGCGGCTCAACCTTTCAACGTGCCGGTCACGCTCAAGATGCGCACTGGCTGGAGCCAGGAGCACCGCAATGCGGTGAGGCTCGCGCGCGACTTCGAATCGGCCGGCGTGCAGATGCTCACCGTGCATGGCCGCACGCGAGAGCAAGGCTACAAGGGCAGCGCCGAGTACGACACCATTGCCGCCGTGAAGGCGGCGGTGCGCATTCCCGTGGTGGCCAACGGCGACATCAATTCACCGGAGAAGGCGCGCGACGTGCTCGCGGCCACCGGTGCCGATGCGGTGATGATCGGCCGCGCGGCGCAAGGCCGGCCCTGGATCTTCCGTGAGATTTCTCACTTTCTTGCAACGGGTACGCATCTTGCGCCGCCGCTGGTCATAGAGGTTCGCCGCTTGCTGCTCGACCATCTGGTGGAGCACTATGCGCTCTACGGTGAGTTCAGCGGCGTGCGCACTGCGCGCAAGCACATCGGCTGGTATGTGCGTACGCTACCGGAGGGAGAAGCCTTCCGCGCGCAGATGAACACCATCGAAGATTCCGCCGCGCAGCTGCGTGCGGTCGGCGATTATTTCGACGGGTTGGCGGACCGCATGGACCGCATGCCCGTGCACCAGGCGGCCGAAGAGCTGTCCGGTGAAGAGGAGGCGGCTTGCGCCGCTGATTGAGAGAGAAGAAGAGAAGAAAAGCATGAGCAAGAAACACATCGAGGACTGCGTTCGCACCAGTCTGGACAGCTACTTTCGCGATTTGCGCGGCACCGAACCCGACGGCATGTACGAGATGCTCGTGCGCGTGGTTGAGAAGCCCTTGCTCGATGTCGTGATGACGCGCGCCGAGGGCAACCAGTCGAAGGCTGCGCAATGGTTGGGCCTGAATCGCAACACGCTTCGCAAGAAGCTGGTTGAACACAAACTTTTGAAATAACTACACGGCATATTCCATGGCCCAGACCGCACTCATTTCCGTCTCCGACAAAACCGGCATCCTCGAATTTGCGCAGGCGCTGCATGCGCTCGGCATCAAGCTGCTGTCTACCGGCGGCACCGCCAAGCTGTTGGCCGATGCCGGCTTGCCCGTGACCGAAGTGGCCGACCACACCGGTTTTCCTGAAATGCTCGACGGCCGCGTGAAGACGCTGCATCCCAAGATTCACGGCGGCCTGCTGGCGCGCCGCGACCTGCCCGCGCACGTGGCGGCCATCAAGGAGCACGGCATCGACACCATCGACCTGCTGGTGGTCAATCTCTATCCGTTTGAAGCCACAGTGGCCAAGGCCGGGTGCACGCTCGAAGACGCGATCGAGAACATCGACATCGGCGGACCGGCCATGGTGCGCAGCGCCGCGAAGAACTGGAAGGACGTGGGCGTGCTGACCGACGCCTCGCAATACCCCGTGGCGCTGGCCGAGCTGCAGGCCGGCGGCAAGCTCAGCGACAAGACCAAGTTCGCGTTCTCGGTGGCCGCGTTCAACCGCATTGCCGACTACGACGGCGCCATCAGCGACTACCTCTCGGCCATCGACTTCGAAGCCAGCATCGGCCAGCCTTCGCCCACACGCTCGCTGTTCCCGGCACAAAGCAACGGCCGCTTCGTGAAGGTGCAAGACCTGCGCTACGGCGAGAACCCGCACCAGCAGGCCGCGTTCTACCGCGACCAGCATCCGGCGCCCGGCTCGCTCGTGTCTGCCAAGCAGTTGCAGGGCAAGGAGCTCAGCTACAACAACATCGCCGACGCAGACGCCGCATGGGAATGCGTGAAGAGCTTCGACGTGCCGGCTTGCGTGATCGTGAAGCACGCCAACCCGTGCGGCGTGGCCGTGGGCGCGGACGCGCTCGAGGCCTACAGCAAGGCGTTCAAGACCGATCCGACCTCGGCCTTCGGCGGCATCATCGCCTTCAACCGTCCGGTGGACCTTGCCACTGCGCAGGCCGTCAACAAGCAGTTCGTCGAAGTGCTGATGGCGCCTGGCTATACGCCCGAGGCGCTCGAGGTGTTCCAGGCAACCAAGGCAAAGCTCAACGTGCGCGTGCTCGAGATTGCATTGCCCAAGGGCGGCGCCACCGACTGGGACAACGGCCGCAACGCGATGGACGTGAAGCGCGTCGGCTCGGGCCTGTTGATCCAGACCGCCGACAACCACGAGCTCGCGGCCAGCGACCTCAAGGTGGTCACCAAGAAGCAACCCACGCCCGAGCAACTGCAAGACCTGCTGTTCGCATGGAAGGTGGCCAAGTACGTGAAGAGCAACGCCATCGTGTTCTGCGCCGGTGGCATGACCATGGGCGTGGGTGCGGGCCAGATGAGTCGCCTCGATTCGGCGCGCATCGCGAGCATCAAGGCCGAGCATGCGGGCCTGTCGCTCAAGGACACGGCGGTGGCGAGCGATGCCTTCTTCCCGTTCCGCGACGGCCTCGACGTGGTGGTCGACGCCGGTGCGAGCTGCGTCATTCAGCCCGGTGGTTCGATGCGCGACCAGGAAGTGATCGACGCGGCCGACGAGCGCGGCGTGGTCATGGTGCTTTCGGGCGTGCGCCACTTCCGCCACTGAGCATCAACGGCCCTTCGGGCAAGGCCGGGCTGTACCGCCAGCGTTTTGCTGGCGTGCGCAGCCCGGCTTTTTTCTTGGCCGGAGGTTCGCCCTTAGCGGGGCCCGGAGGCCTTGAAGATCTGCCTGGCAGCCTCGATCGTGGCGGCAATGTCGTCGTCGCTGTGCGCGGCGCTCACAAAGCCCGCTTCGTAAAGCGCTGGTGCGATGTACACGCCGCGGTCGAGCAGGCCGTGGAACAGCGCGTTGAACTTTGCGTTGTCGGTGGTCATCACCGTGGCGTAGTTCTGCGGCAGTTCGTTCATCAGGAAGAAGCCGAACATGCCGCCTTCGCTGTCGGCGTTGAAGGGCTGGCCTTCGGCCGCCGCGGCAGCCTTGAGGCCCGCGACGAGCGACTGCGTTTTCTTCGACAGCGCTTCGTAGAAGCCGGGCTTGGCGATTTCCTTCAGCGTTGCCAGGCCGCAGGCCGTGGCCACGGGGTTGCCCGAAAGCGTGCCGGCCTGGTACACCGGGCCCAGGGGCGCAAGCTGCTCCATGATGGCGCGCGGGCCGCCGAAAGCCGCTAGCGGCATGCCGCCGCCGATGACCTTGCCGAGCACCGTGAGGTCGGGCGTGATGCCCAGCACGCCTTGGGCGCCGTGCAGCCCCACGCGAAAGCCGGTCATCACTTCGTCGAACACCAGCAGCGCGCCGTGCTGCGTGCACAGGTCGCGGCAGCGCTTGGCAAATTGGGGCGTGGCTCGCACGAAGTTCATGTTGCCGGCAATCGCCTCGATCATCAGGCAGGCGATGTCGTTGCCATGCAGCGCAAAGGCTTCTTCGAGCTGCGCGATGTTGTTGTACTCGAGCACCAGCGTGTGCTGCGTAACCTCGGGCGGTACGCCGGCCGAGGTGGGATGGCCGAAAGTGGCCAGGCCGGAGCCCGCCTTGACCAGCAGCGCATCGGCGTGGCCGTGGTAGCAGCCTTCGAACTTGATGATGTGCTTGCGGCCGGTAGCGCCGCGCGCCAGGCGGAGCGCGCTCATGGCGGCTTCGGTGCCCGAGCTCACGAGCCGTACCATCTCCATCGAGGGCACCAGCGCGAGGATGGCTTCGGCCAGCTCGATTTCGCGCTCGGTGGGCGCGCCGTACGAGAAGCCCTCGAGCACGGCCTTCTGCACCGCCTCCACGACGGCCGGGTGGCCGTGGCCCAGGATCATCGGCCCCCACGATCCGATGTAGTCGATGTAGCGCTTGTCGTTGGCGTCCCAGAAGTAGGCGCCTTCGGCACGGCGGATGAAGCGCGGCGTGCCGCCCACGGCCTTGAAGGCGCGCACGGGCGAATTGACGCCGCCGGGAATGACGGCGCGGGCGCGGTCGAAAAGAATGTCGTTTTGGTCAGCGTTTGGCATCAATGTCTGGTGTCGTGAGGGGGCAGGGCAAAGTCTGGGGACGCGTCGGGGTCTTCACCGTCGTCTTCGTCGTCTTCGGGCTCGGCCCAGAACAGGCGGTCGGGCAGCACATGGCCCATGCCGGGCCTGAAGCCCGCGTCCAGGCAGCGGTCCATGTAGGCCAGGGCTTCGCTGGTGGCGGCCACCAGGTCGGTGCCGCTTGCGAGCAGGGCGGCAAGCGCGGCCGACAAGGTGTCGCCGGCGCCGGCAAAAACGGCTTCGAGCCGCTCGTATTTCTCGCTGGCGAGCACTGACTGCGGGGAGGCCAGCACGTTGTCGATGAACTGGTCGGGCAGCACCATGCCGGTCACCAGGGTGTAGGGCACGCCGAACTCCCCCGCGGCCTTGGCAATGTCGCGCGCACCGGGCGGACGGTCGCCGCTCCAGTCGGGAAGCAGCCATCGCCAGAGCGTACTGTGGTTTCCAACCAACACTGTGGCCTGGGGAAGAAGTAACTCCCGAAAAGCGTCCAGATAGGGCTCGATCAGGTTCTCGTCCCACCACGAGAGGTTGGGCATATAGGCCACCAGGGGCACCTCGGGGTAGTCGGAGGCGGTCTCGGCGATGGTGCTCAGGGTGTCGGGGCTGCCCACGAATCCCACCTTGATGAGCTGGACTTCCACGTCCTCGAGGATGGCGCGCGCCTGCTCGGCCACGGCCTCTTCGTCGAAGGCGAAATGGTCGAATATCTCGGCCGTGTCCCGGGCGTAGGCCCCCGTGACCACGGGAAGCATGTGGGCGCCCACCGACGCCATGGCCAGGGCATCGGCGCCCAGGCCGCCGGCGCCGCTCGGATCGCTGGCGTTGAAGACCAGCACGCAGGGCGGATTCAGGTCGCGCTCGGCAACCTCTTCGGCGTCCGCCGGGGGGTCGTTAAGATCGCCCGGTTTGCGGGCGTTGTCTGCTGGATGTAAGTAAATGGTCATACGCCGGGCAAAATCCCCTGGATGGTGGCATAGGCGCGACGTTTACCGTCCGCCAGTGAGATACGCATAGATACACTCGTTGCATTTAATGAACAAGGACTTTAAGCTCCGATGAATACGAAAACTTGGATGTGCCTGATTTGTGGGTGGATCTATGACGAAGCGGTTGGTGTGCCGGAGGACGGCATCGCGGCAGGCACGGCCTGGGCCGATGTCCCGATGAACTGGACCTGTCCTGAGTGCGGTGCGCGCAAGGAAGACTTCGAAATGGTTGAAATCTGAAGAGCATGGCATAGGGCTACGCGATTTGCGTCGATGTACGGCGCGGCGGGCATCCAAGTCTCATCTCAGCAGGAGTGTGTGCAATGGGGCCGAATGGATCAGGTTACAAGGTGCTTGTCATCGATGACAGCAATACGATCCGGCGCAGTGCCGAAATATTTCTGAAGCAGGGCGGGCACGAGGTTCTTCTTGCGGAAGACGGCTTTGACGCGCTCTCGAAAATCAACGATCACAAGCCGCATCTGATTTTCTGCGACATCCTGATGCCCCGCCTGGACGGTTATCAGACCTGCGCCATCATCAAGCGCAACGCTCAATTCTCCAATGTTCCGGTCGTGATGCTCTCTTCGAAAGACGGCGTCTTCGACAAGGCTCGCGGCCGCATGGTCGGGTCGCAGGACTACCTGACCAAACCTTTCACCAAAGACCAGCTGCTGCAGGCCGTGCAGCAGTTTGGCATTGTTCAACAGGAAGTGCAGTAATGCCCATTCGAAAAATCCTCGTCGTCGACGACTCCAAGACGGAACTGGTGTTCCTGTCAGACCTGCTCCGCAAGAACGGCTTTGCCGTCAAGACCGCCGAAAACGCCGACGACGCCATGCGCCGTCTCGAAGAGGAGCAGCCCGACCTGATCCTCATGGACGTGGTCATGCCCGGCCAGAACGGCTTTCAGCTGACGCGCGCGATTGCCCGCGACCCGAAGTACGGCACCATCCCGATCATCCTGTGCACCAGCAAGAACCAAGAAACCGATCGCGTCTGGGGCATGCGCCAGGGCGCTCGCGACTACATCGTGAAGCCGGTCAACGAGGCCGACCTGATGTCGAAGATCACCGCGCTCGCCTGAGCTGGAGCCGACCGAGTCCATGGCGAATCGCGACGCTCTCCGAGCCTTCCAGTCCCGGCTAGCAAGCCGCCTGCAGGCCGCACGCACGACTGGCGTCGCCGCCACGTGGCTCGCGGTCGAGGCGGGAGAGGGCAAGTACCTCTTTCCTCTCGGCCACGCGGGCGAAATTTTTCCCTGGACGCCCCCCCAGCCCGTGCCCTACACGGAGCCCTGGTTCCTTGGCGTTGCCAACCTGCGCGGCGGCCTCTTCGGCGTGGTGCAGCTGTCGGCATTCGCCTCGGGCGTTCCGAGCGGACCGGCCGCCACCGAGGCGGCCCGGATGCAATCGCGGCTCGTTGCCCTCAACGAGCTGCTCGAAGTCAACTGCGCATTGCTGGTCGACCGACTGGCGGGGTTGCGCGGCGCCGAGGCCTTCACGGCCGCGGAGCCGCCAAGCGCAGAAGCACCCGCGTGGCTGGGGCATCTGTACACCGATGCGGCGGGTGAGCGCTGGCAGGAGATCAACCTGCAGGCGCTTTCGCAGCAACCCGAGTTTTTGAGTATTGGCGCCTAGTGCTTTCGCACAGCCCAAAGACAACCACCCTGAAGGACCGACCGTGAGCTCGATCGCCGACAAGTTCAAGAAATTACTGCCCGCGAACAGCGGCAACGAAAAGGCCCGCGTCGACGGCTCAGGTTCCACCTTGTCGCTCGACGATGTCGATACGGTGCAGGCGCTGGACGAGAAGACCGTCCGCCTCGCCCGAAAACAAGGCCGCTCCGCCGCCGACCCCGCGCCCACCGGCTTTGCCGACGGCGGCGCGCTGCCTCCCAGCGAAGCAGCCAACGAGGCAGCCGCAGGCCCGCTCGACGAAGCGCAGGCCGCAGCCGCCAAGGCCGGCTCCAGGCCGGCGCGCCAGCAGCGGATCCTTGCGATCATGCTGGCTGTGGTGGTGCTGCTGCTGTTGCTGGTGGCCGGTTCGGCCATTCTTCGCGCCGAGCGCCTCGCGCAGCAGGTGGCCGCCACCGGCCAGTCGCTGATGCAGTCGCAGCGTCTCGCCAAATCGATCTCGCAGGCCCTCGTGGGCAGTGCGCCCGCGTTCGTCGAAGTGAAGGACAGCGCCGACGACCTCACGCGCCGCGTGCAGGGCCTGACCAACGGCGACGATGCCCTGCGCCTCGAACGCGTGGGCAACCAGTACGACGAGGACATGGCCAAGATCAACCCGCTGGTCGCCCGTGCGGATGCCAGCGCCAAGGTCGTGCTGTCGCAGCGCCAGATCCTGACCCAGGTGGGCGCCGCCTTGCGCGACATCAACCAGCAATCGTCCGCGCTGCTCGAAATGACGGAAACCGTCGCTTCGCTGAAGATGCAGCAGAACGCCACGCTGCCTGAAATCTCGGCCGCCGGCCAGCTCGTGATGCTGACCCAGCGCATCGGCAAGTCGACCAACGAATTCTTCACGGTCGAGGGCGTGAACCCCGACGCCGTGTTCCTGCTCGGCAAGGACCTGAACACCTTCCAGGAAACCACCCGCGGCCTGCTGGACGGCAATGCGCAGCAGCGCTTCCCCGGCTCCAAGGACCCGCAAACGCGCCAGCAGCTTGAAGCCATCCTGAAGACCTACGAGCAGATGCGCACGCAGGCCTCCGCCATTCTGGGCAACCTGCAGGGCCTGGTGGCCGCGCGCGAAGCGCAGGCTTCCATCCTGACCGACAGCGAACCGCTGCGCAAATCGCTCGGCGAGCTGCAGGACAAGCTCTCCGCACGCACCGGCCTGGGCGCTGGAACCATCGTGCTGCTGTTCGTGCTGTCGCTGGCCGCCCTGGCCCTGGCAGGCGCCATCGGTTTCGTGCAGGTGCGCGAAGGCCGTGAACGTGCCGCCATCGCCGAACGCGAACGTCTCGCGGCCGAACAGGCCAGCGACGAAGCCGGCCGCATCAACAACGCCAACCAGGCCGCCATTCTTCGGCTGATGAACGAACTGCAGACAGTGGCCGAAGGCGACCTGACGCAGGAAGCCACCGTGACCGAGGACATCACCGGCGCCATTGCCGACTCGGTGAACTACACGGTGGAAGAACTGCGACTGCTGGTGGGCAACGTGCAGAACACGGCAACCCGCGTGGCGCAGACCACGTCGCAGGTGGAAAGCACCTCGACCGAACTGCTCGCCGCCTCGACCGAACAGCTGCGCGAAATTCGCGAAACCGGCCAGTCGGTGCTGACCATGGCCGAGCGAATCAACGGCGTGTCCTCGCAAGCGCAAGAGTCCGCCACGGTGGCGCGCCAGTCGCTGCAAGCCGCATCGTCGGGCCTGCAGGCCGTGCAGAACGCCATCGGCGGTATGAACTCCATCCGCGACCAGATCCAGGAAACCTCCAAGCGGATCAAGCGCCTGGGCGAATCCTCGCAGGAGATCGGTGAAATCACCGAGCTGATCTCGGACATTACCGAACAGACGAACGTGCTGGCGCTGAACGCCGCCATTCAGGCCGCATCGGCCGGTGAAGCCGGTCGCGGCTTCTCGGTGGTGGCGGAAGAAGTGCAGCGGCTGGCTGAACGCTCCGCGGACGCCACGCGCCAGATTTCGGCGCTGGTGAAGGCCATTCAGACCGACACGCAAGACGCGGTGGGCGCCATGGAGCGTTCCACGCAGGGTGTGGTCGAAGGGGCCAAGCTGTCCGACAATGCCGGTACCGCACTGACGGAGATTGACCGCGTGTCGCGCCGCCTTGCAGAACTGATTGAGCAGATTTCGCAATCCGCCTCCCGCGAAGCCGATTCGGCCAACGTGGTGGCTGCCAACATCCAGCACATTTTTGCGGTGACCGAGCAGACCGGAGAAGGTACCCGTACCACCGCCCAGCAGGTGCGCGAGCTTTCGCAGATGGCCGAAGAACTGCGCCGCTCCGTCGCCCGTTTCAAAATTGCCTGACAAGAGATAAGAACGGCGAGCATCCAACGTGTCGATTCAAACCCCTGCCACGGCCCCCCTCGCTGGCAATGTGCCGGCCACCGAAGACCTTGGGCCGCTGGCCTGGGTTCTGGGAGAAATCCAGAAATCCCTCGACAGCGTTGCCAAGTCGCTGCGTCGCTTTGTGCGCGACGTGGGCAATACCTCGGAACTCGAGAGCGGCCCGCTGCAAATGGCTCGCCAGCAACTGCACCAGTCCGTCGGTGCCTTGCAGATGGTGGGCAACACCGCTCCGGCGCTGGTGCTCGGCTCCATCGAATTCGCGGTCCAGGGCTTCATTGCCGAACCGCAGCGCTGCACCGAGAGCGCGGTCGTAAAGATCGAGCGCGCCGGCTTTGCCGTCGTCGATTTCCTCAACGCGCTGCTGGCCGGCAAGCCCGTGTCGTCGGTGGCGCTGTTTCCGCAGTACCGCGATGTGCTCGAACTGGTCGGCAACGAGCGCGTTCACCCGGCAGACCTGTGGAGCATTGCCTGGCGCTGGGTCGAAGTCCGTCCCGCGCTCACCCAGGCCGCGTTGGCCTATGACCCGGCGGTGCGTTCGCGGCTCGACCGCGAAGTGCTGCAGCTGGTCAAGACCGGCGACGCGCAGGCCGCTCGCCGGCTGCACGCCCTGTGCCTGGGGCTCGGACGCGGCGCGCTGCTGCCCCGCGTCGCGAGCTTCTGGACGCTGGCCGCGGGCTTCTTCGAGGCCCTGGCGCTCGAGCTGATTCCCGCCGATTCGTACGTGAAGCGAGCGGCTTCGCGCGTGCTGCTGCAATACGCCACGCTGGCACGCGGCGACAGCACCGTGTCCGACCGGCTCGGCCAGGACCTGCTGTTCTTCTGCGCGCAAGCCGTGCCTACCGGCCGCGACGACGCCGCCACGCTGCGCACCGTGCGCAGCGCCTGGGGCGTTGCGAGCGAGCCGTACATCAACTACAGCGTCGAGCAGTTCGGCCGCTTCGATCCGCTGGTGCTCACGCAAGCCCGCAAGCGCATCGAAACCGCCAAGGAAATGTGGTCGGCGCTTTCGGGCGGCGACGTCACCCGCACCCGCCAAGTGGCCGACACCTTCGCCCAGTTGGGCGAATCGCTGCAGAAGCTGCATCCGCCGAGCCTGCCGATGGTGGAAGCGCTGACGCATGCGGTCGAGGCTTCCGTGCGCACCGGCCAGGTGCCGGACACCGAGCTCGCGATGGAAGTCGCCACCTCGGTGCTCTACCTGGAAGCCGCGCTCGAAGATCTGGACCCGAGCGATCCGCAGCTCACCTCCCGCACGCTGCAGCTGGCCGGCCGCATCGAGCGCGTGCGCGCTGGCGGCCATTCGGAGCCGCTCGAGCCCTGGATGGAAGACCTGTATCGCCGCGTGAGCGATCGCCAGACCATGGGTACCGTGGTCGACGAGCTGCGCAGCCACCTGAGCGAGCTTGAAAAGTCGCTCGACCAGTACTTCCGCCGCCCGGCCGAAAAGGCGCTGCTGCGCACCGTGCCGAGCCAGTTGCTGCAAATGCGCGGCGTGTTCTCGGTGCTGGGCCTCGAGCAGGCCGCGCACACCGTGCAGCGCATGCGCGACGACGTCGAGCAGATGCTCGTGGGCAACGCATCTCCCGTCGAGGAAATGCACAGCTTCGATGCGCTGGGCAACAACCTGGGCGCGCTCGGCTTCCTGATCGACATGCTGGGCTACCAGCCGGCGCTGGCCAAGCGCCTGTTCGTGTTCGACGCCGAAGCCGGTGAACTCAAGCCGCTGATGGGCCGCCAGGCCGCCGACAGCGATGCCGCCGATACCGCGGTGGCGGATGGCAAGCCCGCGGGCGCCGAAGCCGTGCTCAGCATCGAAGAGGTCGACGCACAGATCGCCTCGAAGCTGGCCGCGCTGGCCACGCCCAACCGCAAGGCGAAGGTGTCGCCCATCGAGGAATTCAGCCGCAAGGCCGACAGCTGGACCAACAAGATTACCGGTCCCGCGGCGCTGCCCGACACTGAAGTGACCGAGCTCGAAGAAGACGACCTGCAGAATATCTTCCTCGACGAGGCCCGCGAGGTGGTGCAGAACGGCCTGGCCGCCATCGACGAACTCGGCGGCCACCCCGACGACACCGAAGAGCTCACCATCCTGCGGCGTGCGTTCCACACGCTCAAGGGCAGCTCGCGCATGGTCGGCCTCACCGATTTCGGCGATGCCGCCTGGTCCTTCGAGCAGGTGCTCAACACCTGGCTGGCCGACCAGCGCGACGCCACGCCCGAGCTGCTTTCCGCCACCCGCAATGCACTCGGCGAATTCAGCGAATGGGTGGAAGCCATTGCGTCAGGCGCCCAGCACAGCTGGCAGTCGTCGCATTTCAGCCGAGTGGCCAACGCCCTGCTGGCCGGCGAACCCGTGCCGACCGCGCCGCCGCGCGTCGATGCGGACGCCCTTGCGGTGGCCGCGCGCCATATTGCCGCAGAGCCGCCCGTGGCTGCTCCCCTGCCGATGCCGGAACTGCCGGAGTTGCCCGAGCTTTCGGAACTGCGCGGCTTGCCAGATCTGGCGCTGTCACCCGTCGCGTCGCCAGCCGCCGCGCCCGCCCCGGACTTCGAATTGCCGCCGCAGGTGCTGGAGCAACCCGCCAAGCACGAAACCGACGACGACTTCGCATCGACCGACTTCCTCGACTTCGATACCAAGCCGAGCCCGGAAGAGTCTTTCGAAGTGCTGACCGGCAGCGGAGATTTCGATTTCCTGGCGCCGCCCGAAAAGGCAGAGCCCGCACCGTCCGCCGCTCAATTTGCCGTCGAACCCGCCGAAGAACCCGCGCCGGTCGCCACGCCTGAGCTGCTGCAAACGCCCGTGGCACTGCCCGACCTGGACTGGGCACCCGAGCCCTTGCAGGCCAAGGAGAGCGAGCCTGTGGCCGTTGCCGCGGCCGAGCCGGTGCAAGAAGAGCCCGCGGTCACCGAACCGGCGTTCCTGCTGGCACCGGAAGAACCCGTTGCAGCCGTGGACGAAACGCCCGCGGCAGCGCCTGAGCCGGTCGAGCCGCCGGTGGCGGTTGCAGACGCGGTTGCAGTTGCCGAAGAAGCGCCGCAGCCCGAACCTGAGCCCGAAGCCGAAGTGCAGGAAACCGCCGAGGCGGCTGCGCCCTCCGGTGCGGATGACCAGGTCAAGGTCATCGGACCGCTGCGCATCGGCATTGCGCTCTACAACGTCTATCTCAACGAAGCCGACGAATGGTCCAGGCAACTGGCCACCGAAGTCGGCGAGTGGGCGCTCGAATCGCACGAGCGCCTGTCCGATTCGACCGTCGCGCTGGCGCATTCGCTGGCCGGCAGCTCGGCCACGGTCGGCTTCCACAGCCTTTCGGGCATGGCCCGCCTGCTCGAAGCCGCGCTGCAGCATCTGCAAATGCAGGGCAGCGGTACGCGTGAGCAGGGTGTGGTGCTGGTTGCCGCGGCCGACGAGCTGCGCCGCCTGCTGCACCAGTTTGCCGTGGGCTTCCTGCGCGAGCCGTCCGAGGGAACGCTGCAGGCGCTGCGCGACATTGCCGCCGCGCCCATGCCGGCCGAGGCTGCCGCTCGTGCCGATGTGCGGCCGCTGCAGCACATGGTGGCCACCGACAGCGTTGCCGACGTGGCGCTGGACGACTCCGAAGACGCGATCGACGTGGCCGATGCGGTCGACGTCGACCTTTTCCCGATCTTCGAGGAAGAGGCCGCGGAACTGCTGCCGCAGCTCGGCCAGGCGCTGCGCCAGTGGGCGCACCACCCTGACGACAACGCGCCCCGCGCCTCGGTGCTGCGCACGCTGCACACGCTCAAGGGCAGTGCCCGGCTGGCCGGCGCCATGCGCCTTGGCGAGCGGGCGCACCGCATGGAGTCGGAGATCGAAGTCCTGGGTACCCAGGGCGGTGCCGATCGGGCCGAAATCGAAAAACTGCTCACGCGGCTCGATTCGCTGCAGTCCACCTTCGACGCGCTGCGCGCGGCGGACGATGCCACCCAGGCCGAAGTGGCCCAGCTAGTGGTGGCGGCAACCGCTGCCCAGCCGGGCGTTCAACTGGTGCAGGTTGCCGCCGAAGCCGGCGTGCCCGCCAACGACGAGATTGCTGCCGGCGGCGACCAGAACGCGGATGCCGTGGAAACGGCCGCCGTGCCGTCGCTCCTGCCGCGTCCGGCTCCGGCGCTGCTCGCACCGCTGCGCACGGCGTCTACCCAGGCCGTTCGCATCCGCACCCAGCTGCTCGACCGCCTGGTGGCGCAGACCGGCGAGGTCATCATCACGCGTTCGCGCCTCGAGGCCGAACTGGGCCAGCTGCGCGGTTCGCTCTCCGACCTGACGGGCAACCTCGACCGCCTGCGCCAGCAACTGCGCGACATCGAAGTGCAGGCCGAAAGCCAGATGCAGTCCCGCCTGGCGCAAGCCAAGGATTCGCAGCAGAGCTTCGACCCGCTCGAGTTCGACCGCTTCACCCGCGTGCAGGAACTCACGCGCATGATGGCCGAGTCGGTGAACGACGTGGCCACCGTGCAGCGCACGCTGCAAAAGACGGTGCAGGCCACGGAAGACGACCTGAGCGTGCAGGCACGCCAGACGCGTGAACTGCAGCGCGGCCTGCTGCGCACGCGCATGGTGGAGTTCGAGGGCATTTCGGACCGCCTTTACCGCGTGGTGCGCCAGGCGTCGAAAGACACCGGCAAGCAGGTGCGGCTGGACATCGTCGGCGGCTCCATCGAGATGGACCGCGGCGTGCTCGACCGGATGACGCCCGCCTTCGAGCACCTGCTGCGCAATTGCGTGGCGCACGGCATCGAAGACCCGGCCGCGCGTGAAAAGGCCGGCAAGGACGCCAGCGGCCTGATCGTGATCGACCTGCACCATGAAGGCAACGACGTCTCGGTGAGCTTCCGCGACGACGGCGCCGGCCTGGACCACAAGCGCATTGCCGAACGTGCCCGCACGCTGGGCCTGCTCGAGCCGGGCCAGGAACTCTCGCCCGAAGAAGCCACCGAGCTGATCTTCAAGCCCGGCTTCTCCACGGCGGGGCAGGTGTCCGAACTGGCCGGCCGCGGCATCGGCATGGACGTGGTGCGCGCGCAGATCGCGGCGCTCGGCGGCCGCATCGAAACGCACAGCACGGCCGGGCAGGGCACCACCTTCAAGCTGGTGCTGCCGCTCACCACCGCGGTGACGCACGTGGTGATGCTGCGTGCCGGCGAGGTGTCGATCGGCGTGCCGTCCAACCTGGTGGAGCTGGTGCAGCGCGTGAGCAGCACCGAGCTCGAAGCCGCCTACCTGCACAACAGCCATCCGTTCGGCAGCGAGCAGGTGCCCTTCTACTGGGCCGGTGCTTTGCTGCAGGCCTCGGCGCGCAGCGAGCATCCCACCAGCAAGAACAACACCGTCGTGATCGTGCGAAGCGCGGCACAGCGCGTGGGCCTGCACGTGGACGAAGTGCTGGGCAACCAGGAAGTCGTGGTCAAGAACCTCGGGCCGCAACTCGCGCGCCTGCCGGGTCTGGCGGGCATCTCGGTGCTGGCTTCCGGCGCGGTGGCGCTGATCTACAACCCCGTGGCGCTGGCCGCGGTGCACGGCGAACAGGCGCGCATGCGCCAGGCCGCCGCGCTGGCCGTGTCCGCGCAGGGCGGATCGGCCGAAGCCGACCACGGCGCCCCGCAAGAGCCGTTGCCGATGCTGGCTCCGCCGGTGCCGCAGGTTCCGCTGGTGCTGGTGGTCGACGACTCGATTACTGTGCGCCGCGTGACGCAGCGCCTGCTGCAGCGCGAAGGCTACCGCGTGTCGCTCGCGGCCGACGGCCTGCAGGCGCTCGAGCGGCTGCAGCAGGAGCGGCCGGCGGTGGTGCTGTCCGACATCGAGATGCCGCGCATGGACGGCTTCGACCTGGCCCGCAACATCCGTGCGGACGAGTCGATGGCCGGCCTGCCGATCATCATGATCACCTCGCGCATTGCCGAGAAGCACCGGGACTACGCACGCACGCTGGGCGTGAACCACTACCTGGGCAAGCCGTACTCCGAAGACGAGCTGCTGCGCCTGGTGCGTGCGTACACGAGCGAACCGGCATTGGCCGCGGCGGCTTGAAGCTCTCCGGAGCTCGACCAGTAAAGGGGCCCGCCGGGCCCCTTTACTTTTGCAGCGCCTTCGCCCGTGCCGCGCCGTAGCGCTGCAGCGTTTTCTCGCGCGCCTCGGCATGGTCGACCACCGGCCTGGGGTAGGTCTCCCCGAGCTTGATGCCCGCCGCTTCCAGCTCTACGGGCGAGGCCGTCCAGGGCGAGTGGATCGCGGCATTCGACAGCCCCGCCAGCTGCGGCAGGTAGCGGCGGATGAACTTGCCCTCGGGGTCGAAGCGCTCGCTCTGCGTGACGGGGTTGAAGATGCGGAAGTAGGGCTGCGCATCGCAGCCGCTCGAGCTTGCCCATTGCCAGCCGCCGTTGTTCGAGGCCAGCTCGAAGTCGTTCAGGTGCAGCGCAAAGTAGCGCTCGCCGCGCCGCCAGTCCAGCCCCAGGTCCTTGCAGAGAAAGCTTGCCGTCACCATGCGCAGGCGGTTGTGCATGTAGCCGCTCTGGTTGATCTGCATCATGGCCGCGTCCACCAGCGGGTAGCCGGTGCGGCCCTGGCACCACGCCTCGAACAGCTGGTCGGCATGCTTGCCGTGATGCCACTGGATCTTGTCGTACTCGGGGCGAAAGCTCTTCGATTCGCCGCCCGAATGCACGTGCGGGAAGTGCGCCAGGATCTGGAAGTAGAACTCCCGCCAGATCAGCTCGCTGAGCCAGGTGGCCGCGCCCGCATCGCCCTGCAGCGAAAGCTGGTGCGCAACCCCCGCCACTTGGCGGATCGACACCGTGCCGAAGCGCAGGTGCACGCCCAGGTAGCTGGGCCCCCGCACCGCCGGAAAATTGCGCGCCGCATCGTAGCGGTCGATGCGCTGGAAAAAGTCTTCGAACAGCGCCGCCGCCCCTTGGGTGCCGGTGGGAATCTCGAGCTCGGAAAGGTTGGTTTGCTGAAAGCCGATTTCCTCGAGCGAGGGCGCCGGCGCGCGCCACGGCTCGGGCGGGGCGGCCAGCGCGTCGGCATACGCCCGAACCGGGTACGACTTGAGAAAGAACGAATCCACCTTGGCCAGCCAGGCCCGCTTGTAGGGCGTGAACACCGTGTAGGGCTGGCCGGTCTTGGTCATTACCTCGTCGCGGTCGAAGACGGTCGAGTCCTTGTAGGTGTGAAAAGCCACGCCCGCATTGGCCAGTGCGCCGAGCACCTGGGCATCGCGCGCCAGCGCGTCGGGCTCGTCGTCCCGGTTGGCAAACACGGCCTGCACGTCCAGCGCGTGCGCCAGCGCCGGAAGCTCGTCGACCGCGGCGGCATGGCGCACGATGAGCCCGCCGCTCAGGTCGCGCAGCTCGGCATCGAGCTCCACGAGCGACTCGCGGATGAATTCCACCCGGCGGTCGGCCGGGGGCAGGGGGTCCAGAATGGCCCGGTCGAACACGAAAACGCACACCACCTGGCGGCAGGCCCGCAGGGCGTGGTAGAGCGCCGCGTTGTCGTCCACGCGCAGGTCGCGGCGAAACCACATGAGCCCTTTGGGATAGGTCTTGTCGACGGCCAGTAAAATCGGCGGCATATGGCTTCCGATTCTGCCCCGATGAACCTCACGCATCACTTTTTGATAGCGATGCCGGGGATGGAAGATAAAACTTTCAACCGCAGCGTCGTCTACCTCTGCGAGCACAGCGAGCGCGGTGCGCTCGGCCTTGTGATCAACAAACCCAGCGACATCAACCTGAAGGTGCTGTTCGAGAAGATCGAGCTCCACCTGGCGCGCCCCGAACTCGGCGACGCGCCGGTTTTCCAGGGTGGCCCGGTGCAAACCGAGCGCGGCTTCGTGCTGCACGAGCCCGTGTTCTCCCACGCCGAAAAGCCCGAGGAGTCGGTCTACGCCTCGACCATGACCATCCCCGGCGGCCTTGAAATGACCACCTCCAAGGACGTGCTGGAGGCCCTGGCCACCGGCGCCGGACCGCGCAAGGTGCTGGTTTCGCTGGGCTATTCGGCCTGGGGCGAGGGCCAGCTCGAATCGGAACTGGCTGAAAACAGCTGGCTGACGGTGAGCGCCGATCCGGCCGTGATCTTCGACACCCCCATCGAGCAGCGCTACGACAAGGCGCTGATGCTGCTGGGCCTCGAGGCCTGGAAACTGTCGCCGGAAGCGGGACACGCGTGATGGCCGCTGCCATGCCAGACGCTCCCGTTCCCTCCGCTTCTCCTGTTTCCGTTGCCGTTCCTTCTCATTTCCAGAGCTTCCTGGCCTTCGACTTCGGCCTGAAGCGAACCGGCGTCGCGAGCGGAAACCGCCTGCTGGGCGCCGCCACGCCGCAGGCCACCATCAAGGCCGAGGGCGATGCCCGCTTTGCGCAGGTCGAGGCGCGCATCAAGGAATGGCAGCCCGACGCATTGGTTGTAGGTGTGCCGTATCACCCCGACGGCGCCCCCCACGAGAACACCCGCCGCGCGCAGAAGTTTGCGCGCCAGCTGCGCGGCCGTTTCAATCTTCAGGTGTTCGAGGTCGACGAGCGATACAGCACCACAGAGGCGCTGGCCTCGGGCGCACGAGACGCCGATGCCGCTTCCGCCTGCATCATCCTGGAACAATTTTTGAGGAGCCTCCCTTGAGTTCAATACCCGATGCCGAAGCGCTCTACAAGGAGCTGCTGAACGGCGTGAAAGCGCTGATGCGCACAGAAACGAAACTGGTGGGCATTACCTCCGGCGGCGCCTGGCTGGTCGAGCGGCTGCAAAAAGACCTGGGCCTTGCCGGCGCGCCCGGCGTCATTTCGTCGGCCATGCACCGCGACGACTTCGCGCGCCGCGGCCTTTCGGCCAGCGCGCAGACCGCGCTCCCCTTCGACGTGAACGGCGCCGACGTGCTGCTGCTGGACGACGTGCTCTACACCGGCCGCACCATTCGCGCGGTGCTCAACGAGTTGTTCGACTTCGGCCGCCCGGCGTGCGTGCGGCTTGCGGTGCTGGTCGACCGCGGTGGACGCGAGCTGCCGGTGGCGGCCGATTTCGCGGCCGCGAAACTCGCGCTGCCCGATACCCAACTCCTCGCGCTCGCCCGTGCGGAAGACGGTGCGTTCAGTCTCAAAGTGGAGGAGAACAGCTGATGCTCTACAAGCGAAACCCGCAGCTCAACAAGAACGGCGAGTTGATCCACCTGCTGTCGATCGAGGGCCTGCCCAAGGACATCGTCACGCACATCCTCGACACCGCCGCCAACTTCACGAGCGTGAGCGACCGCGAGGTGAAGAAGGTGCCGCTCCTGCGCGGCAAGAGCGTGTTCAACCTGTTCTTCGAGAACTCGACGCGCACCCGCACCACCTTCGAGATCGCGGCCAAGCGCCTTTCCGCCGACGTCATCAACCTCGACATCGCGCGCTCCTCGGCCACCAAGGGCGAGTCGCTGCTCGACACCATCGCCAACCTGAGTGCCATGGCCGCGGACCTGTTCGTGGTGCGCCACAGCGAATCGGGCGCGCCGTACCTCATTGCGCAGCATGTGGCACCGCATGTGCACGTGGTGAACGCCGGCGACGGGCGCCATGCGCACCCCACGCAGGGGCTGCTCGACATGTACACGATCCGCCACTACAAGAAGGACTTTGCGAACCTCACGGTCGCGATCGTCGGCGATGTGCTGCATTCGCGCGTGGCGCGCTCCGACATCCATGCGCTCACCACGCTGGGCTGCGCCGAAGTGCGCGTGGTCGGCCCCAAGACTCTCGTGCCCGGTGACATGGCCGGCATGGGCGTGCGCGTGTGCCACACACTCGAAGAGGGCATCAAGGACTGCGACGTCATCATCATGCTGCGCCTGCAGAACGAGCGCATGAGCGGTGCGCTGCTGCCCTCGTCGCAGGAGTTCTTCAAGACCTACGGCCTCACGCCCGAGAAGCTGCAGCTGGCCAAGCCGGATGCCATCGTGATGCACCCGGGTCCGATCAACCGCGGTGTCGAGATCGACTCCGCCGTGGTGGACGGAAAGCAGAGTGTGATCCTTCCGCAGGTCACCTTCGGCATCGCCGTACGAATGGCGGTCATGAGCATCGTGGCAGGTAACGAAGCATGAACACACTGATCATCAACGGCCGCGTGGTCGACCCCGCCTCGGGCACCGACAAGAAAGCCGACATCGCCATTGCCGACGGCAAGATCACCAGCGTCGGCAGCGTGCCGCCCAGCTTCAAGGCCGAACGCACCATCGATGCCGCGGGCTGCGTCGTCGCGCCCGGCCTTGTCGACCTGGCCGCGCGCCTGCGCGAGCCCGGCTACGAGCATGAGGGCATGCTCGAAAGCGAAATGGCCGCCGCCATTGCGGGTGGCGTGACCAGCCTCGTATGCCCGCCTGACACCGACCCCGTGCTCGACGAGCCCGGCCTGGTTGAAATGCTCAAGTTCCGCGCAGAGAAGCTGCAGGGCGCGCGCCTGTTTCCTCTGGGCGCGCTCACGCGCAGCCTGGCCGGCGGCGTGCTCACCGAAATGGCCGAGCTCACCGAGGCCGGCTGCATCGGCTTCAGCCAGGCTGACGTGCCCTTGGCAGACACGCAGGTGCTGCAGCGCGCGCTGCTTTATGCAAGCACCTTTGGCTACACCGTGTGGCTGCGCCCGCAGGACCGCGACCTCGGCAAGGGCGTGGCCGCGAGCGGCCCGCTGGCCACGCGGCTCGGCCTCTCGGGCGTGCCGGTGTCGGCGGAAACCATCGCCATCTTCACCATCATCGAGCTCATGAAGAGCACCGGCGCGCGCGTGCACCTGTGCCGTATCTCCAGCGCCCGAGGTGTGGCGTTGGTGCGCGAAGCCAAGGCGCAAGGCCTGCCGCTCACATGCGACGTGAGCATCAATTCGCTGCACCTGGCCGACACGGACATCGGCTTTTTCGACAGCCGCGCACGCCTGAACCCGCCGCTGCGCCAGCAGGGCGACCGCGATGCGCTCTCGGCCGCGCTGGCCGACGGCACCATCGACGCGCTGGTGTCCGACCACACGCCGGTCGAGGCCGACGCCAAGACGCTGCCCTTTGCCGAAGCCGAACCCGGCGCGACCGGGCTCGAGCTGCTGCTGCCGCTGGCGCTGCAATGGGGCGAGCGCAGCGGCGCCGGCATTGCGCGCGCGCTCGAGGTGGTTACCTCCGCACCCGCGCGGCTGCTGGCCGCCGCCGATGCGGGCACCGGCATCGGCCGCCTGTCCGAGGGCGGCGTGGCCGACCTCTGCGTATTCGATCCGACGCTCGAGTGGCAGGTGCAGCCCGACGCGCTGAAGAGCCAGGGCAAGCACACGCCGTTCGCGGGCTACCCGCTGCAGGGCCGTGCCCGCCACACGCTGGTTGCGGGCCGCGTGGTCCACGGCTGAAGAGAAGAAGAGGGCGCACGTCTCGATGGTTCATTCGCTGAAGGCCTGCTGGCGCCTGCTGCATGCCGTAGGGCACGCGCTGGGCGGGTGGTGGACGATCCGCTTCACCTTTCCGCGGCTTTCGCAGGAGGAGCGCAACCTGCGGGTGCAGCAGTGGTCGCGGCGCCTGCTCGAGATCATGGGCGTCACGCTCAAGGTGCAAGGCACGCCGCCCGCCAAGGGGCCGGTGCTGCTCATCTGCAACCATCTCTCGTGGCTGGACATCACCGCCATTCATGCCGCCTGCCACGTGCGCTTTGTCTCCAAGGCGGGTGTGAAGCACTGGCCGTTGATCGGCACGCTGTCCACGGGCGCTGGTTCGCTCTACATCGAGCGGGAACGGCGCCGCGATGCGTTGCGGGTGGTGCACCACATGACCGAGGCCCTGCAAGGCGGCGACCGCATCGGCGTGTTCCCTGAAGGCACCACCAGCGATGGCCGGGGGCTGCTGCCCTTTCACGCCAACCTGCTGCAGGCCGCCATCTCGTCGGGCGCGCCAGTGCTGCCCGCCGCACTGCGCTTTGCCGATGCGGCCACCGGCGAAACCAGCCAGGCGCCGCGCTACATCGACGACGACAACTTGCTGACCTCGCTCTGGAACACGCTGCGCGCACCGCCCCTCCTGGCGATCGTGCGCTTCGGCGAGCCGCAGTCCTCGCTGGGCCGCGAGCGCCGCGCCTGGGCGCAGTCGCTGCATGAAGATGTGCAGCAATTGCGCCGCGAAACACACTGAAAGAAACACACCGGGCAAAAAAAGCGCTCCCGAAGGAGCGCTTAACGACGCACGAATGCGCCGTGAGGAGGAACCGCAATGAGAAGCCGCACCAGGGCGGGGTGCCCTTGCGAGCTTGACTGCAGGTTGAACGCTGCGGCGGCTGCGGCTTGCGGGAGAAGTCAGTTCATGCGCGTGGGCGAGTGCCTACATACGTAGGCCGGGCGTCCAAGGCCGCTGCGCAGAGGCATGCCCGCAGTCAGCCGGGTGGCTCCTGGCCTTCGCCCTTGCTGCGCTCGCTCTGCTCCATGGTGCCCGAGCGCAGGAGGTCGCCAGCCTCGTCGGCGACTACTGCTTCGCTGAAATAGTAGCCCTGTGCAAGCGTGGTGGAGCCCGTCGAATGCAGAAAGGCCCGCTGCGCTTCCGTCTCCAGCCCCTCGACGATGATGCCGATGCGGGCCTCCCGCGCCAGGTTCATGATGGCGCGAACGGTCGCAGCGCTGTCGGGGTCGTCGATGGCCCGCTTGAGCATCGATTGCGCGATCTTCAGGTGGTTGACTCGGTAGGTCCGCAGGTATTCGAACGACGAATACTCGGTACCGAAGTCGTCGATGGCAATCCGCACGCCGAGCGCCCGCAGCTGTGGCAGCACGTCGTTGTGGCTCCACGTCATCTGGGCCAGCGTCGACTCCGTCACGTCGAACTCCAGGTCGGAAGGGTTGAGCTGCCACTTCGCAAGGCAATCGACCACATCGCGAACCAGCTCGGCGCCTTTTCTGAGCTGGCCGAGCGACAGGTTGATGGCCAGCACGGGCGGCGCCACGCCCTGTTCGCGCCACTGGCTCATCTGACCGCACGCCCGGTCCAGCACCCAGCGGCCCAGCGTGACGATGCTCCCGGTGCGCTCGGCAATGGGCACGAATGCGCCCGCGTCGAGCAGGCCGCGTTCGGGGTGGTTCCAGCGCAGCAGCGCTTCCACGCCCACGATCTTTCCGGAAGACAGCTCGACCTGCGGCTGGTAATAAAGCTCCAGCTCTTCGCGTTCGATCGCCTTCTTCAGGTCTTCACCCAGCGCCACGCGGTCACGCACTTCGTGGTCGATCTCTTCAGAGTGAAAGTGAAACTGGTTGCGCCCCTCTTCCTTCGACCGGTAGAGCGCCAGGTCGGCCTGCACGAGCATTTCGTCCGGCCCGGCACTGCCTGCGATGTAGGGGCAGATGCCGATGCTGACGGACACATGCACCTCGTTGCCGCCCAGCATGTAGGGGCGCGCCAGTTCCGCCTGGATCTTCGCGGCCAGCGCGCCCGCGGCCGCGGGCTCGCCCATTTCGCTTTGCAGCACCGCAAACTCGTCCCCGCCCAGGCGGGCCACCACGTCGGTTTCGCGCGTGCAGTTCTTCAGGCGCTGCGCGACTTCGCGCAGCAGCAGGTCACCGGTCGGATGGCCGTACATGTCGTTGACCGGCTTGAAGTGGTCCAGGTCGAGGTAGTGCAGCGCAAAGGGCATGGAGCCCCGCCGTGCGGCCGCATGGGCCTGGTGCAGGCGTTCGGTGAGGGTGGCGCGGTTGGCGAGCCCGGTCAGCCCGTCGGTGCGCGCCAGCCGCGCGAGCTGCTCTTCCGCCGCCTTGCGCTCCGTGACGTCGATGACGATGCCCTCGACCTCGATGAGCCGGCCTTCCTTGTCGCGGACCGGCACGTAGCGGTTTTCCACCCAGCGCCGCCCGCCGTCACCGGTGCACAGGCGGTATTCGATCGAGGCGCCTTCCGCGTCCTTCTCCAGCACGCGGGCCATCGCATCGGCAACTCCGGCCTGGTCGGCCGGGTCGATGAGCACGTCGGCCCAGTTCGGGTTCGCCATCAGGCCGGCCGGATCGTGGCCGAACTTGGTGATGTTGTGCGAGATGTAGATCAGCGGAAACGCGGGCTCGCCGCGCAGGCGGTAGAGGATGGTCGGGCTGTTCTGCACGATGATGTTGGCGTCCGACAGCTCCCGCGTGCGCTCTTCGACGGCCTGCTCGAGCATGTTCATCTTGAAGGCGGCGTCTTCCGTCATTTGCCACTTCATCGTGAGCGCACTGGCCAGCTGGCGCACCTCGATCGGATCGAACGGCTTCTTGAGCACCAGCAGGCGGTCGCGCGCGTCCAGCCGCTCGAACACCTCGACCCACGACTGGTCCGCATAGGCCGTGCAGATCACGATCTGCAGGCGCGGGTCTACCAGCCACAGCTGCTCGATCGTCTCCACGCCGTCCCACCCGGGGGGCATGCGCATGTCGATGAACGCCATGGCGTAGGGCTTGCCGGCCTCCAGTGCCTCGCGCACCTTGGCAAGCGCTTCCTGCCCCTGGTAGGCACTGTCCAGCACAAAGTCCACCGTGGCCTGCCTGGCCGAGGTGCCGAACAGTGCGGCCTCCATGTCGTCAAGGTCTGATGCGGTGGCCTCCGCCAGGAGAATCTTCCGAAAGTCCTCGTGGATGGCGGGCGTGTCGTCCGCCAGCAGGATGCGTCGGTTTTGCTGTTTGCTCATAGGGCTTCGTCCGCTTTCCTGATCGCAAGTCCGAGCGTGAATGCTACGAATGTGCGTACCAAATACCTCATGTTGCGGCTCCTTACATCATCAATGCATTAGACACTTCGACGCGCCGTTTAGCTCGGCTTCGATGCCTATTCGGGCCCACACAGTGGCTGCGAAGAAACATGCGTGTGCATGCGTTTCAGAGGAGTGAATCCGGCCGTCCGAAGCCTCGTTAGGCCAATAGCAGTAGCATGCGCAACTTCAAGCCGGTGGATCGCCCGCCGCTGCTGCTCACCAACAGCGCAATGAACTCCCTTTCGGAATCGAATGCCGTGGACAAGAAAATGCATGAGCGAAGCACGGAGAGGCGCCCGAGACCGCCTGTGCGCGTCACCGTCAAGGACGCAATGATGAAGCGCGACAGCGATGTCGATACAGCGACATCCGCGCTGAGAGCCGCCGCCGACGACGTGACCGCCTGCGTCGCCGAGCTGATGCACCTCGTTGCCCCGAAAGGAGCCTCGGCGCCTGTGGACTGGCGCGGCGGCGCCGCCGATCGCATCGACGCCTGTAAGCAGTTCGGCCTCGTCGGCGAAATTCACGACGTGACCTTTCAGCTGCGGGCGTTGCAACGGGCGGCCGAGCTGGCCACGCGCCGTGCACGCCGCCGCGCCGCCGAAGAGAGCGCCCGCCGCGAAGATTCCGGCAACTGAGAAAACACAGCAACACTACTGCCCGCGTGGCTGTAGTGGCGTGCCGGCGCAGTGCGCCCATAATGCGCCTCCTGCGGCCACGCCAGAGGCCGCTGAAACTGGAAGCTGTGCTCCGATCACTGCGAGCCAGCCACATTCTTTTCTGGCCTCACGGGATGACATCATGAGCGTATTGCAGATGTTTCTACCGGTGTCGGAACCAGCCCGCAGCGAGGCGCTGGAGCAGTTGAGAAGAACCCACCACCTACCGCGCCACCTCGTACGAGGCATCGGGCGCAGGACGCAAGGCGAGCCCGGACCGGTCGCTTTCGTCGGTCCGATGCAAGGCCAGCAACAGGCATCGTCGCCGGCCTTGCGTACGCCGGCCGCGCCGGAATAGGCACTCGGCATCTCGAAGGCAAGTAGCGCCCCAAGCTGACGGGAGAACTGTCAGGACTCTTGTCCTTTGCTGCGAGATCGCACCGCTTCCTTCGCAAGGTCGATGAACGCACGCGTCTTTGCGGGAGGAGCGATGTTGCCCGGATAGGCCGCGTACAGAAACATGCGACCTGACGCCCAGCCAGGAAAAAGACGAACAAGGCGCCCGGCTTCCACCTCGGCGCGGACGTTTGCCGTACTCGGAAAAAAAGAGATGCCCGCGCCCTGGCGCACCAGTTGCAGCACGGCGTCCGTGCTCGCCGCCGATATCGATCCGCGCAGCTTCACGCGCACCTTCCGGCCGCCGCGCTCGAGATCGATCGACCACGGAGCCGGCAGCAGAGACAGTGCAATCCACTCGTGCTTCGCGAGCTCTTCTGGCTTGCGCGGCGTGCCATGGCGGGCGAGATAGCTGGGCGCGGCGACAGTCCAAAGCCCGAGTTCCTCGAGCACCACCGCGCGAAGGCCGGAGTCGGCCATCGGCCCGATGCGGATCGTGAGGTCGAAGTGCTCGGCAATCACATCGAGTTTGCGGTCCGTGGGCACATAGTCCACGCGCATTGCCGGATAGCGCTCGCTATACGCCGCGATCCAGCTCGCGACCATGCCGGCCGATGCTTGCGGGCTGGTGAGCCGCAACGTACCCGAAGGTTGCGCGCGCCCGCTGCGTGCCCGCTCCATCGCAGCCTCCGCACCGGCCAGCAGCTCACGGCAGTCGGCGAGAAACGCAACCCCTGCTTCGGTGATGGCGAGCTTGCGCGTGGATCGCTGCAACAGCTGCGTGCCCAACTCCCGCTCGAGCAACGCCACCGCCTGGCTCACCGCGGACTTGGTCGTGTTCAGGCGTTCTGCGGCGGCGGTGAAGGTGCCGGCCTCGGCCACCGCGACGAAGGCCGCCAGGCGGCCGAAGGAGATGGCAGGAGCCTTCATGCGATTGTTCTCCACAACTGGACAATGAATTCTCCCGCAGGCGCTTTCTGGAAACAACCGCAGCGCGCACCATGGCACCCATCGCAACACCACCCATGAAGGGAACCGCCATGTATGTACTTCTCGGCTCCAACGGCAACATCAGCTCCAAGGTCGCGGCACTGCTGCTCGCGCAAGGCATGGCCGTACGCGTTGTCGGCCGCCATGCGGGATCGCTCGCTTCCCTGAAGGCCGCGGGCGCGAACATCGCGGCTGGCGACATCGGCGATGCGGGCTTCCTGGCCCGTGCATTCGCCGGTGCCACGGCCGTCTACACGATGATCCCTACCGATTACGCAGCGGACGATATGCTTGCGGAGCAAGATCGGCTGGGCGATGCCATCACGCGCGCAATCGCCGCGGCCGAGGTGAAACGCGTCGTGAATCTCAGCAGCGTCGGCGCGCATGTGAGCTCGGGAACCGGGCCGATCGCGGGCCTGCATCGGCAGGAGCAGCGCCTCGACCAACTCGCCGGCGTGGACGTGCTGCACGTGCGGCCCGGCTACTTCTTCGAGAACCACCTGGCCGCGATAGAGATGATCCGCAGCATCGGCGCGTACGCGGACATGACCGCGCCCAATTCGCCGCTGCCGATGGTGGCCACGGCCGACATCGCGCAAGTCATAGCGCGCGAGTTGGGCACGCCCTCGGGCAAGGGCAAGCGCGTGCTCCATCTGCGTGCGCCAAGCCTCTACACGATGAAGGAAGCGACGGCGCTGCTCGGCAAGGCCATCGGCAGGCCGGACCTCGCGTATGTCCAATCCGATCCGGAGCAAGCCAAGGCGGCGCTGATGCAGCAGGGCTTCTCGGCGAGCGCCGCCGCGCAGCTGGAGGAAATGAGCGCGGCGTTCTCCACGGGGCGCCTGGACGGCGAGTACGACAAGGGCCCTACCGAGATCACCCCGACGACGCTCGCGGATTTTGCGGCCAGGGTTTTCAGGCCGGCGTTCGAGACCACCTGAGGGGGTCTTCACACGCAGCGAAATGCTTCCTATCCTGCGGAGTGATTTAACCGGTCAAGGAGTTCTGACATGAACCCGGCAACCCCGCAACGGCTGCGCTTGTCCGGCGGCACGGAGCTGGCCTTCATCACGGCGGGGGAGGCCTCCAAGCCCGCCGTACTGCTCCTGCACGGATTTCCGAGCTCCGCGCGCGAGTTTCGGGACGTCATACCCGAGCTGTCGCAAGTCGCCCATGTGATCGCGCCCGACCTTCCCGGCTTTGGCCAGTCCGATGTTCTGCCGTCGCCTTCATTTGCGGCGTTCAGCGATGCGATTCTCGAACTGCTGGATCGCTTGGCGATCAAGCGCCGCTTGATCTACCTGCATCACTCGGGCGCGGCCGTCGGCCTTCAGATTGCCATGCGCGCGCCGGAGTTGGTTTCGGGGCTCGTCATCCAGAACGCGAACGCGCATCGAACCGGCTTCGGCCCCGTCTGGGACGCCCAATTGAAGCTCTGGTCGAATCCGACCAAGGAGAACGAGGCAGCCGCGGCCGTCGAACTGACCTTCGAGTTCACGCGCGAGCAATACACCGGCGGCCTGCCGGAAGAAGTCGCCGCCACGATCAGAGGCGAACCCTGGGTGGAGGACTGGAGGGTGATGAACCTTCCCGGGCGCATGGAAACCCAGCGCGCGCTCATTGCCGACTACAGGAGCCACGCCGCGCGTTTCGATGCGATCGCGAAGTACCTGAAGGAATGGCAACCGCCCGCGCTCATGCTGTGGGGCCGTCACGACCCCTACTTCGATATCGCTGAAACGCTGTCGTGGATGCAGGACCTGCCGCGCATGGACGCGCATATTTTCGACGGCGGGCATTTCCTGCTAGAGACGCACGCGGCCGCTGCCGTGGCGCTCATGCTTGACTTCATCAGCCGCACGCAACGTGACGGCATCTGAACTTGGTGTGCGGTGGTGCCTTCGACAGGAATCGAACCTGTATCTGAGTCTTAGGAGGACCCCGTTCTATCCATTGAACTACGAAGACGCGGTGGACGGCCCGAACTTTACCAGTTCGCTTGCGGCTCGAACTGCCCCTTGCTTGGGGTCGGCAGCGCTCAGCGCAGGCCGACGCGCGAGGCGTGCCAGCGCAGCACGGCTGCGCGCGCCGGGTCGGACGCTTCGATGCGGTCGGCGCGCGTTTGCAGGGCGCGCATTTCTTCGACCTCGCTGATGATCTTGCCTGGGCTCAGCAGGGCCTGAACGAGCACGCTTGCTTCTTCTGCAAGCGCCTTGAGCGCGCCAGCCAAGCCACTGCCGAATGTGCTCGCGCTGGACGATCGGTCAAGGGTAGACATAAAAGGGACTCCTGGATCTGGTGGGTGGGTAGACCCCTCTATTCTAGGGTTTACCCGAATACACCCTGGAGCGGGGGAAATGGGCACCCGCACGCACCGGGAGTGGGCTCCGCGCGGCTCGCTTGCGCAGCCCGTCCAACCACACGGCGCGGGCTAACCCCAAGACAAAATCTTTGAAAAGTTGACCATGGTCAAGCAAGCGATGTTCGTGCTGCGCGCACCATCTGCCCTGTTCGCATCTCGGCTCAGATTCTTTAAAAAATAGAGCGCACCCTTACACAGGAGACAACATGATGAAGAACTTCTTTTCGCGTGCCCACGCTTGCCGGGCCAAAGTCTTTACCGCTGCCATGCTGGCACTCGCGGCCACCGCACCAGCTGCAGCATGGGAACCCGCCAAGCCGGTGGAGTTCGTGATTCCAGCGGGCACCGGCGGAGGCGCCGACCAGATGGGCCGATTGCTGCAGGGCATCGTCATCAAGTACAAGCTCATGAAGGAGCCGCTGATCGTCGTCAACAAGTCGGGCGGCGCGGGCGCCGAAGGCTTTCTGGCGGTGAAGGAAGCCAAGGGCGATCCGCACAAGATCATCATCTCGCTGTCCAACCTGTTCACCACGCCCATGGCCACCGGCGTGCCGTTCAACTGGAAGGACATGACGCCTGTCGCGATGCTGGCGCTCGACCAGTTCGTGCTGTGGACCAATGCCGAGCAGCCGTACAAGAGCGCCGCGGAGTACATCGCCGCAGCCAAGGCGGCGGGACCGAGCAAGTTCAAGATGGCTGGCACCGGCTCCAAGCAGGAAGACCAGATCATTACCGTGGCGCTCGAGAAGGCCACCGGCACCAAGTTCATCTATGTGCCGTTCAAGGGCGGCGGCGAGGTGGCGGTGCAGCTGGTGGGCGGCCATGTGCAGTCGACCGTGAACAACCCGATCGAGGCCGTGGCCCAGTGGCGCGCGGGCAAGCTGCGTGCGCTGTGCGTGTTCGACGACGAGCGCATGCCGTTCAAGGCCAAGGTGACCGAGACGCAGTCGTGGAATGATGTGCCCACCTGCAAGGAAGCCGGCGTTCCCACCAAGTACACGATGCTGCGCGGCATCTTCATGCCCCCGGGCGTCACGCCCGAGCAGCGTGCCTTCTATGTCGACCTGCTGACCAAGATCGCGGCCACGCCCGACTGGAAGGAATACATGGAGAAGGGCGCGTTCAACCCGACGTTCATGACGGGCGAACCCTTCACCAAGTGGCTGACCGAAGCGGAAGCCACGCACCGCACGCTGATGAGCGAAGCCGGTTTCCTGGCCAGCAGCAAGTAGCAGCAATCGAGCGCCCTGCAGCGCTCCTTGCCTGAGGACGCGGCCGCCGGCCGATACGCGGCGGGCGGGGCGCTGCACTCTCGTTTCTTTCCCGGTACATACACACGAACGATGAGGTCTCCATGGAGCACGACGAGAATTCCGAAGGCGCGGCACGCACCGGCGTAGCGACCAACGTGGTCGAGGCGGTGGTTGCAGCGGTCCTGCTGGCAATAGGCCTTGTAGTCATCGTCGAGAGCCAGAGGCTGGGCTCCGGCTGGACCAGCGACGGCCCCGGCGCGGGTTACTTTCCCTTCTACATCGGCGCGATCATCGCGATCTCCGGCGCCGGCATCCTGTATCAGGCGCTGCTGGGCAAAGAGAAGAAGACCGAAATCTTCGTCGACTCCGTGCAGCTCAAGCGCGTGCTGTCGGTGCTTCTGCCGGCCATCGTGTACGTACTCGCAATCTCCTTGCTCGGGCTGTACCTGGCGTCGGCGATCTACATCGCGCTCTTCATGGTGTTCCTCGGCAAGTACTCGTGGGTGAAGAGCGTCATCGCGGCACTGGTCGTCAACACGGTTTTCTTCTTCATGTTCGAGGTGTGGTTCAAGGTGCCGCTGTTCAAGGGCGCTCTCGATCCCCTCCGATTCCTCGGCTACTGAATTTCACGGAGCAAACGCGAAATGGAAGAAATCAGCGCCCTGCTGCAGGGCTTCTCTGTGATCCTCACCCCCATGAACATCGGCCTGATGTTCGTCGGCATCATCCTGGGGGTACTGATCGGCGTGCTCCCGGGGCTCGGCGGCGCCAATGGCGTGGCCATTCTGCTGCCCCTCACGTTCACGATGTCGCCCACCTCGGCGATCATCATGCTGTCGTGCATCTACTGGGGGGCGCTGTTCGGCGGCGCCATCACCTCCATCCTGTTCAACATCCCGGGCGAGCCGTGGTCGGTGGCCACCACCTTCGACGGCTACCCGATGGCGCAGCAGGGCAATGCAGGCGCCGCGCTCACCACGGCGTTCACCTCGTCGTTCATCGGCGCGCTGCTGGCGGTGATCATGATCACCTTCCTGGCGCCGCTGGTGGCCAAGTTTGCGCTGAAGTTCGGCTCGCCCGAATTCTTTGCGGTGTACCTGCTCACCTTCTGCAGCTTCGTGGGCATGGGCAAGGGCTCGCCGTTCAAGATTCTTGCGTCCATGGCGCTCGGCTTTGCGTTGGCGAGCGTGGGCATGGATACGGTCACAGGCCAGTTGCGCCTCACCTTCGGCCAACCCGAGCTGATGCGAGGTTTCGACTTCCTGATTGCGGTGATCGGCCTGTTCGGCATCGGCGAAATTCTGCTGTCGATGGAAGAGGGCCTCAAGTTCTCGGGCAAGACCGCGAAGATCGACCCGAAGGTGGTGCTGCAGACTTGGAAGCAGCTGCCGCAGTACTGGGTCACGTCACTGCGCAGTTCGCTCATCGGCATCTGGATGGGCATCACGCCCGGCGGCGCCACCCCGGCCTCGTTCATGGCCTACGGCCTGGCCAAGAAAATGTCCAAGCGCGGCTCCAAGTTCGGCACCGGCCAAATGGAAGGCGTGGTTGCGCCCGAGACCGCGGCGCACGCCGCAGGCACCAGCGCATTGCTGCCGATGCTGGCGCTGGGCATTCCGGGTTCGCCCACCGCCGCGGTGCTGCTGGGCGGCCTGCTGATCTGGGGCCTGCAACCCGGGCCGCTGCTGTTCGTCGAGCAGAAGGACTTCGTCTGGGGGCTCATCGCCAGCATGTACCTGGGCAACATCGTCGGCCTCATCGTGGTGTTGAGCACGGTGCCGCTGTTCGCTTCGATCCTGCGCATTCCGTTCTCGATCATTGCGCCGGTAATCATCGTGATCTGCGCCATTGGCGCCTACACGGTGCACAACGCGATGCTCGACATCTGGTTCATGCTCGGCTTCGGCGTGGTGGGGTATCTGTTCAAGAAGCTCGACTTCCCGCTGGCGCCGCTGGTGCTGGCGCTGGTGCTCGGCGACAAGGCCGAAGACTCGTTCCGCCAGGCCATGCTGGTCTCGCAGGGCGATGTGATGATCATGTTCTCCAACCCGCTGGTCGGCGGCATCACCACCCTGGCGCTGGTGCTGCTGTTCTGGCCGCTGATCTCCAAGGTGCTGGCCTTCATCAAGCCGAAGAAGCCGGACGAGTTTGCCGTCGAGCGCCCCGTGGACTGACCGGAGAACAACCAACATGCCAGTGATTGCACTCACCCAGGAGATGGGCTCCCTCGCCAAGGACGTGTCGCAGCGCCTTGCCGAGCAGCTCGGCCTCGAGATCATGCGCCACGAGACGATCGAGCGCGTGGCCGACCGCATGCAGGTGCCGACCAGCTTCATCGGCCGCCTGCGCGACGGCAAGGCCGGCTTTGTCGAACGGCTCACCGCCGACAAGCGCAGCCTCGCGCTCTACACGGCCGAAGAACTCTTTGCACTGGCGGACCGCGGCAACGTGGTGCTGCGCGGCTGGGGCGCCACCTGCCTGCTGCGGCCTGTGCCGCACGTGGTGTGCGTGCGCATTACCCGCTCGATGAAGAAGCGCGTCGAATGGCTGATGGCGCACCTGGAAACCGACGACGCCGAGTTTGCCGAGGCCGAGATCCGGCGCAGCGACGACGCGCACGCCGCGCGCATGCACGCGCAGTTCGGCGTGACATGGGGCGACCCGGTGCTTTACGACCTGGTGCTCAACACAGATCGCATTTCGGTGGACAGCTGCGTGGCGCAGATCCGCTCGCTGGTGGAGCGCCCGGAGTTTGCCGAAACACCGGCTTCGCGCGCGCTGCTGGCCAACATGACGCTTGCGGCGCGGGTGAAGTCGGCGCTGAAGGACAACGAGGCGACCAGCGACATCCGCGTGACCGTCGAGGCCGACCAGGGCAAGGTAAAGCTGAGCGGCATCGTTCTCAATGCGGAAGAACGCGCGCTTACGGAGGACGTGGCCTCCAAGGTGGGCGGCGTAAGCAGCGTGGACAACGCGCTGCGACTGATGACGGTTCCGCGCCGCTTCGCATCGTCCAAGCAGACCTGAATACCGCGCGCGACTGGGCGCCTGCCTAGATCTTTCCGCGCTTGCGCAGGCGGCTAAGGGTTTCTGCGGAGAGGTTGAGATACGACGCAAGCTCCTTGCTGGGAATGCGGTCTTCCAGCTCGGGGTGCTTGCGCATGAACCGGTGCACGCGCCCGGGTGCGTCGAGCAGGTGCAGGGTGATGGTGTGCGCCATGATTTCGCTCATGCCGCGCATCACGCAGTATTCGAACAGCTCCTTGGTCTCGGGGTGGCGGTCGAGGAACGCGATCCACTCCTTCAGCGGCAGGCTGGCCACCCGGGCCTTGGTGACGCACACGATGCCGTAAGGCGTGGGCGTGCCCAGGCGCAGGGCCGCATAGCTCGTTTCCATGTCGTGCGCATCGGCAAAGCGCAGGATCATTTCCTTGCCCTCGGGGTTGCTCACCACCCGCTTGAGGATGCCGTCGAGGATGAAGTACTGCTCCATCTCGCGCACGCCCTGGTGCAGCAGAAAGTCGCCCTTGTTGCCGTCCACGATGACGAGATGGGTTTCCAGCTCGGCGCGTTCGCTTTCGCTCAGGTCCTTGAGAAGGATGTTCTGCCGCAGCTGCGCGCGAATGATGTTTTTCTCCGGATGGTTTTCCAACAAAGTCATGGGTCCCGTCTTGCTCGAATTCGCAACAACAACTTCTGGTTCATCTGGCTGGTGCCGTTTTCCGGAAAGTTGACCGAGGTCAACGCCCGAAAGACATGCCCCGAATCATAGTCCCGGCTCGGGCCTCGGCCATTCACCCAAGCAAGAAGGAGAGACATGTCTTCAGTAAGAACGGATAAAGAGGCATCCACGACCCTCGACGACGCCCTCAAGCCAAAGAACAAGGCTGCCGAAGGCGACGCGGTCGTGCTCGCACTCAAGCAACCGCCGGAAGAGGCGCACGACAACACGATCGACGGCTTCCACCTAGTCATCGATGCGCTGAAGCTGAACGATATCGACACGATCTTCGGCTTGCCGGGCATCCCGATCACCGACCTGACGCGCATGGCGCAGGCAGAAGGCCTGCGCGTCATCTCGTTCCGCCACGAGCAGCATGCGGGCAATGCCGCGGCGGCTGCGGGCTTTCTCACGCAGAAGCCGGGCATCTGCCTCACGGTGTCCGCGCCGGGCTTCCTGAACGGCCTGACGGCGCTGGCCAACGCCACCACCAATTGCTTCCCGATGATTCTCATCAGCGGATCGAGCGAGCGCGAGATCGTCGACCTGCAGCAGGGCGACTACGAAGAGATGGACCAGCTGGCCATCGCCAAGCCGCTGTGCAAGGCCGCGTTCCGCGTGCTGCACGCCGAAGACATCGGCGTGGGCATTGCACGGGCCATCCGCTCGGCGGTGTCGGGCCGCCCGGGCGGCGTGTACCTCGACCTGCCGGCCAAGCTGTTCGCGCAGACCATGGACGCCGAGGCCGGCCGCAGGTCGCTCATCAAGGTGGTCGATCCGGCCCCACGCCAGATTCCGGCGCCCGATGCGGTGCAGCGCGCGCTCGACCTGCTCAAGGGCGCCAAGAAGCCGCTGATCCTGCTCGGCAAGGGTGCCGCCTATGCACAGGCCGACGCCGACATCCGCGCGCTGATCGAGAAGACCGGCATTCCCTACCTGCCGATGTCGATGGCCAAGGGCCTGTTGCCCGACACGCACGCGCAATCGGCCGCGGCGGCGCGCTCCTATGTGCTGCAAGAAGCCGACGTGGTGATGCTGGTGGGCGCGCGCCTCAACTGGCTGCTGTCGCACGGCAAGGGCAAGACCTGGGGCCAGGAGAAGGGCGCCAAGCAGTTCATCCAGATCGACATTGCGCCGACCGAGATCGACAGCAACGTGGCCATTGCCGCGCCGGTGATCGGCGACATCGGCTCCTGCGTGGCGGCGCTGCTCGCGGGCGTCGATGCCAAGTGGGCCAAGCCGCCGGCCGAATGGACCGGCGCCATTGCCGAGCGCAAGGACAAGAACCTGTCGAAGATGGCGGTGACGCTGGCCGCGCGGCCCTCGCCGATGAACTTCCACAGCGCGCTGAGCGTGATTCGCGACCAGGTGAAGGCCCGGCCCGACGCCATTGTGGTGAACGAGGGCGCCAACACGCTCGACTTCGCGCGCAGCATCGTCGACATGTACGAGCCGCGCAAGCGCCTGGACGTGGGCACGTGGGGAATCATGGGCATCGGCATGGGCTTTGCCGTGGCGGCCGCGGTGGTCACCGACAAGCCGGTGATTGCCATCGAAGGCGACAGCGCCTTCGGCTTCAGCGGCATGGAGGTGGAAACCATCTGCCGCTACAACCTCCCGATCTGCATCGTCGTGTTCAACAACAACGGCGTCTACCGCGGCACCGACGTGAACGCGAGCGGCACGCCCGACGTGGCGCCCACCGTGTTCGTGAAGAACGCGCGCTACGACAAGCTGATGGAAGCCTTCGGCGGCGTGGGCGTCAACGCCACCACCGCGGATGAACTGCAGAAGGCGCTGGCCGAAGCCGTCGCCTCCCGCCGTCCGACCCTGATCAACGCCGTCATCGACGAGACCGCCGGCACCGAAAGCGGCCGCATCACCAGTCTGAACCCCAGCACGGCGAAGAAGAAGTAACCCAGCATCATCAAGGAGAACCTCACATGAGCAACAAACCCCTCAACGGCATCAAGATCATCGACTTCACCCACGTGCAAGCCGGTCCGGCATGCACGCAGATGCTGGCCTGGTTCGGCGCCGACGTGATCAAGGTCGAGCGCCCGGGCGCCGGCGACGTCACGCGCAGCCAGCTGCGCGACATTCCGAATGTCGACGCGCTGTACTTCACCATGCTCAACAGCAACAAGCGCTCGATCACGCTGGACACCAAGAAGCCCGAAGGCAAGGCGGTGCTGGAGAAGCTGATCCGGGAATCAGACGTGCTGGTGGAAAACTTCGGCCCCGGCGCGCTCGACCGCATGGGCTTTACCTGGGCGCGCATCCAGGAACTGAACCCCAAGATGATCGTCGCCTCGGTCAAGGGCTTCAGCGACGGCCACCACTACGAAGACCTGAAGGTGTACGAGAACGTGGCGCAGTGCGCCGGCGGCGCCGCCTCCACTACCGGCTGGTGGAAGGGCGAAAACTCGGTGCCCACCATCTCGGCGGCCGCACTGGGCGATTCCAACACCGGCATGCACCTGGCCATCGGCATCCTGACGGCCATCATTGGCCGCCAGCAAACGGGCAAGGGCCAGAAGGTGGCCTGCTCGATGCAGGACGCCGTGCTCAACCTGTGCCGCGTGAAGATGCGCGACCAGCAGCGCCTGGACAGCGTGGGCTACCTGGAGGAATACCCCCAGTACCCGCACGAGATGGACGCCTTCAAGGACAAGGTGGTGCCGCGCGGCGGCAATGCCGGCGGCGGCGGCCAGCCGGGCTGGATTTTGAAGTGCAAGGGCTGGCAGACCGACCCCAACGCCTACATCTACTTCACGGTGCAGGGCCATGCCTGGGACCCGATCTGCGACGCGCTCGGCAAGCCCGAATGGAAGACCGACCCGGACTACATGACCCCCAAGGCCCGTCAGCCGCACATCGACCAGATCTTCGCGACCATCGAGGACTTCATCAAGGACAAGACCAAGTTCGAGGCGGTGGACATCTTCCGCAAGCACGACATTCCTTGCGCCCCGGTGCTGTCGATGAAGGAACTGCTGCACGACGAGTCGCTGCGCAAGAGCGGCTCCATCGTCGAAGTGCCGCACAAGGAGCGCGGTAGCTACTGGACCATCGGCAGCCCGATCAAGTTCTCGGACCTCAAGCCCGAGGTCACCGCCTCACCGCTCTTGGGCGAGCACACTGACGAAGTACTGGCCGAACTGGGCTACACCAAGGAACAGATCGCCAACCTGAAGGAAGCAAAAGCCGTGTAGCGGCTCCCCCGGCTTCGCCCGCTCCCACGGCGGGCGAAGCCGGGAATCGACATGAAGCGCCAGAGGTAAACATGCAAGCGAACGTTGATTTCAAGCAGCTCGTCGAAGGCGCCGGCGACGCGATCATGGTGTGCGATGCGAAAGGAGCGATCACGCTCTGGAACCGCGCCGCCGAGCGGATCTTCGGCTTTACCGAAGCCGAGGCACTGGGCCAGTCGCTCGACATGATCATTCCCCAGCGGCAGCGCCAGCGCCACTGGGACGGTTACCACAAGACCATGGAAACCGGCATCACCAAGTACGGAGCCGACCTGCTGCGCGTACCCGCGCTGCACAAGGACGGGCACACGCTGTCGATCGCCTTCACGGTGTCGATGCTGTTCTCGGAGGATCGCGAGGTCACGGGCATCGTTGCCATCGTGCGAGACGAAACCGCCCGCTTTGCCGAAGAGCGTAAATTGCGCGCTCGACTGCAAGAAGCAGAGACCACGATCAAAGGAGACAGCTGATGAGCAAGGCACTTGAGGGCGTTCGCATTCTCGACTTCACCCATGTCCAGTCCGGCCCCACCTGCACCCAGCTGCTGGCGTGGTTCGGCGCCGACGTGATCAAGGTGGAGCGCGCCGGCGAAGGCGACGCAACGCGCGCACAGCTGCGCGACATTCCCGGTGTGGACAGCCTCTACTTCACTATGCTGAACCACAACAAGCGCTCGATCACGCTGGACACCAAGAAGCCCAAGGGCAAGCAGGTGCTCGACTCGCTGATCAAGACGTGCGACGTGCTGGTGGAAAACTTCGCACCCGGCGCGCTCGACCGCATGGGCATTACCTGGGCCCACATCCAGGAGCTGAACCCGCGCATGATCGTGGCCTCGGTCAAGGGCTTCGGCCCCGGCAAGTACGAGCACTGCAAGGTGTACGAGAACGTGGCGCAGTGCGCAGGCGGGGCGGCATCGACCACGGGCTTCGAAGACGGACCGCCGGTGGTCACGGGCGCGCAGATCGGCGACAGCGGCACCGGCCTGCACCTGGCGCTGGGCATTGTGGCGGCGCTTTACCAGCGCAACAACACGGGCCGCGGCCAGCAGGTGCTCGCGCCCATGCAGGACGCGGTGCTGAACCTCTGCCGCGTGAAGATGCGCGACCAGCAGCGGCTGGAGCGCACCGGCACCATGCACGAGTACCCGCAGTACCCCGACGGCAAGTTCGGCGACGCGGTGCCGCGCGCGGGCAATGCATCGGGCGGCGGCCAGCCGGGCTCCATTCTCAAGTGCAAGGGCTGGGAGACCGACCCCAACGCGTACATCTACTTCATCACTCAGGGTGCGGTGTGGCCGGCTGTGTGCAAGGTCATCGGCGAAGAAGGCTGGATTACCGACGAGGCCTATGCCACGCCGGCGGCGCGCCTGCTGCACCTGAAGCCGATCTTCGCGCGCATCGAGCAATGGACCATGACCAAGACCAAGTTCGAGGCCATGGACATCCTCAACCAGTACGACATTCCGTGCGGGCCGATTCTTTCGATGAAGGAAATCGCCGCCGACGAGTCGCTGCGCGAGACCGGCACCATCGTCGAGGTGGACCACCCCACCCGCGGCAAGTACCTGACGGTGGGCAACCCGATCAAGATGTCCGACAGCCCGACCGAAGTGACGCGCTCGCCGCTTCTCGGCGAGCACACCGAAGAAGTGCTGACGCAGCTCGGCTATACGGCGGGCGACGTTGCGGCGCTGCGCGCCGAGGGCGTGATCTGAGCTTGAGCTGAAGAAACGCTGTTTTTGAAGGCCGGAAGAATTGCGGGTGCAAATTCACCCGCTTCGGGAATTCACGGCCATCTATGTATAACTTATCGCGAATGCATTCAATAAAATAGTTTAACTATTATTTATCGATCATCGAATCTACATTTTGATCATGCCGACACGCAAAACATTTGCCGCACGGCGTTCAATTTCTAGGAGAAATTTCATGATCGATGATTTGCCGGTTCAATATTGGAGCAGTGAAACGGAGCGCAATGCCTACAACGCAGCGTTCTACGAATTGGGGTTCCGCTGGCATTGGGATCGCGAAATCTACTGCCAGCTGCTGCGCCACAGCCAGGACGGCATCGAGCGTGTGTGCAATTACCTGGCCGACCACCAGCCGCATCTTTTGCGCGCCTACGACGCCAAATTTCTGGCTGAAGTGATCGAGCAGAAGAAGGAAGAGCATCAAAAGCGGGAGCTCGAAGCCGGCGCCATGAAAAAGCGCTATTTCAATTGGGCCGAAAGCCGCGGCGCCGAACTCGGCGCCTGAAATTGCCATGAATATCCACGAATACCAAGGCAAGGACGTATTGCGCAAATACGGCGTGCCCACGCCGCGTGGATATGCATGCTTTTCGCCCGACGAGGCAGCCGATGCCGCCACGCGGCTCGGTGGCCGGGCCTGGGTGGTCAAGGCGCAGATTCATGCCGGCGGCCGCGGCAAGGGCGGCGGTGTCCGGCTGGCCTGGTCGGCAGCCGAAGTGCGGCGCCACGCCGACGAGTTGCTGGGCATGACCTTGAGAACGCACCAGACCGGCCCCGAAGGCCGCCTGGTCAAGCGCCTGCTGGTCGAGGAGAGCGTCGAGATCGAGAAGGAGTTCTATCTCGGCATGGTGGTCGACCGGGAGTCGCGCCGCGTCGCGCTGATGGCGTCGAGCGAAGGCGGCATGGACATCGAAGAGGTTGCGGCGCGCACGCCGGAAAAAATCCGCAAGCTGTTCATCGACCCCGCCACGGGCGTGAAGGCGGCCGAGGCCGACGGCCTGGCACGCGACATCGGCTTTTCCGGAAAGGCGATGCTGCAGGTGCGCACGCTGGTGCAAAGCCTCTACCAGGCCTTCGACGCCTGCGATGCATCGCAGGCCGAGATCAACCCGCTGGTGCTGACACGCGACGGCCGCGTGATGGCGCTGGATGCCAAGTTCAACTTCGATCCCAACGCGCTCTTCCGCCAACCCGAGATCGCCGCGATGCGCGACTTCGACGAGGAAGACCCGGCCGAGGTGGAAGCTTCGAAGTTCGACCTTTCCTACATTCCGCTCGAAGGCGACATCGGTTGCCTGGTGAACGGTGCAGGCCTGGCGATGGCCACGATGGACGCGATCAAGCTCTACGGCGGATCGCCGGCCAATTTTCTCGACGTGGGCGGCGGCGCCACGGCCGAGAAGGTGACGGAAGCCTTCAAGCTGATGCTGCGCAACTCGAATCTGCGGGCCATCCTGGTCAACATCTTCGGCGGCATCATGAAGTGCGACGTGATTGCGCGCGGCATCATCGCCGCGGCGCGCGAGGTCGATCTATCGGTGCCACTGGTGGTGCGCATGAAGGGCACCAACGAAACCCTGGGGCGAACCATCCTCGGGCAATCGGGGCTTCCGATCATTTCTGCCAACGACATGGCGGATGCGGCCCAGACGGTTGTGGCTGCGGCTCGTAGGGGGGCTCGATGAAGGGTCGCTGCTTGATTTGCCGGGTCGTGCGTTCAGGGCGGCGCACCCGTCGACGGGGTACCTTTCTCCGCGAATGTCCCCCGGGGCTGCGCCCCTCCTCCTTTATTTCGCTGCGCAAGGCACCCCATCGACGTGTGCGTGATGAACGTCGGTCGTTGATCGGCTGTACACCAGCAGCGTGCCCAAGTGCACAGGGCATCGGGTGCTCCGCGCAGCGAAATAAAGGAGGAGGGCGAAGCCCGGGGGGACATTCGCGGAGGGGAGTACCCGGTGGCCTTTGCACCCGCCCTGAACAACAGCGCTAAAGAACAACAGCCGCCCCAAGAACAAGAGACGGAGAGCTGAGACATGTCGATCCTGATCAACAAGCACACCCGCGTGATCACCCAAGGTATCACCGGCAAGACAGGACAGTTCCACACCGCCATGTGCCGCGACTACGGCCACGGCCAGAAGTGCTTCGTCGCCGGAGTCAATCCCAACAAGGCAGGCAAGTCATTCGACGGCATCCCGGTGTTCGGCACCGTAAAAGAAGCCAAGGCCGAGACCGGTGCCACCGTGTCGGTCATCTACGTGCCGCCACCCTTCGCGGCTGCTGCCATCGACGAGGCTGTGGACGCCGGCCTCGACCTCGTTGTATGCATCACCGAAGGCATTCCGGTGCGCGACATGATTCGCACACGCCACCGCATGGAGGGTAGCAAGACCTTGCTGCTCGGCCCCAATTGCCCCGGCCTCATCACGCCCGACGAAATCAAGATCGGCATCATGCCCGGCCACATTCACCAGAAGGGCCGCATCGGCGTCGTGTCGCGCTCGGGCACGCTCACCTACGAGGCCGCGAGCCAGCTTGCGAGCTTCGGCATCGGGCAGTCGACCGTGGTCGGCATCGGCGGCGATCCGGTCGGCGGGCTGCGGCACATCGACGTGCTGAAGATGTTCAACGACGATCCTCGCACCGACGCCGTGATCATGGTTGGTGAAATTGGCGGCAACGACGAAGAGATCTGCGCGCGCTGGATCAAGGACCACATGCAAAAGCCTGTGGTCGGCTTCATTGCCGGCGCCAGCGCACCGCCCGGCAAACGCATGGGTCATGCAGGCGCCATCGTCTCCGGCGGCAAGGGAACCGCGCAGGAAAAGCTCGCGGTGATGAAGGAGTGCGGCATTCACGTGACCGACAACCCCGCCGAAATGGGCAAGCTGCTCGCGTCGCTCGTGGTCCCAGACTACCTGCCTTTCGACTGAGCCCTGCAAAACCACTCCAACAGAAACCAAGGAAGGCACGACATGCAGCAGCAAGCACAGCAACAACAGCGATGGGTCCGTTTCGAGCACGGCGGTGAAACCGGCTTCGGCACGCTCGACGGCGACACCGTGCACGAGCACCGCGGCAACATGTTCGAGCGCCCAGAGCCCACCGGCCGTGTGTTCGTGCTTTCCGGCGTGCGGCTGCTCACGCCCACCGAGCCCACCAAGGTCATCGCGTTGTGGAACAACTTTCACGCGCTCGGCGAAAAGCTCCAACTGCCGGTGCCTGCGGAGCCGCTCTACCTGCTGAAGTCGCCCAACTCCTACCTCTCGCCCGGCGCGGACATCCGCAAGCCCTTGTGCGACGGCAAGGTGGTGTTCGAGGGCGAGCTCGGCATCGTCATCGGCGAGACCTGCACCGCGGTGCCGGAGGCCGAGGCGCTTGGCCATGTGTTCGGCTACACCTGCGCCAACGACGTAACGGTGGCAGACATACTGAATCGCGATGCTTCCTTCGCACAGTGGGTGCGCGCCAAGGGCTTCGACACCTTCTGCCCGATGGGCCCGGTGGTGGCCACCGGCCTCGACCCCGCCACGCTGACCGTAACCACGCTGCTCAACGGCGAGGTGCGGCAGAACTACCCGATCAGCGACATGCGCTTTTCGGTCCAGCAACTCGTCAGCCTGATCTCCCTCGACATGACGCTGTACCCCGGCGACGTGATCCTGTGCGGCACTTCCATCGGCGTCGGTTCGATGAAGCCCGGCAGCCTTGTCGAGGTGGAGATCGGCGGCATCGGCAGGCTCGGCAACCGCTTCGGCTGATGCCTGCCCGCGCGCAAAGAATCAACAACTTGGGGATCGACATGAAGATAGCAGTCATCGGAGCGGGCGCCATTGGCGGCCTGGTGGGCGCCAAGCTCGCCCTGGCCGGCGAGGACGTGACGTTCATCGTGCGCGGAAAGAATCTCGACGCCATTGCCACCAACGGCTTCAAGCTCATCGGGGCCGATGGCACCGAGCAGGTGGCGCTGAATGCAAAAGCGACAGACCGCTACGACCAGGCGGGTCCGCAGGACATCGTCATCCTGGCGATGAAGGCGCACCAGGTGGAGGCCGTGGCGAACGACGTTCCCAAGCTGTTCGGGCCCGAGACCGTCGTGGTCACCATGCAGAACGGCATTCCCTTCTGGTACTTCCACAACCATGGCGGGGCATTGGCGGGCACGCCCGTGCGCAGTGTCGACCCCACGGGCGTGGTGGCCGCAAAGATTCCCGCCGAGCGCGTGATCGGCTGCGTGGTGTACCCGGCGTCGGAGCTGATTGCGCCGGGCGTGGTGAAGCACATCGAGGGCGACCGCTTTCCCGTCGGCGAGCTTGACGGCTCTTCTAGCGAGCGCGTCAGCCGCGTTTCGGCGTGCCTTACCGCGGCAGGCTTCAAGGCGCCGGTGCTCGACAACATCCGCTCTGAAATCTGGCTGAAGCTCTGGGGCAACCTGACCTTCAATCCGATCAGCAGCCTTTCGCACTCCACGCTGGTCGACATCTGCCAGTACCCCCCGTCGCGCGAACTGGCCGCCGCGATGATGCAGGAGGCGCAGGCCGTGGCCCACAAGCTCGACATCGAGTTTCGCGTGACGCTCGACAAGCGCATTGCCGGTGCCGAGAAGGTGGGCAAGCACAAGACATCGATGCTGCAGGACGTCGAGGCAGGGCGCGCGCCCGAGATCGATGCATTGGTGGGCGCGGTGGTCGAACTGGCGCGGCTCACCGAAACCCCCACGCCGCACATCGACACCGTGTATGCGCTCGTCAAATTGCTGGCGCGTACCATGGAAGAGCAGCGCGGCCGGGTTTGTCTTCAAGAGATGGCCGGCTAGCACCACTGGGGCTGGGCGATTTTGCGCAGCATGTGTGCGCTGTGATCAATGAAATGGAACGGATGATGCGACGTACACGCAGCGCGAAGATCGTGGCCACGCTGGGCCCTGCCACCACCGACGAGCCGGCCATTCGTGCCCTGTTCGAACGCGGTGTGGATGTGTTCCGGCTCAACTTCAGCCACGGCACGCAGCATGACCATGCGCGCCGGCTCGACACCATCCGCCGGCTCGAGGCGGAGTTTGGCCGGCCCATCGGCGTGCTGCTCGACCTGCAAGGGCCGAAGCTGCGGCTGGGCACGTTCGAAGGCGGACGCGCGCAGCTCGACGCGGGCGCGCGCTTCCGGCTTGACATGGACAAGACCAGCGGCCACGCAGGACGCGCGCCGCTGCTGCACCCGGAGATTTTTGCGGCGCTGCAGGTCGGCACCGAGCTGCTGCTCGACGACGGCAAGCTGCGGCTGCGCGTGGACAGCTACGGCGCCGACTTTGCCGAAACCACGGTGCTCGTCGGCGGGCCGATCTCGGACCGCAAGGGCGTCAACGTACCGAGCGTTCTGCTGCCCATCTCGCCGCTCACGCCCAAGGACCTCGACGACCTGGCCTGCGGCCTTGCAATGGGCGTGGACTGGGTGGCGCTTTCGTTCGTGCAGCGCCCCGAAGACATCGAAGAGGCGCGCGCCATCATCGGCACGCGCGCATGGATCATGGCCAAGCTCGAGAAGCCCGCGGCCATCGACCACCTGGATGCGATCGTGGATCTGTGCGACGGCGTCATGGTGGCGCGCGGCGACCTCGGCGTGGAGCTGCCGCCCGAGCGCGTGCCCGAGCTGCAGCGCCTCATCGTGCGCGCCTGCCGCAAGCGCGGCAAGCCGGTGGTGGTGGCCACGCAAATGCTCGAATCGATGATTGCCGCACCGGTGCCCACGCGCGCCGAAGTGTCCGACGTTGCAACCGCGGTCTACGACGGCGTGGACGCGGTCATGCTGTCGGCCGAATCCGCTTCGGGCAAGTATCCGCTCGAGGCCGTGGCCATGATGGACCGCATCATCTCGCGCGTGGAGGCCGATGCGTCCTACCGAATCGGCATCGACGCCACGCACGAGGCGTCGCTCTCGACCACGGCCGATGCGGTGTGCGCGTCGATGCGCCAGGTGGCCGCACTGCTCGCGCCTGCCGCGACTGCAACGTATACCTCGTCGGGCTTTACCAGCCTGCGCGCCGCGCGCGAGCGGCCGGCCGTTCCCATTTTGAGCTTGACGCCGGACATTGCAACGGCCCGGCGCATGGCGATGGTGTGGGGCGTGCATGCGGTGCAGGTCGACGACGTGCACGATGTGGCCGAGATGATCGAGTGCGCCTGCCGCGTGGCGTGCACCGAAGGCTTTGCAAGCACAGGCAGCGATGTTGTGGTCGTGGCCGGTCTGCCGTTCGGGCTTTCAGGAACGACGAACCTGCTGCACGTGGCGCGGATTCCCTGAGGCCTTCTCGATAGCGGCCGGGTGCGCAGTACGATGCCAGCCCGACCGCTGCTGCAGCAGCCATCTTTTTCCGAATGAAGCACGCGACCCTGCGCCAGTTGAAAGTCTTCGAAGCGGTGGCGCGCCTGCTGAGCTTTTCGCGTGCCGCGGAAGAACTGCACCTCACGCAGCCCGCCGTCTCCACCCAGGTGCGCAAGCTAGAAGAACATGCGGGCAACGCGCTCTTCGAGCAGTTCGGCAAGAAGATCTACCTGACCCCCGCGGGCACCGAGCTGCTGCAGATCAGCCGCGCGATCATCCAGCAGTTCGAGGCGGCCGAGAACGCAATGCTGCAGTTCAACGGCGTCTCGGGCGGCAAGCTCAACGTGGGCGTGATCAGCGCGGGCGACTACTTCTTTCCGCGCCTTCTGGTCGAGTTTGCGAGCCGGCACCGCGGCGTGACGCTCAACTTCACGGTGCACAACCGCGAAGGGCTCATGACCCACATTGCGGAGAACCTGACCGACCTGGCGATCATGGTGCGGCCCCCGACCGACCTGGACACCGTCAACCAGCCGTTCGCGCCGCATCCCTACGTGATTGTTGCGGCGCCCAACCATCCGCTGGTGGGCGTGCCCAGAATCCCGCTCGACCGGCTGATGCGCGAGCCCTTCGTGGTGCGCGAGAAGGCCTCCGACACCTGGCATTCGATGGAAGAGGGCTTTGGCGGCGACCTGAGCGGCATCAACATTGCCATGGAAATACGCAGCACCGAAACCATCAAACAGGCGGTGATCGCGGGCATGGGCGTGAGCTTTGTCTCGGCTCACACCATCAGCCAGGAAACCCGCGCGGGCAGCCTGCGCGTGCTCGATGTGCAGGGCTTTCCGCTGATGCTCAACTGGTACGTGGTGCACCGGCGCGCCAAGCGCCTGCCGCCGGTGGCGCAAGCCTTCAAGGACTTTCTGCTCGCCGACGGGCCGACGCTCATTTCGCAGATCGTGCCGTTCGAGTCGGCGTTGCAGGACGCGCGGCCTGCCTGAGACCGTGCGGCCGCTGGCGGGTTAGCGCAGGCCGATGCGCGAGGCGCGCGAGCGCAGCGCTTCGGCTTGCACCGGATCGGTGGCTTCGATGTTGTCCGCCGCAACTTGCAGCGAACGCATCTGCTCCACCTCGCCGATGATCTTGTTCGGGCTCAGCAGGGCCTCGGCGAGCATCAGCGCTTCGTCGACAAGCGCCTTGAACGCATCGGCAAAGCTCTCGGAAGCGGCAGCATGGAACGGTTGGCGAAGGGTTGGCATTCGGAAGCTCCTTGGTTGCTTTTTGGATGCCCCGATCTTCCGGCTGCGTTCGCATCAAGTAAAACGATATTAATTGCCATTTGAATGCAAAAATAATGCATTGAAACTGGAGGCGCCGAGATGGACATCAGCCTGGCCCGGACCTTTCTCGCGATCGTGGACACGCGCAGCTTCCAGCGAGCCGCCGAGCGGCTGCACGTGACGCAAACCTCGGTGAGCGCGCGTGTGCGCACGCTCGAAGAGCTGCTGGGCCGGCCCCTCTTCGTGCGCAACAAGGCCGGCGCGGTGCTCACCGCGGCAGGCGAGCAGTTCTTGCCGCACGCCACGACGCTGGTGCAGGTGTGGGAGCGCGCACGCCATCAGGTGGCGGTGCCCAGCGGCAGCCGCGCCGTGCTCGCCATCGGCTGCGAGATCAGCCTGTGGGACCCGCTGCTGCTGCAATGGCTGCTGTGGATGCGCACCGCCGCGCCCCACCTGGCCATTCGCACCGAGGTCGGCTTTCCGCACGACCTGCTCGACAAGGTGGCGGCCGGCGTGCTCGACATTGCCATTGCCTATGCACCGCAGCAGCGGCCCGGCCTGCGCGTGGAACTGCTCATCGAAGAAAAGCTGGTCATGGTCACCACCGCGCAGCGCCCGCGCGTGCCCAAGCCTGCAGACTATGTGTACGTGGACTGGGGCCCGGAGTTCGCGGCGCAGCACGGCCTCGCGTTTCCGGAGCTCTCGAATGCGGCGGTGATGGCGGGGCTGGGGCCGCTCGGCCGCGAGTATTTGCTGGCCGCTGGCGGCACGGGCTACTTCAGGCACGACGTGGTGCGCAGCCATCTCGAATCGGGCCGGCTGCGCCGCGTGCCCAACACGCCGGAGTTTCTGTACCCGGCCTATGCGGTGTATGCGGTGGGCGCGGATGCAGCCATCGTGGATCCCGCCCTGGCGGGCCTCAGGCAGGTGGTGAAGACCAAACCTGCCAATACGGACTAGGTGGGCGTGAGCGTGTGCCTTGCGTGCTCCACGCGCTCTTCGTGTGATTGGAGCAGCGACTCGTAGTAAAGGCACAGCGGCATGGCGATGAACACCATGCCGGCCACGTAGACGATCAGGCCCATCAGCGGAAAGTCATCGCCGCCCCAGTAGGGGATGGACGCCACCGCGGCGCCCGCCGCAATGGCGGCAATCACGCAGCGGAGTGCGTTGCGCAAGAACGTGGTTCGCGAGTACCCAGGGGGGTCGTACTTCTGACGGTCCAGCCGGGAACACTCGCCCTTGTCTCCATCATCGTGCATCGTCGTTCCTTGTATTGGAGGGCGCAGATGATTCTTATCCCTGGCGATTGCCGCGGTCAAGGCGGCAGACCCGGACCTCAGTCGTACTTCAGCGTGTAGATCAGGTCGAGCCCGCTCGTCTGGCCGGCCTGCCCGCGCAACGTGAGCCGCTGCGTCAGGTCGTAGAAGATGAAAAGGGTGCCGAAGGTGCCGCCCACGCTGCGCTCGTAGGTGAGGTAGAAATCCTTCGACAGCCGCTTGCCGAGCGTCACGGCCGACTCGCGCAGGTCGCCGCCGTTGCCCGGCCCCTTGAAGCCGAGTTCGTCCAGGCCGAAGCGGCTGGCCAGGCTGCCGCCGCTGCCGCTCTTGCTGACATGGCCGATCAACGCGAGAGCCGCTTGCTGCAGCAGCGCCGATTCGCCGCCGCTGGTGGCCGAGGCGCGGCCCAGCACCACCCACGAAAGGGTTTCCGCATCCGACAGCGCGGGCTCGGAATAGAGCTTGACGCGCGGCGACTGCGCGGTGCCCGTGATCTGCACGCCGGCACGCTGCGAGATGTTGGGCCGGATGGCGAGGATGTCGAGCGACGGATTGTCGAACGGGCCGTTGAAGCGCGCGAGGCCTGTTTCCACATCGAGCTGCTGTCCGTAGGCGCGGTACTGGCCCTTGACGGTCCTGACCTCGCCGGTGATGCGCGGCGGCGCATTGAGCCGGTTGCTGCGGATTTCCAGATCGCCTTCGAGCCGCGTCGTGATGCCGCGGCCCTGCACCGCGAAGTCGTCGCCCAGGTCGAAGTTCACCACGATGTCGGGCGGCTTCGCCGTCTGCGGCTTGGCGGCCTGCGCCTCGTTGCGCGCGACATCGCGCTGGGCCTGCTCGGCCGCCTCGCGGTCCTTGGCGGCGGAGCGCACGACCACGTCGGAGCCCAGGCTGGGTGCGGTCTCGTCGGGCAGGATGATCACGGCGCGGTCGGTCTTGAGCTTGCCGCGCACGTTGAACTGGCCGTTGTCGAGCCGCGCCTGCAGGTTGCCCGAGAGCGTGACTTGCCGATCGGTGCGCACCAGCACGCGCAGCGCGCGCAGGTCGGCCTGCAGGGCCATGCGGATGCCCGTGCTCGACGAACTGGCCGCGCCCCAGCCGATGTCGCCGCGCGCGGTGAGCGAGCCGCCGTCGGTGCCAGCTTCGCTGGCCGCCGTGCTGCGGTTGCCGCTCTGGCCCGCAATGCGCGCGGTGCTGCCGGCGCCGCCCTTCAGCGTGAATTCGGTGATCTCGATGCGCTCGCCCGTGAGCGAGGCGCGCAGGCGGCCGTCGCGCAGGTCCAGCCCTTCGACCGGCGCGCGCAGCGCAAGCTTGTCGGCGCCGAGCGTGCCGTTCCAGCGCGGTGCCGCGCGGTTGCCCGCCAGGACAGCGTCCGCATCCAGCGTGCCGGCCACGCGCCAGCCGGGCGGCGCGAGCATCGACCACACGCCGAGGTTGGGCAGCGTGGCCTTGATGTTGCCGGCCAGCGGCGCATCGGCTGCCCATTGCCAGCCGTCCGCGCGCTGCTGCATGCGCGTGTTCAGTTCGGCATTGATCTTTCCGGCGCGCTCGCTGTCCCACGCCAGGGTGGCGCGCACGGCCTGGCCTTGCGCATCGAGCCGCAGCTCGGCCTGGCGCAGGCCGGCGGGCGTGCTGGGTGCCTCCGCGCCGGCGGTGGCGGAGTTCATCGTGCGCTCGCTGGCCGTGCCGGTGCCGCGGCTGGTGATGCGCGTGACCAAGGCCGCTTCGCCGGCCTGCACGCGGATGTCGCCGCTCTGGCGCGCGAGCCGCGCGTGCGCGCGCAGCGTGTCGCCGGCATCGATGTCCCAGTCGCCGTCGAACATCAGGTCGCCGCTCACGCCCAGTTCATTGAAGGTGGTGCTGGCGCCGAAAGCCTCGGCCCATGCCATCGGCAGGCCCTGCAGCTTGCCCTTCGACTGCACGCGAAAAGCCTGGTTGGGCCCCGCGCCGCTGCGGGTGAAGCGCAGCGGCTGCCATTCGATGCGAACGGTGCCGGGCGCCGGGCCGCGCAGCGTGGCGTCGGCCGCGGAGGCTTCCAGGTCGAGCCGGCTGGTGGTGCCGCTTCCGCTGGTCCTGATGGTGGCGGTGACTTCGCGGCCGAGCTCCACGGTCCACGGTGCGGCGGTGGTGCCCGCGGTGTTGACCCGCGCGCTGTCCTGGGCCTGCAGCCGCAGGCTGGCAAGGGCAGCGCGCCAATGGTTGGGGCCCGCAATGCCGCCGCTCGCGCGGGCGTCGAGCGTGAGCCTTTGCGTGCCGGTGGTGGCTTCGCCCTGCAGCGCGAGCGCGGCCTGCGCCAGGCTGCCGTCGAGGGTGGCACGCACGTCCTTCAATTGAACCGCGGTGGCTGCCGCATTGGCATTGGCATTGGCGTTGGCCGCCGGCATGTGCAGATCGAGGCGCGGCACGCCCAGAGTGGCCTTGAGGCTGGGTTCCACCGCGCCGCGCTGGGCCGGCGCACCGGGGTTCTCGAGCCGTCGCTGAATGGTCTGCCAGCCGCCCTGCCAGCTGGCGTCCAGCCGCGCGGAGCCCTTGGCCGTCTTGCCGGCGAACACGTTCGCCATTTTGGGCAGGCCTTCGATCCAGCGCTGCACCGCGTCGGCATCGTCGATGCGTGCCTTGATGTCGCCGCCGCCCTGCGACGGTGCGATGCGGCCTTCGAGCTGCGCACCGCCGCCCGGCAACGCCAGGTCGAGCTTGCCGCTCGCGGCCTGCTCGGCCACGCGCACCTGCAGCTTGCCTGCGATGCTGGCGCCTTCAGCCTCCAGGCGCAGCGTGCGCAGGTCGAGCACCTGGTTCTTCCATTGGCCCTGCGCAAGCGCGCGGTCCAGGCCGAAGCCGGGCATCGCCTTGCTGCCGGCGCCGCCTTCGGCCCGCAGTGCCAGGTCGAAGCCGATGGTGTCTTCGCGCTGCTGCGCCGTCGCCGTGCCGCTGATGGGCGCGCCCGACAGCTCGTTGTGCAGCAGGCCGGCGCGCACGCCGCGCACCGTGGCGCGCACTTGCCATGGCGCGGGGGCGGGGCTCCAGCGGCCCTCCGCTTCGATGCGGCCGCCGCCTGCGCGCACCACGGCATTGGGAATGGTCCAGTTGGTGCCGTCGAAGCCCACGCGCGCTTCCAACTGCTCGAGTGGCAGCGTGCCCTTGTCCCAGGGCCCGGGCACCGCATTGCGGATGCTGGCCGAGGCCTGCCAGGCCGATGCGCCGGTGGCCACGTCGGGCTGCAGCTCGACCGTGCCGGTCAGGCGCGTGCGCGGTGCGCCGGGCCACAGGGCGGCCGCATCCACGTTGCGCAGGTCGGCCTTGGCGTCGATGACGGGCTGCGGCAGCCACGGTGCGATGTCGGCCTGCAGCTTCGCTTCCATCGGGTCTTCCGCGGCGGGCGCGGCCGGCTTCAGTTCGGCGGCGACTTGCAGCCGCGCATCGGTGCCGGCAAGCGTGCCCTTGATGGCCGCTTGCGCCAGCACGTCGATGCTGCGTCCTTCTGCCAGCGGTGCCTTCACGCGGCCGTTCAGCGTGGCGTCGATCGCCATGGGCGCGGGGCCCTGCAGCTTCACGCGCGCGCTGTAGTGGCCTTCGGCAATGTCGACGCCCTTGACCTCCAGCTGATGCTCGGCGCCGGTATAGCGATAGCTGCCCGCGAGCTGGTTGGCCTGGAGCGCGGGCGGGCCGCTCCACTGCAGTTGGTCGATGCGAAACGGCACGTCGACCTCGATGGGTAGCGCGAGCTGCTCGAGCGGCTCGGTGGGCGTGTCGCTCGGCGGGCCGCGCTTTTCGATGACGAGCCGCGCCGCGTGCACTTCGCCGAGTTGCAGCTTGCGCTTGAAGAGTGGCGCGAGCTGCCAGCCGATGTCCGCCTCGTGCACCTCCACAGCCAATTTCTCGCTTTGCCAGCGCAGCCAGCCGATGCGCCCACCGGTGCGTAGCGAGCCCGTGACGTCGCGGCTTTCGAGCGTCTGGCCGGCGGGCAGGTAGCGCGCGGCCTTGGCAAGCGCGAATGCCAGCGACTGGTTGGAGCCGAGCCACCACCAGGTACCCGCGCCCAGCACGAGCACCAGCGCGAGCAGGCCCGCGGCGGTCCAGCCCAGCCCACGCAGCACCCGGCGCGTGCGCGAGCGCCGTGCGCGCGGCGCTGCCTTGTCGGGCTGGGGTTCGGCGTCTGTCTGCATCCGTGCGTGCTGGGTCAAAAGGTAAAGCCCAGGCGGAAGTGAAGGCGGAACTTCTTCGTGTCCACGCCGTAGGCAAGGTCGGCCTGCACCGGCCCCACGGGGCTGCGCCAGCGCGCACCCACGCCCACGCCAACCTTGGGCTTGAGTTCTCCGGGCTTGTCGGCGACCGCACCCGCGTCGACGAAGACGGTGCTTTCCCACTCGGTGAGCTTGTCGTTGTAGACGAAGGGCCGCTGCCATTCGAGGCTCATCACGCCGAGGTAGCGGCCTGCCACGATTTGCCCGTCGCTGCGCACGGTGCCGATCTGGCGGTAGCTGTAGCCGCGCACCGTGGTGTCGCCGCCGGTCAGGAACATCAGCGTGGAAGGGATCTGTGCGCTTTCCTTGGCCGACACAGCACCGGCTTCGGCGCGCAGCTGGAGCCGACTGCGGCGCGCGAGCGTGGCGGCGTCCTGTCCGTTTCCAAAGCCCAGCGGCAGCACGCCCAGCCAGCGCGCATAGGTGCGCGTGAAAGGCACTTGTTCGCCCGTCAGCGTGTAGCCTGCGGCAAGCTCGAGCGCCAGGCCGTAGCCGCGCGTGGGCGCGGCGTTGTCGTCGAAGTAGCGGCCGGTCCAGCCCCAGTTGGCAGTGACGGCGGAGGCGGAGGGCGGGGCGTTGGTGCCGCGGTTCTGCGCGTAGTCGTACTGCAGGAAGTAGCTGCGGTCGATGTGGCCGCTCGACTTGTTGCGCCCGCTGCGCACGCGGCCGCTGTCGACCACATAGCTGCCCGAGGTTTCGCTCTTGAGTTCGGCGCCGGCAAACCAGCGCCAGCCGGTGTCGTCGGGAATGCCATTCCATTCCGTGCCCAGCGACTTGATGTCCCGGTCGACCGACAGGCGCGACACCGCGCGCCAGCCGAGCAGCGGCAGGCGGTTGTGGATGTGGTCCACCGACAGCCGCGGACCGTTGTCGGTGGTGAAGCCGGCGCCCAGCACCACCTTCTGCATGGGGGCTTCGCGCAACTGCGCGATCACGGGGGCGGCCAGCGGCGTGCCGCTTTCGGTGTCGAGCGTGAGAAACACCGAGTCGTAGTAACCGCTGCTGGCCAGGCGCTGCTGGGCATCGAGCAGCTTCTGCTGGTCGTAGTCGGTGCCGGTGGGAAGCTGCGCGATGCGGCGCGCGCCGTCGGCGTCGTAGCGCTCGACGCCCCGCAGCACGAGCGGGCCGAAGCGGTAGGCCGGCCCCGATTGGTAGGTGACGCTGAGCCGCACCTCCTGCCGGTCGGCATCGACCTCGGCGCGGCTCACCTCGATGCTGCCGGTGGGAAAGCGCTTGGCGGTGAGGCTGCGCAAGGCGGTGTTCTTGGCGTTGTCCCAGCCCTGCTGCGTGAAGGGTTGGCCGGCCCGCAGCGCCCAGGCGGTGCGTATCGAATCGCGCTGGGCTTCGGCGGTGGGGTCGCTGGCAATCTGGCCGCCGTAGCTGATCTGCACCGTGCTCACGCGGGTGAGCTCGCCGGGCGCCACGGTAATGACGATCTCGCGCGGGGCCTTGGTGCTGGCCGGCGTTTCGTTGAGCTCCAGCGTCAGCGTGGGCGTGAAGTAGCCCAGCGTGCCGAGCAGTTCGCGGGCATTGGCTTCCGCCGCCACCATGAGCCGCGAGATCTCGGTGGCGCCCAGGTCGTCGAGCGTGCGGTAGCGCTGGATGTCCAGGTGCAGCGAGAGGTATTCGCGCACCGCGGCGGGCCCGCGAACATCTACGGTGAAGGCATCGCGCCGGCCGCGCTTCTCGCCTTCCTTGGTGCCTTCATCAGCGGCTGTAGCCGCGGTGTCGCCGTTGCGCACCAGCACGGGGGAGGGGGTGTCCTTGGCTGCGTCTTTCTTGGGCAGCAGACTGCACCCCTGCAAAAGCAGGACGCCGCAAAAAAGCAAAGCCGGCAACCACGCCGGCGCAAAGACTGGAACCACCCTGAACATGGGCGGATTTTGACAGCAAGGCGAGCGGGCTTTGGAAGCATCCGGAAACAGGTCGGCCCCACCCACGCGGGCTTACTTCGAAAGCATTCGCATTGCTTCTTCGAGGCCCCGCAGCGTGAGCGGGTACATGCGGTTGGACATGAGCTGCTGCATCACCGCAATGCTCTGGCGGTATTGCCACACGCCTTGCGGCTCGGGGTTGATCCAGGCGAACTTCGGAAACGCGTGCGTCAGGCGCTGGATCCACTCGGCGCCGGCTTCCTCGTTGTTGTATTCGACGCTGCCGCCGGGCTGCAGGATTTCGTACGGGCTCATGGTCGCGTCGCCGACGAAGATGAGCTTGTAGTCCTTGTTGTACTTGCGCAGGATGTCCCAGGTTGCGAACTTCTCGGAGAAGCGGCGCTTGTTGTTCTTCCACATGAAGTCGTACACGCAGTTGTGGAAGTAATAGAACTCCAGGTGCTTGAACTCCGTCTTCACGGCCGAGAACAGCTCTTCCACGCGCTGGATGTGCTCGTCCATGGTGCCGCCCACGTCCATCAGCAGCAGCACCTTCACGTTGTTGTGGCGCTCCGGCCGCATCTTGATGTCGAGGTAGCCCGCATTGGCCGCGGTGGAGTGGATGGTGTCGTCCAGGTCCAGCTCTTCGTCGTGGCCTTCGCGCGCAAACTTGCGCAGGCGCCGCAGCGCCACCTTGATGTTGCGCGTGCCCAGCTCCTGGCTGTCGTCGTAGTCCTTGTAGGCGCGCTGGTCCCACACCTTCACCGCGCTCTTGTTCTTGCCTGCGCCGCCGATGCGAATGCCCTGGGGGTTGTAGCCGCCGTGGCCGAAGGGCGAGGTGCCGCCGGTGCCGATCCACTTGTTGCCGCCCTCGTGGCGCTCTTTCTGCTCTTCGAAGCGCTTCTTGAGCGTTTCCATGAGCTCGTCCCAGCCCATCTTCTCGATCTTGGCTTTTTCTTCGGCGGTGAATTCGCGCTCCAGCGTCTTGCGCAGCCAGTCGAGCGGCACTTCCTTGGTGAAGTCGGCCAGCATTTCCACGCCCTTGAAGTAGGCGGCAAAGGCGCGGTCGAACTTGTCGTAGTGCTTCTCGTCCTTGACGAGCGCGGTGCGCGAGAGATAGTAGAAGTCGTCGATGCCGTAGGCGCCGTCGGAATTGGGCCCCACCACATCGGCCTGCAGCGCCTCGAGCAGCGTGAGGTATTCCTTGACCGACACCGGCAGCTTGGCCGAGCGCAGGGTGTAGAAGAAATCGATCAGCATGGCGGGCTTTTCTTTCCTTGAACTTCGTTCAGCTTCGCGGCTTGTCGAGCAGGTAGAGCAGCTGGGCCTTCACCTCGGGCCACTCGCCCGAGCGCAGGCTGTACATGACCGTGTCGCGGATCGTGCCGTCGCGGCGCATGGCGTGACCGCGAATCACGCCGTCTTTCTTGGCGCCGAGCCGCTCGATGGCTTGCTGCGAAGCGAAGTTGAAATTGTCGGTGCGCCAGCCCACCACGTTGCAGCCGAGGGTATCGAAGGCATGCGTCAGCATGAGCAGCTTGCAGGTGGTGTTGACGTGCGTGCGCTGGCAGCGCTTGGCATACCACGTGTAGCCGATCTCCACCCGCTTCACGGCCGGCAGGATGTCGTGAAAGCTGGTGCTGCCGAGCACGGTGCCGGTTTCGGCCTCGGTCACGGCAAAGGCAAAGCGGTGGCCGGCTTCGCGCCCCTGCAAGGCGGCTTCGATGTAGGCGCGGGTTTCGTGCGGCTCGGGCACGGAGGTGATGCGCAGCTTCCAGAGCTCGCCGTCGGCCGCGGCGGCGCGCAGGCCCTCTTCATGGTCGAGCGACAGCGGCACCAGGGCCAGGTCGCGCGCCTTCAGCGTGACAGGTTCGACGAACGCCATCTTGCAGACACCCTTCTCGATTGAATTTTTCAGCGCTGCGGCTTGCCGTACTTGCGGTCGTACCACGCGCGCGCCAGTTGCACGCCGCCGCCGCCACCCAGGCCGATCAGCAGAATGCCGAAGATCTCGCGGTTGCCGTAGCCGTTGGCGCCGAAGGCGTCGAGGCCCAGCTGGAGGCCGATCCAGCGGCCGAGCAGTGCACCGGCCACGAACAGCACGGCCTGCGCCACGCCCAACTTGAGCAGCTGGCCGACGGGATGCGGCTGCTGGCTCACAAGAAAACCTCCGTGCTTCGCACTGCGGTGCGAGTCCCCTTCGGAGCGGCCGGGCGGGGACTCATCGGTTGTTCCGCTGCATGAAGACGAGCTTCTCGAACAGCGTCACGTCCTGCTCGTTCTTGAGCAGCGCGCCCACCAGGGGCGGCACCGCAACCTTGTCGTCCTTGCTTTGCAGGGCTTCGAGCGGAATGTCCTCGGCCACCAGCAGCTTGAGCCAGTCGAGCAGCTCCGACGTGGAGGGCTTCTTCTTCAGGCCCGGCAGGTTGCGCACGTCGTAGAAGGTCTTCATCGCGGCCGTGAGCAGCTCTTGCTTCAGGCCGGGGAAGTGCACGGCGACGATGTGCTTCATCGTCTCGGCATCGGGGAATTTGATGTAGTGGAAGAAGCAGCGGCGCAGGAAGGCGTCGGGCAGCTCCTTCTCGTTGTTGGAGGTGATGAACACCACCGGCCGGTGCTTGGCGCGGATGAGTTCGCGCGTTTCGTAGCAGTAGAACTCCATGCGGTCGATTTCTCGCAGCAGGTCGTTCGGAAACTCGATGTCGGCCTTGTCGATCTCGTCGATGAGAAGCGCCACCGGCTGGTCGGCCGTGAAGGCCTGCCAGAGCACGCCCTTGACGATGTAATTCTGGATGTCCTTGACGCGCTCGCCGCCGTCCACGTCCTTGAGTTGCGAGTCGCGCAGGCGGCTCACCGCGTCGTATTCATACAGGCCCTGCTGCGCCTTGGTGGTCGACTTGATGTGCCACTGCAGGAGCGGCAGCCCGAGCGATTCGGCCACTTCCTCCGCCAGCATGGTCTTGCCGGTGCCGGGCTCGCCCTTGACGAGCAGCGGGCGCTTGAGGGTGATGGCGGCATTGACGGCCAGCATCAGGTCCTGGGTGGCAACGTAATTGTCTGAGCCCTTGAATTTCATGAGTGAACGGGAAGCAAGTGGAGGAGGCAGGGTGGAGAAAAGAACACACTCGATTCGCTTCGCGCAACCTCTTGGGCGGCTTGCCGGGGTCTTGGAAGACCCTTGCATATAATCGAATGTTGATTCGAAAAACTGTATCTCCACGAGATTGTGCGCGCAAAATGAACAAGTTGTTGACCACGATGTTTGCCTTCGCTGTCGCTTGCGTGACGGTCTCGGCGCAAGCCCAGCAAGTCACGGGCAAGGCCCAGGACGGTTCCAAGAAGGTGGCAATGTGCGTGGGCTGCCACGGCATCATTGGCTACCAGGCCAGCTTTCCGGAGATCCACAAGGTACCGATGATTGCCGGCCAGAGCGCCAGCTACATCTCTGCCGCGCTCACCGCCTACAAGGGCGGCGACCGCAAGCACCCCACCATGCGCGCCATTGCCGACAGCCTGAGCGAGCAGGACATTGCCGACATTGCCGCCTACTACAGCCAGTTGGGCCTGAAGGAAGGCGACGCGCCCCCGGCCGCCACGGCCAAGCCCATGCCTGAGAACATCCAGGCCCTGGTGTCCCGCGACAAGGACAACAGCTGCACCAAGTGCCACGGCGCCAACTTCAACACGCCGAACGACGGCACGGTGCCCAAGCTGGCTGGCCAGCATGCCGATTACCTCTTCGTCGCGCTCAAGTCGTACCGCGTCAAGAACAACCTGCACCTGGGCCGTTCGAACGCGGTCATGGCGCAGCAGGTCGAGCCCAAGAAGTTCACCAACGCCGAACTCAAGACGCTCGCCAACTACATCAGCACGCTGCCGGGCGAACTCAAGACGGTGCCTGAATCGCGCCTGCACCGCAGCGGCGGCGAGTAACCAGCCAAGGCCCCGGCAGCAACGCAGAGTTGCCTGCCGCGCACGAGAAAAAGCCCGCTTCGAGCGGGCTTTTTTGTGCCTGCGGGTTTCCCCGCAGTCAGACGTCGAAGAACACCGTTTCGTCGGCGCCCTGCATGCGGATGTCGATGCGGTAGCTCACCGCGCCGCCGCGCTCCACGCGCTCGGCAACCAGCGTGTGGCGGCGCTCGGCCGGCACGCTGGCCAGCACCGCGTCTTTTGCGTTCGCCTCGGCCTCGTCGCTGAAATACACGCGCGTGAACGCATGCAGCAGCAGGCCGCGCATCAGCACGATCACGTTGATGTGCGGGGCTTCGCCCGGCGTTTCAGCGCCCGGCTTCACCGTGTGGAACACGAAGCGGTTCTGCGGATCGGTGCCGGTGCCGGCGCGTCCGAAGGCGCGAAAGCCCATTTCGCGCGCCTCGGCCGGGGTTTGCGGATAGCGGCCTTCGCCGTCCGCCTGGCTGATTTCGACCAGCGCGTCGCCGATCGGGTTGCCGTCGCCGTCGAGCACACGGCCCTCGAGGCGAATGCGCTCGCCCGCGGCATTGTCCAGCGCCACGACGGCGTCGAAGGGCTGGTTGAAGTCGTAGCCGTATTGCGTGGCCGTGAGGCCGTAGGCGAAGTAGGGGCCCACGGTCTGGGAGGGGGTCTGGCCGAAGTCGGCTTCCTGGGCGGTCATCAATGGCATGGGAAATCCTTTCAGCGGTTCTCGAACGGCGTTTCGTCGGCGCCGCGCAGCACGATGTCGAACTGGTAGCCCAGCGCGTAGCCCTCTTCGGTGATGTCGAGGCTGAAATCGGCGATGAGGCGGTTGCGGTAGCGCTCGGGCGTGCCGGTGATCATCGGGTCGTACTGCAAGAGCGGATCGCCGGGAAAGTACATCTGCGTGACCAGGCGGCTCGCAAAGCTCTGGCCGAACAGCGACAGGTGGATGTGCTGCGGACGCCAGGCGTTCGGATGGTTGCCCCACGGGTACGCCCCGGGCTTGATGGTGAGAAAGCGGTAGCGGCCCTCGCTGTCGGTCAGGCAGCGGCCCGCGCCCAGAAAGTTGGGGTCGAGCGGCGCGTCGTGCTGGTCGACCTTGTGCACGTAGCGGCCCGAGGCGTTGGCCTGCCACAGCTCCACCAGCGTGTTGGCGACCGGGCGGCGGCGCTCGTCGAGCACCTGGCCGGTCAGGATCATGCGTTCGCCCAGCGGCTCGCCGTTCTTGCGCGCGTTGCGCGTCAGGTCATGGTCGAACTCGCCGATGCTGTCGTGGCCATAGACCGGCTGCTGCAGCTCGCCCAGCGAGGCCTTCAGCGGCACCAGCGGCTTTTGCGGACCGCGCTTCACGGTGGACTTGTAGCCGGGGTAGACGTAGGAGGGATGGGCTTCCCAGTCGCGCGGCGTGAGGATGGCCGAGGGGGTCTTGGCCTTCGTGTTGGTCAACATGTCGTTGTCTCCTGTCGTGGGGACGGATCGAATCCGGAACCCGGACTTTAGAAGTCCCGTCCGATGATGTAAATTGAAGATTGATTCGTTCTGAATAACCAACGGTAATTGAAAAACACCGCCGACCTTCGCCAGGATTTCGTGCGCAACGTGCAGTTGCGCCACCTGCGCTGCCTTGTCGCGGTGGCGCAAGAGCGCCATCTGGCGCGCGCCGCCGAGCGGCTTTCGCTGAGCCAGCCGGCGGTTTCCAAGACGCTCTCCGAGCTTGAATCCATCGTTGGCACGCGCCTGGTCGAGCGCAGCAAGGCCGGCCGGCGCGGCGTACAGGGGCTCGCACCCGCCGGCGAGCAACTGCTGGCCCATGCCCTGCGCGTGCTCGAGGCGCTCGACGCCAGCGCCGAGGCCGTGGCGCCCGCCTCGGGGGAGCGCGTCGAGCGGCTGCGTATCGGCGCGCTGCCAAGTGTGGCGCCGTCCCTGCTGCCCATGGCGCTCGCGCGCTTTCGAGAGCGGTGGCCCGCGGTTCAGGTGGTGGTGAAGACTGCGGCCAACCCGGTGCTGCTCGACGAACTGCGCGCCGGCGAGCTCGACCTGGTGATCGGCCGCATGAGCGATCCGCGCCTGATGGGCGGGCTCAGCTTCGAGCTGCTCTACACGGAGCCGCTGGTGTTTGCCGTGCGCGCCGGCCATCCGCTCGCGGTGCGGCCCGCCCGGGCGGTGTCGGTGCAGGCGGTGCTCGACTATCCGCTCGTGGTGTACGGCGAAGGCACGATCCCGCGCCACAACACCGAAAGTTTCTTGTCCGCGCGCGGCCTGGCGCTACCCGCCAACGCGCTGCAGACGCTCGACGTGGCGGTGGCGCGCGGCCTGCTGGCGGTTTCCGATGCGGTGTGGATCACCCCCCTTGGCGCCGCGCGCGGGGAACTGGCCGACGCGCGCCTGGTCAGGCTGCGCATCGAAACCGCCGGCACCGATGAGCCCGTGGGCCTGCTGCTGCGCAGCGAGGCCGAGCCTTCCGCCCTGCGCGGCGCCATGGCGGCCCTGCTGCGTGAAGGCGCGAAGCAGCAGGTCGCGCTGCCGCCGCGAAAGACCAGCTAGTCCTTGGTTGCCCGGCGCTGCACGCAGGCGACGTAGCCATCGCCGTCGGGGGGGCGGCCGGCGCGCTGGCTCTCCCACATCATCTGCCCAAGGCATTCCATCGCCTCATGGTGCGCATCGAGCAATGAGCCGCGGCGCGCCGCCAACAGCTCGACCGCCTGCCGGATTCCTCGCGGCTGGTCGATCGAGCATTGCTCGCTGATCGAAAGATGCATCGACAGGTGCAGGAACGGGTTCTCGCGCCCGTTCGAGCCGTCGTACACGCGCGCCACCGCCGCGTCGGCATCGGCCAGGTCCTCGTGGTATTCGGGGTGCGCGTCGATCCATCCCGCGGCAATCGTCTCGAGGGCTTCCATCGGCAGGCCTTGCCGGTGCTTCGCATACACGTCGCAGAAAAAGCGGCGCACGTCTTCCTGGGAGGGGTTGAACATATCTATATGAGGGAGCCGAGAAGGAGAAGAAAAAGGTGGGGAGATCCGCGTGTGGATGGTCCCGGAACACGCCGGATGTTCCGGTAGCACGACGTTACATCGTTACGTAACGAACGGCCAAAAGACCCCCGCGAGGGCCGTTTTCGACCGGACCTCTTGGCCCGGAAGTTAAAAAAATAGCCATATAAATCAAAGACTTGCATCGTTTTTGATGCGGCGGCGAACATCTGTTAACGATTTGGCACGCCAGTTGCCCCTGTACATGCATCTTTTGTCACAGAGGCCAACCATGAACGCACCCCAAGCATCGACCGTTTCGACCGAAGGACTCGCCGCCAGTGGCGTGGCTCCCGTGGTCATCGCCCAAGCCACCAGCATGCCGCTCGGCGCTCCCGCCGCAGCCAGCTCGATGGCGCCTGCCGCAAGCGCGGCATCTGCCGGCATCGGCACATTGTCCAATGCTACGCCGGGCGTTGCCGTGATGCGCGAAGGCGTCCGCATTCCGGTGGACGGTAACCAGACATTGATGGCGGGCGACCGCGTGATCGTTCCCGAAGGCGGCCAGGCCAACGTGCTGTTCCCCGGCTCGGCCACCAACAAGGCGCCGCTGGCCGGCGTCTTCACCGGTGGCACCGATGCCACCATCGGCTCGACCAAGCTGCCCGGCGGCCTCGAACAAGTGAACGTGGATGTCGCCTCCGGCGACCTGCAGGTGACCCCTCCCGACAGCGATGCCGATGCGGCCGCACTGGCCGTGACGAAGAAGGTCGCCGCTGGCGGCGGCCTCGGACTCGGCGAATTCGCACTCGGCGCACTGGGCGCCGCAGGCCTGGGTGCCGCACTCGGCGGTGGCGGCGGCGGCGATGGTGGAACGATTCCGTTCTTCGTCGGCGCGGGTGAGACGGATGCCGACGCGGATGCGGACGCCGACGCGGATGCAGATGCGGACGGTGACGCTGACGCCGACGCCGATGCCGATGCCGATGCCGATGCCGATGCCGATGCTGACGCCGACGCCGACGCCGACGCCGACGCCGACGCCGACGCCGACGCCGACGCTGACGCCGATGCCGATGCCGACGCCGACGCTGACGCCGATGCCGATGCCGATGCCGATGCCGACGCTGACGCCGATGCCGATGCCGATGCCGATGCCGATGCCGATGCCGATGCCGATGCCGATGCCGATGCCGATGCCGATGCCGACGCTGACGCCGATGCCGATGCCGATGCAGACGCCGATGCAGACGCCGATGCAGACGCAGACTCGGACTCCGATGCCGACGGCAATGGCCTCCTCAACCCGGGCGACAACCTCCTTGAAGGCGCAGTCGGCACGACAGACGGCAACTTGGGCCTCGGTGGTTCTCTCAACCCGGTGCCGGGTGTGATCGACAGCACAACCGACCTCGTCGATGACCTGGTCTCCCCGTTGCTCGGCGAGAACTTCACGCGCAACGATCCGAACCAACTCGACCCGGTCGACGATTTCGCCGAAACCGTTGTCGACGGCTTGGGCGGCGTGGCAGGCCCCATTGCCAGCGCCCTTCTGGGCGAAGGCGCTCTCGATTCGGTGGTGGGCCAGGTCGACCACGTCACAGACGCTCTCCAGAACGGTCTCGACAATCTCGTGGGCGAAAACGGCATCCTCAGCGGCGCAACCACGGCCCTGGGCCTGGACGGTGTTCTTGAAGACCTCGTCGGCGACGGCGGCGCGCTTGGCAACGTGGTCGAAGGCGTTCTCGGCGACGGCAGCCTGCTCCAGACTCTGGTGAGCGAGGACGGCCTCGTGGGGGGCCTTCTCGCAGAAGACGGTGCCTTGGGCAATCTCATCGGAGAAGACAGCGCTGTGGGCGGCCTGCTGAACAACGTGCTGGGCGAAGACGGCCTCGCAGGTGGCCTGCTCGGCGATGACGGCTTGCTGGGCGGCGTGCTCGGCGGACCGCTGGGCGATGAGGGCCTGCTGGGTGGTGTGCTCGGCGGCGACGGCCTGGTGGGCGGTCTGCTGGGGGACGGCTTGGTGGGTGGCCTGCTCGGCGGAGAAGGCACCTTGGCCGGCCTGCTCGGCAGCGAAGGCCTGACCGGCGGATTGCTGGGACAGGAGGGCGTGGTCGACAACCTGCTCGGGGCGAACGGCGTGGTTGGCGGCCTGATCGAAGGCAGTCCGCTCGGCGGGCTGCTGGGCGGTGAAGACGGCCTGCTCGGTGGCCTCACCGACGGTGTGCTGGGCGACAACGGCTTGCTGGGCGGCGTTCTCGGCAGCGAAGGCGTGGTGGGCGGCCTGCTCGGCGACGATGGCCTGCTGGGTGGTACCGGCCCGCTGGGCAGCCTCCTTGCCGAAGACGGCCTCCTCGGCGGCGTGCTCGGCGACGAGGGCGTGGTGGGCGGCCTGCTTGGCGACGACGGCTTGCTGGGCGGCGTCCTCGGCGGAGACGGCTTGCTTGGCGGCTTGCTGGGAGAAGAGGGCATTGTCGGCGGCCTCCTGGGCGACGACGGCCTCGTGGGTGGCCTGCTTGGTGGCGACCTCCTCGGCGGCGACCTGCTGGGCGGCGTGCTCGGTGAAGACGGCATCGTCGGCGGCCTGGTTGGCGGCGACCTCCTCGGCGGTGACCTGCTGGGCGGCGTGCTCGGCGAAGACGGCCTCGTCGGCGGCCTGCTCGGTGGCGACCTCCTCGGCGGTGACTTGCTGGGCGGCGTGCTCGGCGAAGACGGCATCGTCGGCGGCCTGGTTGGCGGCGACCTCCTCGGCGGCGACCTGCTGGGCGGTGTGCTCGGTGAAGACGGCATCGTCGGCGGCCTGGTTGGCGGCGATCTCCTCGGCGGCGACCTGCTGGGTGGTGTGCTCGGCGAAGACGGCATCGTCGGCGGCCTGGTCGGCGGCGATCTCCTCGGCGGCGACCTGCTGGGCGGTGTGCTCGGCGAAGACGGCGTCGTAGGCGGCCTGCTCGGCGGCGATCTGCTGGGGGGCGACGTCCTCGGTGGCGACCTCCTCGGCGGTCTCCTGGGTGACGAAGGCCTCGTCGGCAGCCTGCTCGGCAATGGCGGCCTGCTTGGCGGCGTGCTGGGCGACACCACCCCGGTCGCCAACATCCTGGATCCGGTGCTCGACGCCGCCGGCTCCGTGGGCGAGACGCTCGAGCCGGTGGTCGCCGCGGTGTCCGAAGTGGCCGAGCCGGTGACCGACATCCTGGCCGGTACGGCCCCGACGCTTGCGCCGGTGGTCGAAACGGTCGCCGGCCTGGTGGACACCGTGGAACAAGCCGCACCGATCGTCACCGATGTCGTGACCCCGATCACGAGCCTGGTCGATCAGGCGGCCGGCACCGGCAGCGTTCTGACTCCGGTCACGAACATCCTGCACGGCTTGCTGGGCTAAGGAACAAGGGCAGCAGTAGGAGAAGAAAAACAAAGCAAGGGGCAGGCCTTACCGGCCTGCCCCGCGCGAAAAGGACCGAACATGAAAAACACTTCCCGGATACTGGCCGTCGTCGCACTCGGGGCAAGCCTTGCCGCCTGCGGAACAGGCCCCAAGAGCGGACGCGAAGACGCGACGTATTACTACTCGAACAAGGCCGCGCCGGTGGCCAAGGTGGAGCCGCCTCCGGCCGCTCCGCCGGTACAGGAGAGCCCGGCCGCAGCGAAGATCGTGTATTTCGACTTCGACAAATACGACATCAAGGCGCAGTACCGCAGCGTGGTGGAAGCGCATGCGAACTTCCTGCGGAACCGGCCTGCGAGCAAGGTGATGATCGAGGGCCACACCGACTCGCGCGGCGGCCGCGAATACAACCTTGCGCTGGGCCAGCGCCGGGCCGAATCGGTGCAGCGCGCGCTCACGCAGTTGGGCGTGCCGGCCGATCGCATCGAGGCCGTCAGCTGGGGCATCGAAAAGCCCGCGTCTCCTGAAACCACCGAGGAGGGCTATCAACTCAATCGCCGAGCCGAATTCAGCTACCGCTGAAATCCGGAGATCTGCGATGCCTTCGAGGGGAGCTTCCGGTCCGCTGCGTCAAAAAAGCGAGAGCACATGACGGGCGCGATCGGTCTCCCGTATTCGATCGAGGCCGAATGATGTCCTTCTCCGACCAGCTCCACGCCTGCCACGAGCGCCTGGTGTCGGTGTGCGCGGCCCTGCCGGCGCCCTATCCGGCGTTCACGCTTTTCTTCTCGGTCAGCGACGGGTCGCAGCGCGCGCACGTGATGCACGCGCGCGCGGCCGAGTTCGAGACCGCGTGGCGCGAAGGCTCCGGAATCATCGCGCGCTGGGTGCGCGAAAACGGCATCGTGTCGCCGTGGCTGCGCATCGACTGGGTCGAGGGCGCAAGCCCCATCGACTGGGCCCAGTTCAAGGCGCAGCTCGCGGCCGTCAAGCGCAACTACTTCCGGCTCGGCCTGGCGTTCGACAAGAACTTCGAGACGGCATTCACCGAGCAGGAGCTCAATGCCAACGCCATGCTCTATGCCGATTCGACCATCGCGCATGCGGTGGTGAACATGCGCAACTTCGAGAGCTACAGCCAGGCACGCTTCGCACGCACGCTCATGCTCGATTTGCCGGCGGACCAGCCGGTCTACCTGCTGGCCACGGTGGGTGTTTTTTGCCAGCCTGATTGCGTGGTGCACAAGCTGGTGGGAACGGGGCTCGATGCAGGGCGGCGCCAGGCGCCCGCGCTCACGCCGCAGTCGGCACTCGAACTCGTGCGCAGCGGCGCCTCCTATCTTGCGCGGCAGGTCCAGGTCGACGGGCGGTTTGCGTACGGCTACTTTCCGTGCTTCGATCGCCGCATTCCGACGTCGGACCCCACGCGCCATCCGAGCGTGCTCCACGCCATGATCGAGGCGTGGGAGCTCACGCGTGAAGACAAGCTGCGGACCGCCATCGACCGCGCGCTGGACCATCTGTCCAACTGGCTCATACGCGGCTACAGGCTCGCGGACGGCAGCGAAGCCGCGTTTCTCGTCGAAGCCGGTGAAGAGATCAAGCTGAGCGGCACCGCGGCCTGCGTGCTCGCATTGGCAAAGTACTGCGACGCGACCGACACGCGCCACTGGCTGCCGCTGCTCGAAAAGCTGGCGCTGGGCCTCGTGGCGATGCAGGACGCCGACACGGGGCGGTTCAACCACGTGCTGCATGCCGCCGACCTGACGGTGAAGCAGGCCTCGCGCGCCACCTACTACGACGGCGAGGCGGCCTTGGGCCTCATGCGCCTGTACGGCCTCACGCGCGATGCGCGATGGCTCGCGGCGGTCGAGAAAGCGTTCGAGCATTTCATCGCAAGCCAGCACTGGCAGGCGCACGACCACGGGCTGAGCTGCTGCGTCAACGAGCTCACGCGCTGGAGCCCGCAGGAAAAGTACTTTCGCTTCGGCCTGCAGAACGTGGCCGGCTACCTGGACTTCGTGCTCGACCGCAAGACCACGTTTCCGACGCTGCTCGAGCTCATGCTGGCCGCACAGCAGATGCTGCAGCGGCTAGAGGGCATGCCCGCCATGCGGCACCTGCTCGAAGAGCTGGACACCGAAAAGTTTCACCGCGCGCTCGAGTACCGTGCCCACTACCTGCTCAACGGCTTCTTCTGGCCCGAGATGGCGATGTACTTCCGGCGGCCGTCCACCGTCGTCGGGTCTTTCTTTACCCGGCACCACGCCTTTCGCGTGCGCGTGGACGACGTGGCGCAGTACGTGTCGGGCCTTGCGGCGTACCACCGCTACCTGCAAGAGCGTCGCGCAGTGCCTGGTGCCACCGCCGGCAGTACCCGCGACGACGGCGCCGCGTGGACCGCCAACGAGATGGCGCGCGTGACCGGCGGCGAATGGGTCGTTCGGCCGGAGGAGGGCTGGCGCGCCACCGGCGTGACGCAGCGCTCTTTCCTGCGCAAGGGGCGCGTGGTGTTCGAGCACCAGGTGCGCCCCTCGAAGACTCCGCTGGCCGCGGTGGCGCTCAAGGGCGTGTTGCAGCCGGCCGCCGCTGTGCTGTGTACCGATGCCGCGCCGCACCTCGACAAGCGCGTGCCCGTGCTCCAGGTGCCAGACGTGCTGCAGGCGGTGCTGGCGCTGGGCGCGCATGCGCGCACCGAGTTCGGCGGGCGCGTGTGCGGCGTGCTGGGCAGCGGCACCGCCAGCAGCACCGTGGCCGCGATGCTCGCCGATGCGCTGGCCGTGTGGGGTGAAGTGGCCCGGCCCGAGGGCAATGTGAGCCTGCCTTCGGGCATTGCCTGGAACCTCACCTGCATGCCGCGGCATGCCGCCTACTGGGTGCTCGAGATGGGCTCGCCGCACATGCTGGCCTCGGCGCAGCTGGTGCGCCCCATGCTGGCGGTGGTCACGGGGCTCTCGGCGGCTGCGCAAAAAACGCGTGGCCCGTCGGAGGCGGCGGCGCGCCTGGACAGCCGCGTCTTCCAAGGCATGGCGCCTGGCGACAGCGCCGTCTTGAACCGCGACATTCCCGAGTTCGCGACCTTCGCGGAGGCCGCGATGGCGCAGCAGCTGCAGATCGTGACCTACGGCGAGCACAAGGACGCCGACGTGCGGCTGCTCGCCTTCGATCACGGCGAGGTCCAGGCCCTGGTGCTCGGCGAACCGCTCCAGTTGCGCCTCAACGCACCCGGGCGCCACATGGGCACAAGCGCCGTGGCCGTGCTTGCGGCATTGCAGGCCATGCGCCTGAAGCTGGCCGCCGCGGTGGAGCCCTTTGCGCATTTCGAGCCGCCGGGCGGGCGCGGCGCGCTGCACACCATTCACATCGGCGGCGGCAGCTTCAAGCTGATCGACGAGACCTACGACGCCAACCCGAGCTCGATGCGCGCCGCGCTCGAGCTGCTTTCGCAGGCGCCTTGCGAGCCGGCACGCCGCGTGGCGATCCTCGGCGACATGCAGGAGCTCGGCCCCGCCGCGCAGCGGCATCACCTGGACCTGGAGCCGGAGCTGCTCGCCTCGCAGCCCGACCGCGTGCTGCTGTGCGGCCCGCTCATGCGGGCGCTGCATGCGCGCATCCGCACCAAGGTCCGGTCGCACTGGTTCGTCGATGTGACCGATTTGTCGACCGCGCTCGGAGGCCTGGTGCAGCCCGGCGACTGGGTGTTGGCCAAGAGTTCCGCAGGCGTCGGCCTGTCCCGGCTGGCCCGGGTTTTGAAAGCACTGCCATGAAATTCAGCGCGTATCTGCCATTGCCCGTTCAACGCTATCCGGCAGAGGCGGCGGCGCCCGCGCGCCGCTGGTGGCTCGGCTGGCTGCAGTTGCTTGGCGCCTGGCTCCTTTGCATGTTGCTGTGCGCGAATGTCGCGCTGGCGTTGGCCAAGGGGCTGCCGACCGACGAGGCCCGTCCGGCTGCGAGAAAAACCTCGGGCTGCTTGCAGGCGGAGCGCGGTAACAAAGCTGTCGCCAGGCCCGACGGATCGGCTGTGAAGGAATACACACGAACGCCGCGCTGCCTCGGCATACAAGGGTAGATATTGCTTGTAACAGAAGGGTAACAGTTGATAATCTTCGAGGCGTCACTGCCCGACGGATCGGCCATTTCCCATGATCAAGTTTCTCTTGCCCAGCCAACTGGTTGCCGATGCGCCCGAAGAGCCGGGCGCGAGTCCGTATGCAGGTGCGCTGAACAAGGCTTTTCGCGATGCCTATCCGCTGGTGAAGAGCGCAGCGTGGCGCTCGCTGCCCATCAGCCTCTTCGGTTTGCTGCCGTCGATCTTCCTGCTCCAGGTGTATGACCGCGTGCTGTCGCGCGGCGGCATCTCGACGCTGGCCGCGCTGGTGAGCGGCATTTTGTTTTTCTTGTGCCTCGAGTTCTGGCTGCGCGCGCGGCGCTCGCGCCTGCTGCGCAATGCGGGCGCCATCATCGATCACGGCGTGTCGGGTGCGCTGCTCAACTCGATGCTGAACCGCCCGTTGCGCGCGCTCGAAGCGCGGCCGGCCTCCATCTGGCACCAGTTCTTTCGCGACGTGGCTTCGGTGCGCGGCACGGTCAGCGGCGGCCTGGCGCAATCGATCTTCGATCTGCCGATGGCGATCTTCGCACTGGTGGTGATCGGCATCGTCGCCTTGCCGGTGTTGCCGGTCGTGGCATTGTTCCTGGGTGTCATGGCCTTCCTGGCCTGGTGGTGGGCCGATGAAGTGCGCACCGGCCGTGTGGAAGAAGTGCAGCGCGGGCGCGGCCTCGACCGCATGACCTCGGAGATCTGCAATGCGCGCGAAACGCTCAAGACGCAGTCGAACGACGGCCCCACCATCGAGATGTGGCGCCAGACCTACAACGACTGGCTGAGCGAAAGCTTCAGCAAGAACGGCCAGATCGAATCCGCGCGCGACGGCACCACCGTGCTGCTGACGGTCTTCTCGGTCATCGTGGTGACGGTGGGCGCTGTCTCCGTCATGGAGCAGTGGATGACCGTCGGCGGCCTGGTCGCATCGAACATGCTGGCCCTCAAGGCGCTGCAGCCGGTGGCGGGCCTGGTCTCGAGCTGGCGCTCGCTGGCCGCGGCGAAAGAGGCGGCAAAGCGGCTCGAGAAGGTGCTTTCCGAGCCCGTCGAAAAGCCGCCGAGCGGCATGACGCTGCCGCAACCGCTGGGCCGCGTCACGTTCAAGGACGTGAGCTTCAGCTTCACCGAAACCGCGCAGAAGCCGGTGCTCGAAAACGTGGACCTCGACATCGGACCCGGCGGCCTGCATGTGATCGTCGGGCGCAACGGCGCCGGCAAGTCGACGCTCGTCAAGCTGCTGTCGGGCCTGTACACGCCCACGCGCGGCGTCATCAGCATCGGCGAGTACGACCTGTCGCAGTTCGGCCGCGAAGAGCTCTCGCGCTGGATCAGCTATCTCTCGCAAGAGGTCTATTGGTTTGGCGGGCCGCTCATCGACACCATGCGCCGCACAGCCCCGGGGCAGAGCGACGAGCAGGTGGTGGCGGCCTGCAAGCTCTCGGGCGCGCACGACTTCATCTCGAAGCTGCCCGACGGCTACCGCACCGTGGTGGGCGAAGGCGGCACCGGCTTTTCGGTGGGCGAACGGCGCAAGCTGGCGCTGGCCATGAGCTTCCTGCGCAAACCCTCGGTGCTGGTGCTCGACGAGCCGAGCAACGATCTCGACTTTCAGAGCGAACGCACGCTGCTCGCCACGCTGCTCGCGGTGGCCAAGGTGCGCACCGTGGTGGTGGTCACGCATTCGCTGCGCATCGTGTCGGCGGCCACGGTGGTCTATCACGTCACGGGGCAGGGCAATGTCGAACAGGGAACGGCAGCCGTGATGGTGCCGAAGCTTTTCGGTGTGAAGAAGGCGCTGGTGGCGCTGACCGACCCGGCCGCGGGAGACGGCGACGCCGATGCGCACTCGCAGGGCGCCGCCGGAGCGACCCGTTCGATGGCGTGAGCCAATAGTCGATCAAAGAACAAACAGGGACCGCGACTTGAAATCAGATCTGCCGCAGATACTCCAGGACGAAGAGCACAAGCGCGCGGCGCATGCATCGCCCGAAGGCCGGCGCCGACAGTGGGTGATCGGCGGCGTGGTGGCCGTGCTGGCCGTGGTCGGCCTGGGTTTTCCGATGGAGACGGTGGTGGTGGCGCCCGGCCGCGTGATTCCGTCGGACCGCGTCAAGTCGATCCAGCATCTGGAAGGCGGCATCGTCAGCAGCGTGCTGGTGAAGGAAGGCGACCGCGTGAAGCAGGGCCAGTCGCTGGTAGAGATCGACTTGGGCGGCAGCGGCCTCAACTTCGAGGAGCTCACCGCGCGTTATGCGGCCACGCAAGCCACGCGCATCCGCCTGATTGCCGAGAGCCGCGGCAAGCCGCTCAAGCGCGAGAGCTTTGCGGCGGATATCGACGAGAGCGTGCTCGACGGCGAAACCGGTGCCTATGAAGCACGCGCGCTCGAGCAGCGCGGCGTGATGGCCGGCGCGGTGTCGGGGCTCGAACAGGCGCGCAGCAAGGAGCTCGAACAGCAGGCCAAGGTCAAGGGCCTGAACGACCGCCTGGCGCTGATGCAGAAGGAGCTCGAGATTTCGGAGCAGCTGCTGGCTGAAAAACTTGTCGGGCAGGTCGAGGTGCTCGAAAAGCGCAGGCTGGTAGAGGGTGTGCGAAGCGAGTTGGCCGTGGCACGCCAGGGCGCCATTTCCGCAAGTGCGGCCATCGCCGAGGCGCAGGCCAAGATGGCCGAGGCCGAAGGGCGCTTCCGCCGTCGCGCCTCCGACGAGCTGGCCACGGTGGAGCGCCAGTTCGCAAGCCTGAGCGAAGACCTTGCACGCGCGCGCACCCAGCGCTCCCGCACCATCGTCAAGGCGCCGGCTGACGGCATCGTGAAGGGCCTGCGCAGTGCCAGTCCGGGCTGGGTCATCAAACCTGGCGAAGCCATCATGGAAGTGGTGCCCGACAAGGACGAGGTCATGATCGAGGCGCGCCTGAACCCCAACGACCGCGGCTTTGTCGAAGTGGGGCAGGCGGCGCGCGTGAAGATCACCGCCTACGACTACCTGCGCTACGGCGCCATCGACGGCAAGGTCACGCTGGTGGCCGCCGATGCCGACCGCGATCCGGCCGTTGCCAACGCGGCGCCTTACTACCGCATCCTGGTGAGCACCGGGCAGGCCTATGTAGGCCATCAGGACAACCGCGTCACCGCCGGCATGGAGTCGGAGGTCGACCTGAAAGTGGGAACCGATCCGTTCATCTGGTACATCCTTCGCCCCGTGCTCAAGCTGCGGCGCGAAGCGTTTCGCGAACCATGAGGAGCAGCAAATCGGCAGGCCCGCGCCGCATGGGCCGCGGCGTTCTCTGTGCAGCGCTGAGCGCGAGCTTTGCGCTGCCGCCGGGCGCCGCCATTGCGCAGGAGCCGCCCGCGCAGTTGGTGCCGGCGCGCCGCCTTTCCACTCCGTCGATCGGCGCCGCAAGCTATGCGCAGCGCGTGAAGCAGGCGCTGGTCGCGCTGTCGCAGGAGTACCCTGAAGTGCAGACCGCGCAGGCGGCCGCCAACACCAGCAGCTTCAGCGTGGACGCTGCCAAGAAGGCGCGCTTTCCGCGCTTCAAGATGGGCACCGCCTCGGGCAACTACAACAGCGGCGCGGCCAACGCCAAGACCGAGAACTACACGGTGCTGACCGCCGAGGCGCGCGTGAGCCTGATCGACGGCGGCGCCATGAGCGCGGCGGTGCGCGCGGCCGAAGCCGGCAACCAGGCCGATGACGAGGCGGTGGTGACCACCTCGCAGAAGGTGGTGCTCGACGCGCTGACGGCCTACCTGCAGGTGCAGCGCTTCGACCTGAAGAAGCAGATCGCGCGCAAGTCCACCGAGGTGGTGGCCGAGCTGTCGAAGGCCGAGGCTCGCCGCGTTGCGCTCGGTGCCGCCGGCGAGAACGACCTGAACATGGCGGCCGCGCGCCGGGCCAGCGTGGCCGCGCGCGAATCCGACTTTCAGGCGCAGCGCGACGAGGCGGTGGCCAAGTTCAACACCTACTTCAAGTTCACGCCCAACACCGATTCGCTGCCCGTGCTCGCAGCGCCCGCGTTGTGGCGCATCGCCTCGCATGAAGAAGCCCTGCGCCGCGCCGAAGAGCGCAGCACCGAGATAGCCGAGGCCAAGGGCCGCGTCGCCCGGGCCCAGGCGCTCGTCGACCAGCAGGAGGCCAGCATCTATCCGACGGTGGATGCGGTGTTCGTGAAGAGCAAGGACCCGCGCGGCGTGTCGCCGCAAGACCCGACACGCGCCGCCTTCGAGCTGAACTGGAACTTCGGCAACGGCTTCGATCGCCAGTTGCGCCTGAAGTCCGCACTGGCCGAGGTTGCCAACCAGGAAGCCAAGCTCGAAGGCGTGAAGCTCAATCTGCTGGAGCTCACTTCGGCTTCATGGGCGCGCACTGTGTCCGGCCGCGAGCGCGAGCGTCAGCTGATGGAAGCGGTCAGTACATCGGGCCAGGCCTTCCGCGGCCGACGCCGCCTGATGGAGTTCGGCCGCGAGACTTTGCCCGCCGTGCTCGATGCGCAGCTCGACTACTACAACCTGCTGTTCGACTATGTCGACACCGTGTTCGACCTGCGCATTTCGGAGCTGCGCCTGGCGCGCACCACCGGCGAGCTGCGCATCGATCCCGAAGCCAGCAACGCGTGGATCGACCGCATCTTCGGCCCGCCGAGCCGACCAGCCCTGAGCGAGGACGGCCTGCTCACCGCGCTGTGCATATCGAGCAACGCGAGCTGCGCCAGCGAGCCTGTTGTCGATCGCGGTGCCACCGCGGTTGCGGCGAACCCGCCGCTGCGACGCACCGCCCGCCTGGCGGAGCGCTGATGAGCGGCGAAGGGCTCAGGCGTCCTCGGGGATGCCTGGCTCTCCGTCGAGGATTTGATACTTGCGCATCTTTTCCCACAGCACCTTGCGGCTGATGCCCAGATGCTGCGCCGTGTCCTGGCGCTTCCAGTCGTTGATCTCCAACGCCGCAATGATGCGGTTGCGCTCGCTGCCGTTCCATCCCTTGCGGTCGCCGTTGCCGTCGAGTGCCACACCGTTGGCGCCGCCGCTGTGTCCGTTTCTTTCGGCCGAGCCCGGCGTGGGCGTCGGCGTGCCGCGCGTGAGTGCAATGGCGCGCTGAATCAGGTTCTGGTCCCATGCATGCAGCTGCCGTGCAATCACGCCCACCCGCTCGGCCAGGTTGCGCAGTTGCCGCACGTTGCCGGGAAAGTACGTTTCCGCCACCGCATCGCTCAGCCAGTGCGGCGTTTCGCCCAAGGCCTCGAGCTCGTCGCCCAGCACGTTGGCGAGCAGTGCCTTGAAGATCGCGATCTTGTCGATCTCGCCGCGCTCCTCGAGGCTGGGCACATGCAGTTCGATGACCGCGAGCCGGTAGAACAGGTCGGCACGGAACTCGCCGTTGGCCACCATCTCGCGCAGGTTGCGATTGGTCGCGGCCACCAGCCGAAAGTCGACGCGAACCGGTGCCGTGGCACCCAGCCGCGTGACCGCGTTGTCTTCCAGCACGCGCAGCAGCTTCACTTGCTGGTACTTGGGCAAGTCGCCGATCTCGTCGAGAAACAGCGTGCCGCCCGTCGCCTGCTCGAAATAACCGCGATGCGCGTGCACCGCGCCGGTGAACGAGCCCTTGGTGTGGCCGAAGAAAAGCGATTCGAACAGGCCGTCGGGAATCGCGCCGCAGTTCACCGCCACGAACGCGCCCTTGCTGTAGTGCTGGTGCCCCAGGTGCAACTGCTGTGCAATGCGCTCTTTGCCCACGCCCGTTTCGCCGCGCACCAGCACGCTGTGGTTGCAGTCGGCAAAGGCGGACACTTCGGCAAGCAGCGATTTCATCGCGTCTGAATGCGCCACCAGCACATCGGGCGCCTGCGGCGCTACGTCGCGCGCCCGCAGTTGCCGCACCAGCTTTGCCACCATCGTGCGCAGCTCGGCACAGGTGAAGTCATACGGCAGAACGTGCAGGTACTCCGGCGGGTAAGTGCGCGAATCGCGCTCGCGCGAAGCCGCCGCCACCCAGATCACCGGCATGCCCTGCAGCAACTCGGTCGCATGCGCCAGCGCCCCGCTGTCGATGACCGTGACGCTGATGATGGCAACCGACGGCCGAAGGGCAGTGCCGCGCTCCTGCTGCGGCGCCGGCATGCCGTCGGCGCGAATCACCTCCACGTCGAAGCTCGCCATGCACCGCGCGATGCGGTCGAGGATGTCGGCCTTGCCTTCCCAGACAAAGAGGTCGAGTTCGTCGAAGTTGGGGGGAGCGCTCATGACAGGGGAATACGTATTTCAATAGACAAGCTCGGCGCCCTTGGAGCAGCTCAAGCGGGCACCGACTTCTGTCTGGCCGAGGTTGGCGCCGAGCACGTCGCTCAGCAAGGTTGTCAGCAGCGGATCCAGGAGCGGACTCAGTGCATCCGACACTACATCCTGAACAGCGGCGATCACTCCGCCCAATGCATTGTTCAACGCTGTAAGAAAGTTCGGAAGATTTGCAGCCGATACGGGGGGATTGGGTGGGATAACCGTCAACAGATTGCTCAACCCCGAGAGGGTGTTGCTCAGGCTGTCGACGATGTTCTGCGTGGAAATTTCCAGGTATGCAGGCGGCGCTTCCAGCTCTGGTGGATTCTGGAATAGCTGTGATTGAGTCGAGGAGCCGATGGGAAGGGATGCTTGAATACCGAGACCACCGCCATGGAAAGCCTTGCGGCTTGCAGCATTGCAGCTGATCACCGCCAACCCGAGCGGCGCAAGCAGGCAAGTCTGGGAGCCGATGTCGATGATGGGCACTGCGCTCACCGCGGGTGGCGTAGTCGACGCAAAGGCATTGGCCTTTGCAATCGCGGCTGTCGCGCCCAAGCTCCCGACGCGCAAGTTCGCGATCGAAGTCGTGGTTTGAGCCGTGAGAGATTTGGCGCCCGCTGCGCAGCTGAAGTCTGTCACCCGCGATGCGCCGCTGCCCGCGTCCAGGCTGATGTCGAGCCTCAACGGTGGTGGAAGTATCTTGATGTCGGTTACATCCCGCGTACATCCGAGAGCGCAATTGAGAATGTTCGTTAGCCCCGTCACGAGGTTCAGGCCAAGAAGGTTCTTCAAAAGATCGGTGACGGGCGAAACTACCGCAAGGACCGCGTTGACTAAATTGGTCACCGCGTCGAGTGCGGGCATGGCAATCGAAATGAATGTCCGCACCTGGGCGGTTCGCACGAATATCTGGTCTGGGCCAGTAGGGTTCAGCTTGGCGAGCGCCGGATCGCCGATGGCGGACACCTGCGGTGGTTCGATGACTTTGACGCTGGCAGTGAGCCCTGCAAGATTCACATCGGCGGCGAGTCCATTTTTGCCGTTGGCGGCCTGAACCACGCCCTGCAGCAACTGAAAAAGCTGGATGCTGGTGTCCAGCCCCGCTGCGTCCGTGCCGGCTTGCACGCCGAGCAGGTCGCCGAGCTTCAGCGGCGGCTGGGCGGGAGCGGCGTTCGCTGCAGTCCTTATCAGGTTGAGCGCGTCTATCGCCACCTGGGCGGCGCTCCCACTGCGCTGCAGCGCGTTGATCATGGCTTGCACCAGCGTGCCCACCGAGACATCGGTGGCGAGGACTTCGTCGTACTTTCCTGCGCCAACACCCAGTTGAAGGGCCAACTCGTCGAGAAAGCTCAGCAAGTTGAGCTCGGTGTTGATCAAGCCGTTCCAGCCCACGGCGTCGAGGTTGAGGCTTCCGCCCAGAAGGCCGCCGAACACCGCATTGAGCAACGGGGACTGCGTGCTGTCCACGCTGACCAGCGTGCTGCGAATGTTCAATGCCGCGAGCGGGTGCTTTCGAGCCGCCAGCGCATCGACGCCAATAGGCCTTGGCTCGTTGCCGGGAATACCTGCAAGCAGCAGCGCCGGGGTTCTGCTGATGGTGACCCGCACTGCGTTGAATCGCTGGCCGCTCTCTGGCGGCCCGAAGTGGGGGGCAGTCGGCCTTGACGAAGGATCCCAGTGGCCGCACACCACGCTGTCTGCGCCGAGGGCCGCCATGGCAGGTGGAAGGTTCCGTGCCGCATTGGCAATTGCAGCCGCCGTCGCGGTTGTGCAGCTCTCGTCTTCGAGCGCCTGCGCACCCGCCAGCGCAGCAAGATCGGCTGTCTTCTGAAGCTCGCGTTTCAGAAAGAACATGTAGCCCAGTTCAACACCGACAAGCACGATGACCAGCAGGCTCAACGCAATGATCGCGGTGATGACCACAGACCCGCCTTGCCGCCGTGCTGCTCTTCGATTGAATGCGCGCATCGTTCGCATCTGCCTATGAAGAAGATCTGGCGGCCGTGGCCTTGCCAAGCAGGTGCTCAGGCATCCAGCTGCCGGTTAGCGGAATGGGCGGAAGCAGCGGATTTTCACCGTAGGGATAAGTCACTTTCACCGCGACCTCTCCGGGCGAAACAGTCACTTCGGGAGGGGTGTCCTCCATCAAGTCCCGGAGCCAGTCTTCTTTTAACAAAGGGGTGGCGCCCACCGACGCTGGCGTAATCAGTGAGAGTGCCAGCGACCGATAGACCGCCGTCCGAACATTCGTCTGCAGTTCTGCGGCCGGCGTGTCGCTGCGAAAAGACTGAGCCGCTCTCGCGCCATCCTCAGCCGCGCGAGAGATGACCTGCTGCACGTACAGAACGCCGCAGAACGTCACGAGGCCATAGATGCCGAGGAACAGAACTCCGAAGACGAGCGCAAACTCAATGGCAGCCACGCCTCGCTGGCGGCGAGCCATGGCCCGTTCGAGCTTGAGCCGGCCGGGCTTCACAACGACCTCCCGTCGAGCAGCATGCTGGCCTGGCCCGCAATCCGTGCGGGAACCGCAAAGCTCGGGAACGCGGGAAACAGCGTGTCTATCCCACTGACAGCAACGGTCACGACCACCTGGCACCGGTTGTTCCATTCCGGGCCGCATGGGGGCGCCGCCTGCGAGCAGTCGTCCGTTCCAGCCAGGCAGATTCTTGCCTCGACGTTCCGGTTCGCTTTCAGGCCCGCGGGCAGCCAGTTGCTGCGCTCTACGGCAATGTCGTTGGCCTTGGTTTTTCTGGCTTCGAGGCTGCTCTGGTAACGCAGCCCCGCACGGGCGCCGTCTTCCGCCGCGTTCTGCAGGCTCATGCGCATTGTCAACAAGAAGCCATAGCAGATCACCGCGTACAGCAGCGCAAAGATGATCAGGAACACGAACGCAAACTCGATCGCGTACACGCCGTGTTGGGCGCGTCCGGGGTTTGCGTGGCTGCGTGTTTCCATTGTGGTTCTCTTGCGCGGCGAGGGTCGGCGTTTTGCCTACCGGCCTCCGGAAGAAGAGGCGCCACCGCCGCCCTTCGACTTGCTCACCGTGGAGCCGAGGTGCTCGGGGATCGGGTGCTCGAAGCTCTTGATGTAGCGCTCATAGCTGCGGCTGGCCACGCTGCCGGCAATGGGCCGGGGTGTGCGCGAGGCGATTTCTCCGCTGCGTTGCCAGGCGAGCAGGCTCTGGGTTGCATCGCCCATCAGCAGCGGTGGCGGCGATTCGAACTCTTCAGCCTCGGCTTCGAACTCTTCAGCCTCGGCTTCGACCTCCCGCGCCTCCTGCGCCTTCTGCGCCTCCGTGGGCTGCGACGCTGGCGGCACGGCTTGCGCCCAGGCGGTGGTCGCCATGAAGAAGAGTGCGGCTGTCAACGCAACCCGTTCGGCAAGCTGGCGGTTCATGGGGTACCTCGCGAGGTCGAGTTCAGTGAAAGCGGCGCTTCAGGTGCGGAGGCCGAAGGATTGGTCTGGCTCGCGGTTCTCATGCCGCCCGCGCCGGTCCATCGGGACGGCTTGAGCGCAAGGGGCGCCACAACGGGTTCGACGCGCGTTCCCGCCGTTGCGGCAGCAACAACAGGTGCGGGCAGCCTGCCCGATGCGCGCATCTGCAGTGCGGCTTCGCGTACGGCCGCGCGCGTGGGCTGGGGCATGCGGTGCGCGTCCATCAGCGCTGCCGCCCGGTCGGGCTGGTTGGTCACTTCGAGATAGAGCGCGAGGTTGGCTTGCGCCTGGGTGCTGTCGGGGCGCAACTGCAAGGCCTGCATCAGCGGCAGCCGCGCTTCCTCGATCTGGCCGGCCCCCAGGTGCGCGTAGCCGAGATCGCTCAGCAGCAGCGCATCGGTCGGGGTGCGGCGCTGCGCTTGCGCCAGCAGCTGGACCGCCTCGGCATAGTTGCCGCGCATGCCCGCCAGGAGGCCGAGGCCACGGTAGCCCGCGCTTGCCAGCGGCGTGGCCAGCAGGCGCTTGTAGGCGGCTTCAGCGGCTGCGGCCTGTCCGGTGTGGCGCAGCGCTTCGGCGCGCGTGCGTGTGGATTCAGGCGACACGCCCCAACGCTGTTCCAAGGCGTCGATGTGCGCGAGCGATGCAAACCACAGGTCTTCCTTCTGCATCTGCTCGACGAGCTTGAGATAGGTGGGCTGGGTGTCCACGGCCGCACCGGCCTTGGTGTCCGCGGCGGCTTCGGCGGCCATGCGTTGCTGCGCATCGGCGCTGGCGGCGTACTGGTCCTTGGGGCCGGCGCAGCCGGTGAGGGCAAACGCCGCAGCCGCCGCGCAGGCGATGGCCAGCAGGCGGCAAGCAGGACGCGCGCTTGCGCAAAGGTCGAGTGGCTTCATTTGGCGGCGGTTCCCAGTGAACGGAAGATGGCCAGAAAGGCCGGCCCCGCAGTGACGATGACCAGCGCCGGCAGCAGCGTGGTCACCATTACGGCGGTCATCTTCACGGTGATCTTTCCGATGCGTTCCTTCATTTCGGAACGCCGGTGTTCGCGCAAGCGGTCGCTGAAGACGCGCAGCGGCTCCTGCACGGCGCCGCCGTGCTTGTCGACCTGCACCAGCAAGGACACGAGCCCGCGGAGGTTCTCGTTCTTGTGCAGGGTTGCAAGGCGCTGCAGCGAGTGCTCGCGGCTGCGGCCGCGGCTGTACTGGTTGTTGGCAAAGGTCAGCTCGTAGCCGAGCACGCGCAGCACGTGCGAGAAGTCGCTGGCCATGATCTGGAGGCTCTGGTCCAGGCTCAGCCCCACGCCTTGCAGGAGGCGAAGCAGGTCGATGAACAGCGGCAGTTCCTGGTTCACCCGCTCGCGGCGCTTGGCCGCAATGCGGCCGAGCACCCACTTGGGTGCCATGAAGCCGATGACGAACGCGACCGCCAGCACGATGGTGACGGTGCGCTGCGGCCGGCCCGCGCTCCACAACACGTAGACGGCAAAGGGAAGAAGGAACGTGAAGAGGATGCGGGTCACCAGGAAGACCAGCTGGGCCCGCTTCGAGGAAAAGCCGCATTGATCGATGAGGTTGCGGTCCTCGTTGGCCACGAGTGCGCGGCCGATCCGCGAATCGAGCCAGTGAAACGGCAGCTCGATGTCGGGCTTTGCCGAGGCGTTGAACACGTCGGCCGCATCGACGGATGCCGCGGATCCGCCCGGCGCCGTGGTGACCTGCTGGATGGCGCGGCCGATGACCTTGCCGCTGCGCGCGCGCCGCAGCTCGGCCGCGATCAGTGCGCCGGCACCGGCCATGAGGCCCAGGGCCAGCAACGCCAGGCTGATGATCGCCAGCTGGTTGGTGGTGAAGGTCATGTGAGTTTCGCCAGCCGGTAAAGGAGCGCCGCACCGAACAGCTGAAAGCCTGCGGCCGAGAGGACCATGATGCGGCCGGTCCCGTCGTTCCACATTCCCATGAAGTAGCCGGGATTGGTGAGGATGAAGAACGCGCCCACGCTCACCGGCAGCAACCCGAGAATCCAGGCCGAAAGCCGGGTTTCGGACGACAGGGCGAGCAGCTCATGCTCGGCTTGCTCGCGATCGCGCATGAAGTTGCCCACGCGCTCCAGCAGCAGGTCGGAGCGCCCGCCGTAGCGCACGCCCAGGCCGAGGATGGACGCCAGCAGGAACATTTCCTCGATGCGCACATTGCTGGCCGTCTGGTGCAGGGCGCGGTCCAGCTCCATGCCCGCGCGCACCAGCGATGCAGAGCGCTCCAGCTGGCCGCGCAGCGGCGCCTCGGTGGTGGCAATCGCAAGCTGGAAAGCCGCCTGCGTGGAGTTGCCGATGGTGATCAGCCGCACCATCGCGTCGATGTACCCGGGCAGCTGGCTCACGAGCTTGCGGCGGAACTTCTGCAGCCGCAGCCAGACCGCGAACGCCGAGAGAACAGCCAGCAGTGCGAGCGCACTCAGGCCCGATACCCAGCCGGCAAGCAGGCCCGCGAGTGCGGCTGCAGCCACGACGGCAGCCAGCCCCAGTGCGGCCGTGCGCGGAGCGATCACGCCGATCAGCCATTCGGGCAAGGCCTTTTCGAGCAACCCTGCGGGTGCGGCGGCCGGAGTGCCTGCGTCGGCGTTGAGCCATGGGTCCGAGGTCACGCCTGCCATGAGGTGGTCGTTGGCCGGGTCCCGCAAGGGGATGGGCATCGGCGCCGGTGCGCCCACGGCCGTGCTGGCCTGGATCTGCTGGTTCAGGTGCCGCGCAGCCGCCTGGCGTGCCTGGCGGCCCTTGGCCCATTGCCACAGCAGCAGCCCCGCGGCTGCGAACAGCAGCGCGAGGCAGGCCACCGCGAGCAGCATTTCACGCACGGTTGTTGTCTCCCTGCTGCGCGCGTGTCCGCGACTGCCTGAAGCGCGTGATCTTGGGCGAATGCGGCGCAATGCCCAGCGATATCCAGCGGTCGCGCTCCTCGCCGTCGGGCGACGTGATGGGCTCGTAGCGATAGAGCTCCTGCATGGCCACCACGTTGTCGTTGACGCCCGTGACTTCGCTCAGCGAGAGGATGCGGCGCTGCCCGTTCGAGAGGCGCCCGATCTGCACGATGAAATCGATGGCATTGGCAATCTGCCGGCGCAGGCTCACTTCGCTGCCCTGGTAGCCCGCAAAGCCTGCGAGCATTTCAAGGCGGTACAGGCATTCGCGCGGCGAGCTGGCGTGAATGGTGCCCATCGAGCCTTCATGGCCCGTGTTCATTGCCTGCATCATCTCGATCACTTCGGCGCCGCGCACCTCGCCCACGATGATGCGGTCGGGCCGCATGCGCAGGCTGTTGCGCAGCAGGTCGCGGATCGACACCACGCCGGTGCCGTCGAATCCGCCCGGTCGGCTTTCGAGCCGCACCACATGGCTGGTACCGAGCGAAAGCTCCGCCGTGTCTTCGATGGTGATGACGCGCTCGCGCGGCGGAATGAAGGTGGCCAGCGCATTGAGCAGAGAGGTCTTGCCTGAACTGGTGCCGCCGCTCACAAGAATGTTGCAGCGCGCGCGAACCGCGATCTCCAGCAGCTGCGCCATGCCCGCGTCGAAGGTGCCGAGCTTCACCATGTCGGCCGGCGTCAGCGGCTCCTTGCGGAACTTGCGGATGGAAACCGAGAGCCCGTCGATCGCCAGCGGCTCGATGATCACGTTGATGCGGCCGCCGTCGGGCAAGCGCGCATCGACCATCGGGTTGGATTCGTCCAGCCGCCGGCCGAGCGGCGCAAGAATGCGGCGCACGATGCGCATCACGTGCTCCGCATCGGCAAAGCGCACCGTCTCGCGCTCGAGCATGCCGTGGCGCGACACGTACACGTTCTGGTAGCCGTTGATCAGGATGTCTTCGACGGCCGAATCGTTCAACAGGTCTTCCAGCGGGCCGAAACCCGCAAGCTCCTTGGTCAGCGCGTCGGAGATGAGCTGCATCTCGCGGTCGTTGATCGGCACCCGGCGCAGCCGCACGAAGCTGTCGACCTCCAGTTCGACGAACTGCTGGATCGAGGCGCGCGACCAGCGGCCGAACTCCGCGCCGAGCTCTTCGATGCGGCTCAGTAGATGGTCGTGCGTCCAGCTCTTGATGTCCTGGAACTGCTGGGAGTTGATGAACGCCTGGTCGTCGTCGGCGAATTCGAGATCGTTGGACATAAGGGCGGTTCAACCTTCACTAGAGCTTTTCCAGAAGCCGGCAAGTCGCGGAACTCGCGGCAGTCGCGCGGCCCAGCGGGATTCCCTGGCCGGCGGCTGGCTTGTGCCGGACACGAATTCCTGGTGCAGGCCGCGCGCCAGTTCGGCCACCGCTTGCGAATAGGCGTCGTTGCGCGCGGTGCGCACCAGCATTTCGCCGCGGCTTGCCGCCGCCAGCAGTTGCGTGCTGCGCGCCGGCACCACGTGGTGCAGCGGCAGTTCGAGCCGTTCGGCAACGTCCTTGGCGGACAGGCCCACATGGCTGTCGAACTTGTTGACCACGAGCGACAGCTGCTGGGTCTCCACACCGCGCGTGCGCAGTTCCTTGAGCATGGTCGCCGTGGAAACGATGGCACCGATGCTCTGGTCGCACACGACCCAGCTGCGCGGCGCCGCCTTCACCGTCTGCGCGACGAAATCCAGCGTCGAAAAGCCTCCGAGGTCGGCAATCTGGAAATCGAAAAAATCACCGAGCCGCTTGATCAGCGCCACCGAATCCGCATGCGAGATCTCGCGCACCTGCGCAAGGCTCGCGGGAAGCGGGAGCACGGCCACACCGCTCGCGTGATGGGCCAGCGCCGTGTGCAGCAGCGTCTGGTCGAGGCGGCGCAGGTTGCGCACGCCATCGACAAAGCTGAAGCCGCTTTGCGTGTCGAGATAAAGCAGACCGTCGCGGGCCGGAAGCCCGAGGTCGAGCAGCGCGACGCCGCCGCGCGTGTTGCGGCCGGCCTGGGGCAGGGCGCCGGCCTGGCACAGCTGGTCCTTGAGCACGAGCGACAGGCTGGCCGCGAGCGTGGTCACGCCAATGCCGGCGCGCGCGCCGAGCAGGGCCAGCGTGCGTCCGCGCGTGCGGCCCGGCAGGCTGCTCTGGCGCTCGAGCAGCTTGCGCAGCGTGTTGACCGCGTCCGTCGGCGGCGCGGCCATGTCCACGAAGTCGTCCACGCCTGCGCGCAATGCGGCCAGCATGGAAGCGGGCTCCGCCGAAACGCCGGTGGCCAGCACCGGCAGCGTGGGCCATTCGCGCTTGAGGCGCTGATGAAGCTCGCTTGCCGCCGCGGCGTGGTCGCCCGAAAAATCGAGAAACACCGCGGCGGGGCCGAGCATGGCCATGCGCTCGTCCAGCGACTTGGCCTCGGCGGGAAGGTTCACCACCGTGCCCAGCCGGGCGAGTGCATCGGTCAGCCAGTTGATGTGGCCGCTGTTGGGCGATGCGAAGAGGTAGGTCTCCGCACCGATGTCTGGAAGGCTGTCGCGGGGAGCGTTCATGGCGTCTGCCACCGGATCTGTGGGGTTTGTTTCAGTCAACGTGAGAAGCCCGGAACAGTGGTGCCCGAAGCGGGCCCCAGAAGATGAGCGCGCCATACAGGTCCGTCGCGCTGCTCGGCGCCGCCGGGAAGGTACGGGCCCAGATCGGTGCCGCGCGCGATCGGCTTCACCAGGTGCGGCGTGACGAGGATCACTAACTCCTTCTCGCTCATCTGGTACTTGTTCTGCTTGAAGAAGGTTCCGAGCACCGGGATGTCGCCGAGCAGCGGAACCTTGTCGGCGTTCGACGTGGTGGTGCGGCTCACGAGGCCGCCGATGATGAAGCTCTCGCCGTCGCCGAGTTCCACCGTGGTGTCGGCGCGCCGGGTGCTGATGGCGGGTACGGCCACGCCGCCGATGCTGAGCGAGTTGGTGTAGTCCAGGTCGCTGGCCTCCGGCGCTACCTTGAGCACGATGCGATCGTTCGACAGCACCGTGGGCGTGAGGGTGAGACCGATGCCGAAGGGCTTGTATTCGATGCTCGTGGTGCCCAGGCCCTGGGGCGCCGGAACGGGCAGTTCGCCGCCCGCCAGAAAGCTTGCGCTCTGGCCTGAGAGCGCCACCAGCGTCGGTTCCGCGAGCACGCGGGCCATGCCGTTGCCCTCGAGAAAACCCACGTTCAGGCCAATGCCGGCCTTGCCGAAATTGAACAGAAGGCTGAATGCCTGCGCGAGCGGGTTGTTGTGTTCGCCGCTGAGCGAACCGTCGGGGGCAAACGAGGCCGAACGCAGCGACGACGGCGTGAACACGCCGAAGCTGAAGCCGTTGGAGTTGGCACGCGTGCTGAAGATGTTGAGGCCGGCCTGCTTGAGCACGCTGCGGTTGAACTCGACGATCTTGACCTCGACCTGCACCGTGTTGCTGCGCACATTGACCACGGAACGGTCGACCAGCGCCGACTTTTCTCCGCCGGCCGACATGGCCGCATCGCGCGCCTCCTGGTGCGCCTCCATGCTGTTGAGCGAGCCATTGAGCGTGGAGGTGCGGCGCCGGACTTCAAGGGCATAGACGATGGCGTTGGCTTGGCCCTTTTCCCAGACCATGAGCGTGGTGCGGCCGGCCGCCTTGCCGGTGACGATGAGGCGCGCCGCCGGCGAGTTGGGCGATTGGCGGGTGAGCGCAACGCCCGCCACGGTTTCGTCCGCAATGGCCATGCGCTCGATGCCCTTGCCGATCAGCAGTTCCTTTTGCGTGCCCGCATCGATGCGCAGTTGAAGCGCAGCGCGCGCAGGCGCCGCCGCTGCATCGGCCGCCGTTGCGGGCGCCACCGGCCAGACCCCCGAGGCCAGCAGGCACAGCACCGCAAGGTTCGGGCGCATGAAGCGCGCCGTGCCGGTTGTTTTCGCACAAGGGGCGATCGTCATGGTGTTCGTTTCGTGGGTGGCTTGCATGTGCGTGCCACTGGTTGCTGATCAGTAGTTGATGGTTTCGCTGCGGTCGCCGCGAATGACCTCGACCTGCAGTCCGCCGCGGGAACCGCCCGTGCGGGCCGTGGGATTTGCCGGGGCTGCGGCGGCAACGGTCGGCACTCGCGAGCTGCCCGGCTTGCCGCCCGTCACAAAGTCGACGGCGGTCATGCCCGCCTGGGCGCGGTCCAGGCCTTCGAGCGGGGCCCTCCGGGCTTCGCCGGCTTTTTGCGCCACCGGCTGCAGCGCCGTGGGCAGTTCGGCAAAAAGCTTCGGATCGGGTTCCGACATGTCGGTGGGGTTGCGCAGCGCCAGAAGCAGGCGGCCGCTGCTCTCGGCGAGCGTCAGCCGGTTGATGTCATCGACGGGCACCGCGAGCACGGCGGTGCGGGCGGCCTCGGCGCGCTGGGCCTGCTGCTGGGCCGCGCCGTTCTTGTCCATTCCGGAGGGCATGCCGTCGATGGAGGCGCCGCCGTAGGCCAGCACGCGCTTGCGCGACAGCAGCAGGCGCGCCTGGCTGCGGTCGATGTCCTTGCCGTCGGACTTGAGCATCAGGAAGACATCGACGAAGTCGCCGGGCCGTACCTTGTTGCCCACGCCCATGACCTCGTCGGCCTTGATGGCGACCGCGCGTTCGCCTTCGCCGACGCGCAGGGCCAGGCCGGACACCAGCTGCCCTTCGACCAGCGGCGTGCCCTCGCCCAGGTCGATGACGGGCACCCGGCCCGCAAGCGGTGCCGTCTCCTGGAAAGCGCCTGCGGGATTGATGGTCAGGCGTTCGACGCGAAGCGCGTCGGCCGGAATCGCGCGGCCCGCGGGCAGGGGCTTGGACGCCACGACCACGCGGAAGGTTTGCGCCTGGGCCGTCTTGGCCGGAGCGGTGGCCGAAGGGGCGACCGCGACCGGCGGCGGTGGCTGCCGGCTGAGCAGCCATGCATAGCCGCCGAGCGCGAGGGCCAGGAGCACGAGGACGGCGGCAACGATTTTGGTGAGATTGATCATGGGCGGCAGGTCAAGGAAGGGGCCATTCGAGAGTCATTGATGAACAACTCGTGGTGACGGGGCGGCTAGCTACCCTGTCGACCCCAAACCATCCACACCGCGGCGGCCAGCGCGAGGTAGGCCGCATAAGGAATAAATCGAACCCGGGCTGGCGCCGGCTGGCCCTCCGGCGAAGACGACGGCCCGAAGAGCGCCAGCGAAAGCCGGGGGAAAACGGGCCAGCGCTGGAGCGCGAGCCAAAGCGCGGCATGAAGACCGGCAAGGAGGCTGCCGACGAGCCATATCGGCGGCAGCGCAGAAAGGCCCACCCAGAGTCCGAGAGCTCCGGCGAACTTCACGTCGCCGGCTCCCATGACTCGGAGTGCATAGAAAAGAAGCAGAAAGCCGAAGCCGATGCCTGCGCCGAGCAGGGCGCCAGTCCAGTCTTGCTCGATGGGAGCCATTCCCGTTGCAAGCGCCGCAAGAGCCAGGAAGGCACCTGCAAGCACAAGCCAATTGGGAACGCGGCGCTGCCGGAAGTCATAGATGGCAATGAGTAGCAACCAGATCAAAAAGACTGATTTCATTGCTTTTCCGACACCTCAAGGTGCTGGCGGGGTGGCGGCGGTTGCAATGGAGGATTTAATGCTTCCCCAAATGGCTTCTAGGCTTTTTCCGATTCCACCGTCTCCGATAATTGCCGTGATCATCACAACCGAAATCAGTCCCGCAATAATTCCGTATTCAATTGCGGTGGCACCTTCTTCGTCACGCAGAAAACGAGTAATTGAATTGAGCATGATTTACCCCTTTTGAAAGTTGTTACAACGACTGGCAAGGTGAATGTTATACAGCGTAACTCCGTGTATCAAGGAGGTGAACCCGTGAGGCGCTGCCGTTACTGTGCTAGCAAGAAGGTGTAAGCACGATAGCGGCCAGCCTTCTGGCGAACTCTTGGAAGTTTCTCCTGCAGAGGGAAGCAGGCGTCTTGGGAATGCATTCTTCCCTCTGTGGCAGAGCGCCCGTATCCCATGAATGTGGGACGCACGTTACGGCTTCGCGGAACGTGCGAAAGATTCTTGTTACGGGAACAAATGGGTTACGTGTTACGTAACACTGACGATGTGAAGCCAGATGTAACACCCAAGTTTGGTGTTCCGTCTGAGTAAAAAATCACATTTTTCGGGCACAACCCCGTCAGCAGGAGGGCCTAAGTGGGTACCTAGCCCAGTACTTCTTCGTAAAAAAGCTTCCAATCGCTGCCTTGGCGCAGCCAGTATTGGCGGCGTGTACGCCCGCTCTTTTCGCCTTCGAAGACCTCGCCGAAGGTGGCGACCATGGTGTCGTCGCCGTCGCGCCAATGCAGATAGGACACATCCTTGAACTGGACGCGCTTGCCCTGCGCGTATTCCACTTCGTCGTGGAGGGCTGCAAATCCTTCAGTGGATTTTTTATTGTTGCTGCGCTGGAAATCCGGCAAATAGAACTTCTTCAATTGCGCTTCATTGCCGGCGGCCCGCGCCTCTTTCCAGGCCGCGATGGTGCTTGTGAACGCCTGGGCTTCCTTTTCGGCCTGCGGCGGCGAGATCCATTGCAGGCTTCGCGCCGTGATTACCGGCGTGGCGCCGATCTGCACCTTGCGCAGCAATTGCTTCAGGTCGGGGTTGGCCATGACCACGCAGCCGTCGCTGGCCTGCGGTGCGCGGGCAAACTGCTGCGACGGAGTGCCGTGCAGCCATATGCCTCCGCCGGTCTTGCCACGCCGCACGTCATACGGGTTGGGATAGTTGATGGGCAGCGCGCCGGCGCCGTAGAAGTCGCGCAGCGACTTGGGGTTCAGGCTGCTGGTGATGTAGTACACCCCCAGCGGCGTGCGTGCATCGCCTTCGGTTGCCTTGTCGATGCCCGATTTGCCGACCGACACGTAATAGTCGGCCACGAGTTGCAGGCCCTTGTCAGAGTTCTCTAGTAGGTAGAGCCGCGAACGCGAGGCGTCGACCGCAATGGCATAGCGGCTGCGCGTCGACAGGGCCAGGAACTGGGAGGGCACCGTGCCGGCCGGCGGCCGCTCGCGCAGGGCCTGCAGGCGACGGCGGGATTCTTCGCGCAGGTCGGCCATGGCCGGATCGCTGCGCAGCCGCGCAATGCCGGCGTCGGAGAAGGCGTGAGCGGGCGGCACCTGCGTTGCCAGCAGGTCGGCATAGACGAGCTGGGCGAGCTGGAAGTTGGGATAGTCGCGCACCAGGTCGCGTGCCTTTGCGAGCGCAGGCCGGGTCTTGCCGCGGCCGAACAGTTCATAGACAGCAATCAGGCGGGCTTCGGCGCCCGTGGCTTCCTGGATGGCGGCCGATGAAGATGTGGCCGCTTTACGCGGGGCGGGCTTGGCCGCCGCTGTCTTGGTTGCGGCTGCGGAGGCCTTCCGGGTACCGGCTTTTGCTGCCTTGCTGGCCCCGTGTGCAGCCGTGCGTGCGGCGCCAGACGACTTGGGCGTCGCGCTGCTCGCCTTGGCGCTGCCCGATGGAGCCTGCGTCGACGCGCCGGCCGCGCCGGGCGCCGCCAGCAGCAGGGCCGAAGCCGCCAGGAGTGCGGCAAGCCTTGTGCGGCCGAGTTGCAGCGGAGAGTTCTGTGGCCGGGCGTGCCGGACGATGTCCGCCACTATCCGCCGACGCTTTCCTTGCGAATTTGCCATTGGTTGCCGGAGCGCTGCAGCTCCAGCGTCTTGCGACTCGAGATGTTGAGGTTGTCGGCGCGGTAGATCTGCCGGAACTTGGCGGTTGCCGCCTGGCCGTTGACGTTGATCACCAGGTTTTCGATGTTCACGCTGATGCTCGACTTGCCGACGATGCGCGCGCGGCGCTCTTCTTCCCAGCTCTTGCGGCTTTGTCCGCCGCCGGGATTGAAGTCGGGCCCGTAGGCGGCGAGATAACGGTCCATGTCCTGGCCCGCCCACGCAGAAGCCCATCCGCGCACGGCGGATTCCACTTCGGCTGTTGCGGCGGGGGAGGCTGCGGACGGTGCGGATGCGGGTGCGGGTGCGGGTGCGGGTGAAGCTGCGGCCGTAGGTGCCGAAGCGGGCGGTGCCGAAGCTTCCGGCGCCTTCGCAACCACCGCGGGCGCCGGTGCGAGGGGCGCCGCCTTGGCGACCGGAGCGGGTGCGGGCGCAGGCACCGGTGCCGCCGCGACGGGTGCCTTCGCCACGGCAGTGGGCGCTGCCGCCGCCACCGCTGCCGTGGGCTTGCCGGCCGGCGCGGGAGTGAACAAGGTGCGGATCACCGCGAGCTTGGGCTGCACTGCCGTGTTGTTCTGGTCGAGCTGCAATGCCTTGCTGTAGGCCTGGCTGGCCAGCCGCGCGTACACGTCGCCCAGGTTTTCTTGCGCCGTGGCGTAGCTCGGGTTGGTGCGAATCGCGCTTTCGAGCGCGCTGCGCGCCTTGTCGAACTGGTTCTGGCTCGCGTAGATCACCGCGAGGTTGTTGTACGGCTCAGGCAGTTCGGGCGCGTCTTGCGTGAGTTGCGTAAAAGCCGCAATGGCTTCGGCGCGCTTGCCGGTGTCGAGCTGGATCACGCCCTTGAGGAAGCGCATCTGCGGGTCCTTCGGCTTGTCCTTCAGGAAGGCGTCGGCGCGGCCCATGGCCTCGTCGAGCTTGCCAGCCTGCATGAGCCGGTCGACTTCATCGTGCTCGGCCGCGGCGAGCGCGGGCAGTGCCATGCCGCAGGCGGTTGCCAGGAGCAGGGCGCGCACGGCAGGAGTAAGGCTGAAACGGGCGCGCGGGAGGGGGCTCTTGGGCATTGCGGACAAGACCTCGTAGGAGGGAAAGGGAGATGCGGCAGGGATTGTATGTGGGCGGTTAACTTGCGGATACATCGCGGTAAATCCGAGGGCCAATGCACCGGATTGCGCAGCCGTCAACAGGCCGATGCATGCCCACATCGATGAATACGCATCGACTTGCGCAACGCAGCACGATCATGTAACGTTGTGTAAGCAGATTGTCAGCAATCTCCCAGTTCCTTCACTCTCTGGAGCCACCTTGAAGATCACCAAACGCCGCTTGCTGGAAAGCGGCGCAGCAGCATTTGCCGCGTCGCTTTTTGCGCCGGGTTCCCTGGCGCAGCAGCGCCCCGCAGCCGGCGCGGCCGGCGGCGACGCGTGGCCCACCAAGCCTGTTCGCATCCTCGTGGGCTTTCCCGCCGGTGCATCGCCCGACCTTGCGGCGCGCGCCATCGCCGAGCCGCTGTCGAAGATCCTGCGCCAGCCGGTCACGGTCGAGAACAAGCCCGGTGCAAGCGGCAATCTGGTAGCCGACCAGGTGGCCAAGGCGACTGACGACCACACTATCGGCGCTTTGATCAACGGCAATCTCACCATTGCGAAGCTGCTCAACCCCAAGCTCAGCTTCGATCCCGAGAAAGACTTCCTGCCGGTCGGCATGATCGGCACCGCACCGCTGGTGCTCGTGGTTTCGGGCAACGCGCCCGGCAAGACCGCGGCCGAGCTGCTGCTGTGGACGCGCAACCTGAGCAGCAGCGGCAAGTACGGCACGCCGGGCGTGGGCACGGTGGGCCACCTGGGCATGGAGCTCATCAAGAGCCGCGCCGCCATCACCGCGCAGCACAAGCCCTACACCGGCAACCCGCAAGTCATCGCGGGCTTGCTGGCCGGCGAGATCCAGCTCGCGCTGCTGCCGCCCGGCCTGGCACTGCCGCATGTGAAGTCCGGAAAGATCAAGGCCATTGGCGTGACCTCGCCCGAGCGCAGCCCCTTGGCCAACGAGCTGCCCACCATTCGCGATGCCGACGTGCGCGGCGCCGACCTCGAGATCTGGACCGCACTGGCCGCTCCCGCGGGCATGAAACCGGCGGCCGTTGCCAAGCTGAACGCCGCGCTGGTCGAGGTGACCAGCTCGCCCGATGTGAGCCAGGCCCTGCTGAAGACCGGCTGGCAAGCGCAGCCGGGCACGCCCGATGCGCTGGCCAAGCGCATGCGCTCCGACACGGCGCGCCTGGGCGGCGTGATCATCATGAAGGGCATCCAGTCGGAGGGCTAGCACGCCCTCCAGTGCGCCTAAAGCAGTTGGGAGACCTTCTTTGCGGCGTCGATCAGCGCCGGGAGCATGGTCTCCTGCATCACCTTGGCGCTGGTGCGGTTGGCCTGCCCGCTGATGTTCAGTGCCGCGACCATGCGGCCCTGGCGGTTGACGATGGGGGCGGCCACCGAGATGAGGCCCTCCTCAAGCTCCTGGTTCACAAGGCACCACTGCTGCCTTCTTGCCTGCGCCACCTTCGTCATGAGCGCATCGATGTCGGTCACCGTGTGTTTGGTGAGCGGCTCGATGCTCGAGGCTTCGAGCCGGGCGCGCACCTCGTTGTCTTCTAGGTCGGCCAGCAGCAGCCGGCCCAGTGAAGTGCAGTACGCCGGCAGCCGCGAGCCCACGCCCAGGCTGATGTGCATGATCTTCTTGGTCGGCACGCGCATCACATAGACGATGTCGGTCGCGTCGAGCACAGCGGCCGAGCAAGACTCCTGCACTTGCTGCACCAGCGCTTCCATCACGGGCTCTGCGCGGTTCCATATAGGCATCGACGAGAGGTACGCAAAGCCCAGGTCGAGGATGCGCGGCGTGAGCGTGAAGAGCTTGCCGTCGGTCACCACATAGCCCAGCGTCTGCAGCGTGAGCAGAATGCGCCGCGCGCCCGCCCGCGTGAGCCCGCTAGCGGCCGCTACTTCGCTCAGCGTCTGCCGGGGGGCGCTTTCGCTGAACGAGCGAATCACCTGCAGCCCTCGCGCGAACGACTGCACATAGCTGTCGCCGGGGGCGGGTGCCTCGGGCGTCTTGGGCGTAGCGGTTTTCAGAGCGTGGGTTGCCATGCGGGGTGATCCTCTTTAGAATTCATTATACGAACAAATGTTCTTTAGACGAACAAATCAGCGATTCACAGGATCGATCGGGTCGCCCGAGTGGATCGCAGGCAGTTCGGTTTCTTTCTTCACTCCCGGAGACAGGCTTCATGATCAACAAGATCGCGCGCTCGGTCGCCGATGCCCTTGAAGGCATCCAGGACGGCGCCACGGTTCTCATCGGCGGCTTCGGCACCGCCGGCATTCCCGGCGAACTCATCGACGGCCTCGTCGAGCAGGGCGCCAAGGACCTCACCGTCGTCAACAACAACGCCGGCAACGGTGAAACCGGACTGGCCGCGCTGCTCAAGGCCGGCCGTGTGCGCAAGATCATCTGCAGCTTTCCGCGCCAGGCCGACAGCCAGGTGTTCGACGGGCTCTACCGCAGCGGCAAGCTCGAGCTCGAACTGGTGCCCCAGGGCAACCTGGCAGAGCGCATTCGTGCCGCCGGCGCCGGCATTGGTGCCTTCTTTTGCCCGACGGGCTACGGCACGCAACTCGCCGGCAACCGCGAAACGCGCGAGATCGACGGTAAGCAATATGTGCTCGAGTACCCCATCCATGGCGACGTGGCGCTCATCAAGGCCGAGCGCGGCGACCGCTGGGGCAACCTGGTCTACCGCAAGGCCGCGCGCAACTTCGGCCCCGTGATGGCCATGGCATCGAAGAAGACCATTGCCACCGTGCACGACATTGCCGAACTCGGCACGCTCGACCCCGAGACCATCGTGACCCCCGGCATCTTCGTGCACCAGGTGGTGCGCATCGAACGCGTGGCGACGCAAGCCGGCGGTTTCAAGAAGGCAGCATGAACATGAGCAGCACTTACCAACGTCGCACCAAGGACCAGCTCGCCGCCCGCGTGGCGCAGGACATCTTCGACGGCGCCGTCGTCAACCTGGGCATCGGCCAGCCCACGCTGGTGGCCAACCACTTGCCGAACGGCCGCGAGGTCATCCTGCAAAGCGAGAACGGCATTCTCGGCATGGGCCCCGCGCCCGCGGCCGGCGAAGAAGACTACGACCTCATCAACGCCGGCAAGCAGCCCGTCACGCTGCTGCCGGGCGGCTCGTTCTTTCACCATGCCGACAGCTTCGCCATGATGCGCGGCGGCCACCTCGACATCTGCGTGCTCGGCGCCTTCCAGGTGTCGGCCACGGGCGACCTTGCCAACTGGCACACCGGCGAGAAAGACGCCATTCCCGCCGTCGGCGGTGCCATGGACCTGGCCATCGGCGCCAAGCAGACCTGGGTGATGATGGACCTGCTCACCAAGCAGGGCACGAGCAAGCTGGTGCAGGAATGCACCTATCCGCTCACCGGCATCGGCTGCGTGAAGCGGGTGTACTCCGACCTTGCTACGCTCGAATGCACGCCCCAGGGCCTGAAGCTCGTCGACCTGGTCGACGGCCTCAGCCGAGAAGAACTCGAGAAGCTCGTGGGCCTTCCCATTGCCGCCTGAAGCGGATTCATTCACTTTTGAGACAAAAGACATGACCAACCAAGCCTTCATCTGCGACGCTGTTCGTACCCCCTTCGGCCGCTACGGCGGTTCGCTCAGCAGCGTGCGCACCGACGACCTCGGCGCCGTGCCCCTCAAGGCGCTGATGGAACGCAACAAGAACGTCGACTGGCAAGCCGTGAGCGACGTGCTCTACGGCTGCGCCAACCAGGCCGGCGAAGACAACCGCAACGTCGCGCGCATGTCGGCGCTGCTCGCGGGCCTGCCGCTCGAACTCGGCGGCGCCACCATCAACCGCCTGTGCGGTTCGGGCCTCGATGCGGTCGGCACCGCGGCGCGCGCCATCCGCGCCGGCGAAGCCGGCCTCATGATCGCCGGCGGCGTGGAAAGCATGAGCCGCGCACCCTTCGTCATGCCCAAGGCCGAAAGCGCCTTCAGCCGCAACAACGCGGTGTACGACACCACCATCGGCTGGCGCTTCGTCAACAAGCTCATGAAGGCGCAGTACGGCGTCGACTCCATGCCCGAGACGGCCGAGAACGTGGCCACCGACTACAAGATCGAGCGCGAGGCGCAAGACCTGATGGCGCTCAACTCGCAGCTGCGCGCCGTGGCCTCGCAGAAGTCCGGCTTCTTCGACGCCGAGATCGTGCCCGTGACCGTGCCGCAGAAAAAGGGCGATGCGCTCATCGTCAACAAGGACGAGCATCCGCGCGAAACCAGCCTGGAGTCGCTCGCCAAGCTCAAGGGCGTGGTGCGCCCCGACGGCACCGTGACCGCGGGCAACGCCAGCGGCGTGAACGACGGCGCCTGCGCGCTGCTGCTGGCCGACGAAGCCAGCGCCGCCAAGCACGGCCTCACGCCGCGCGCCCGCGTGGTCGGCATGGCCACCGCCGGCGTTGCGCCGCGCGTGATGGGCATCGGCCCCGCACCCGCCACGCAAAAGGTGCTGGCGCTCACCGGCCTCACGATCGACCAGATCGACGTCATCGAACTCAACGAAGCCTTCGCAGCCCAGGGCCTTGCCGTGCTGCGCCTGCTCGGACTGAAGGACGACGACGCGCGCGTCAACATCAACGGCGGCGCCATTGCGCTCGGCCACCCGCTGGGTGCCAGCGGCGCGCGCCTGGCCACCACCGCCGTCAACCAGCTGCACAAGGGCGGCGGACGCTATGCGCTGTGCACCATGTGCATCGGCGTGGGGCAGGGCATTGCCGTGATCCTGGAACGCGTCTGACGAACCGCCACTGCGCGGCCTGCTGCCTGGCCTGATTCGCCAGGCGGGTTTTTGAGGGAAGCAAAACCTCAACTAAAGTCGAGATCGAGAGGTCTCGATGAAGAAATCCAAGCCAGCAGAACCGCCCGACTTTTCCGCCAGCCTTTCGGTGGGCGAGGTCGCGCAGCGCAGTGGGGTGCCCGTGTCCACCCTTCATTTCTACGAGTCGAAGGGGCTCATTGCGAGCCATCGGGCGCCGAGCAACCACCGCCGCTATGCACGTGACGTGCTTCGGCGCGTAGCGTTCATCCGCGTGGCGCAGCGCGTGGGCATTGCGCTGGCCGACATTGCCGACGCCCTTGCCACGCTTCCCACCTCCGCCGCACCCAGCCGAGCCGACTGGGCACGGCTTTCGGCCGCATGGCGCGCAGAACTGGACGAACGCATGGCCCAGCTCAAGAAGCTGCGCGACACGTTGGACGACTGCATCGGCTGCGGCTGCCTGTCCATCGACCGATGCCGCCTCCGCAATCCCGCCGACAAGCTGGCATCGCAGGGGCCGGGCGCACGCCGACTGATGGTCAGGCTCGAGCCCGCGGAAGACTGAGAACGCCGCGTCACTGCGTCCCGGCGGGGAGCAGCGACATCAGCTCGTTCTTCTCTGCGGCAGACATCGCGAGCGTCAGCCGGCCGAACTCGACGCGGTAGCAAGGCAGCATCAATGCCGCCGTCAACGAATGAACGTTGTCGCTGCGTGCAAGGTACTCATTGCATGCGGCAATGCTTCGATGGATTTCGAGCGCCTGCTCGATGCGGCCTGGACGGCCGGAGGGTTGCTGGTCACTGTTCATGCGACGCAATGTGCTTCCTCAACCTAACTTGAGGTCAAGCCGACGGATCGAGAAGCCCTGCGACTCATGGGTGATCGGTGCTCCGAAGCCAGGCGCGGGCGACCGTCGTTGTGCAACGTAGTGTGTTGGTTTCCCGGTCTCGACACAGTGGCATACGCAATGTGGGCCGTGTGGCCGGTGGGCGAAAAACAATCCACAGGTCATCAACTGCGCCCTTGCGCATCGCCCGAAGGAACCACCATGAAGCTCTCCCTCATTGCCATCGGTGCGGCCATTGCCGCATCGGTGGGCGCCTTGACGTTTGCCGCGCCACGGCTCGGCGGCGACACGCCCGCGGGCGTGGTGCGCCCCGCACCGGAGTTCCAGAACATCGACACATGGCTCAACTCGCCACCGCTCAAGCTCGAAGCGTTGCGCGGCCAGGTGGTGCTGGTCGACTTCTGGACCTACACCTGCATCAACTGCCTCAACCACCTGCCGCACGTGAAGGAGTGGCACGAGAAGTACAAGGACAAGGGCCTGACCGTGGTGGGCGTGCACACGCCCGAGTTCGCGTTCGAGAAATCGACGAAGAACGTGAAGGACGCCATCCAGCGCCTGCAGATCAAGCACGCCGTGGCGCAGGACAACAGCTACGGCACCTGGCGGGCCTTCAACAACCAGTACTGGCCTGCTGTGTACCTGATCGACAAGGAGGGGCGCATCGCCTACTCGCACTTTGGCGAAGGCAGCTACGGCGCCACCGAGAAGAAGATCCAGGCGCTGCTTGCGGAACCTTCGGCCGTAGCGGCCGCTGCCCCAGCGCCGGGCGGGAGCGCCAAATGAAGAAGCTCTGGTTTGCGCTGCTCTTTTTTGCAGGCGGTGTGGCGCACGAGGTGCGCAACCCGACCAACTGCCAGTGCATTGCGTCGGTCAGTCTTTCGCCTCGACCGACGAAGCGAGGACGTAGCCTTCGCTCCGCACGGTCTTGATGTAGCGCGGCTCGCGCGCATCGTCGCGCAGCCGCTGGCGCAGCCGGCTCACCAGCAGGTCGATGGAGCGCTCGAAGAGCTCGGCCTCGCGGCCCTGGGTCAGGCTCAGCAGCTGGTCGCGGCTCAGCACCTTCTGCGGGTGGTCCAGAAACACCCGCAGCAGCCGGTACTCGGCGCCGCTCAGCGCCACCATCACGCCGCTTTCGTCGATGAGGTGGCGGGCCACCGTGTCGACCTCCCACTCGCCGAATGCCAGCTTCTGTGCCGGCTCGGCAGCATTCATGTTGGGCGGCAGCATGCGCGTGCGGCGCATCACGGCGCGCAGCCGAGCGAGCAGTTCGCGCGCCGAAAAGGGCTTGGCCAGGTAGTCGTCGGCGCCCATCTCCAGGCCCAGGATGCGGTCGGCCTCCTCGCTGCGCGCGGTCAGCATCAGAATGGGCGTGGCCTTGTACTTGCCGGTGCGAAGGTCCCGGCACAGCGTGAGCCCGTCTTCGCCGGGCAGCATCAAATCCAGAATGATCAGGTCGAATGGGCCCGACTCCTCGAGCGCGGCACGCATGTGCCGCCCGGTGGGCACCGCAACCACCCGCAGGCCGTTCTTCACCAGGTAGGTGGTGAGCAGCTCGCGGATTTCCCGGTCGTCGTCGACGATGAGGATGTGATCGGAAGTCTTGGGTGTCATGGCAGTGAACAGGAGAAGGGTATGGCGCGGAAGGCGCCGCAGCCGCAATGTAGCGTCACCGCCGCCCGAAGGCTGCGAACAGTGAAACGTAGTGTGTTGATTTCTTGCGCGGATACATAGGCATACGCAATGCGGGTTGGCAGGGCAGGGGCGGCCCAACAATCCGTTCGTTCGCAAACCAACGTATGTCAACCTTCATCAAGGAATCACCATGACCCGCATCGAAAAAGTCCTCTACACCGGCAAGACCCACACCTCTTCGGGCGGCCGTGACGGCGAAGCGCGCAGCTCCGACGGCCGCCTGGACATCAAGCTTTCTTCGCCCGGCAGCGCCGGTGCCGGCACCAACCCCGAGCAGCTGTTTGCCGCCGGCTGGTCCGCGTGCTTCATCGGCGCCATGGGCAAGGCGGCCGGCAAGATGAAAGTCACGCTGCCGCCCGACCTGGCGGTGCACGCGGAAGTCGACCTGGGCATGGCCGGCGGCGAGTATTTCTTGCAGGCGCGCCTGAACGTGAGCCTGCCGGGCCTGGACCGCGAAGTGGCACAGGCCCTGACCGACGCGGCGCACCAGACCTGCCCATACTCCAAGGCCACACGAGGCAACATCGACGTTGCCATCAACCTGGTGTGACCCGGTCACGCCGCCCATAGAAGAAAGCGCCCATGCCCACTCCTGCGAACCCTTCTGCGAACACGGCCCGTGCCGCGAATGTCGCGAATGCCGGTGCCAAGGGGTGGCGCAGGCTGCTGCCGGGTTCGCTGTTCTACCGCGTGACGCTGATCATCGTGGTGGGCCTGGCCGTTGCGCAACTGCTCACTTTCGCCGCGATTCGCTACGAGCGGAACATGGCGCTTCGCGAGCTGATGATGATCGGCATCGAGCGCGACATCGCGAGCTCGGTCGCGATTCTCGACCGCCTTCCCGCGGCCGAGCGCGCGGGCTGGATCGATCGGCTGGAGCGGCGCAACTACCGCTTTGTGCTGGGTGGCAGCGCGGAGGGTACCGAGCCCGGCTCGCCCGCTTCGCGCCAGTTTGCCGCCGCCATCGTGGAAGCGATGCGCCCGTTCGAGATCGTCAAGGTGGGAGAGGTGGCCTGGCCGCCCGAGGGGCTGCAGATCCAGGTGCGGCTGGGTGATGGGTCTACCGTGGTGGTGCATGCCAGGCGCGTGGGCATGCCTGTGTCGGGCTGGGTGATGTGGCTGCTGGTCGTTCAACTGCTGGTGCTGGCCATTTGCGCATGGTATGCGGTGAGGCTGGTCACGCGGCCGCTTGCGCAACTGTCCGCCGCCGCCGATGAGCTCGGGCCTGACCTCAAAGGCCAGGCGCTCGCGGAAGACGGGCCCAGCGAAGTTGCGCATGCGGCACGCGCGTTCAACGCCATGCAGCAGCGCATCGCCGGCTACATGGCCGAGCGCGTCGAGATCCTGGCGGCCATTTCGCACGACCTGCAGACGCCCATCACGCGCATGCGCCTTCGCACCGACCTGATGGACAACGAGCACGACCGCGAGAAGTTCCGGCAAGACCTGGACGCCATGAACTCCCTTGTGCGCGAGGGCGTTACCTACGCACGCACGCTGCACGGCGCGACCGAGCCGCCGCTGCGCATCGACGCCGACGCGCTGCTCGAGAGCATGGTGGCCGACTATGAAGACGTGGGCCAGCAGGTGCGGCTCGAAGGCAAGGCCGGCGCGCCCATCGTGAGCCGACCCAACGCGCTGCGCAGGATCTTGATGAACCTGATCGACAACGCGCTGAAGTTCGGCACCGACGTGCGCGTGCAGGTGCATGCCGAGGGCGGCAAGCTGGTGGTGGCCGTGCTCGACAACGGACCGGGCATTCCGCCCGACGAGCTCGAAGCGGTGCTCAAGCCCTTCTACCGCGTCGAGAGCTCGCGCAACCGCAGCACCGGCGGCACCGGCCTGGGCCTGGCCATTGCGCACCAGCTTGCCATGGCCATGGGCGCCGAGCTCACGCTGAACAACCGCGCCGAAGGCGGGCTGGAAGCCCGGCTCTCGCTGGGCACCGCGCCCGCGCACTGAACACATCCTTTCACGGACGACCGCGATCATGCTCATCCTCCTCATCGCCTACCTGGGCGGGGTGCTCACCATATTGAGCCCCTGCATCCTGCCGGTGCTGCCTTTCGTGTTTGCGCGCGCCGACCGCCCGTTTCGCTCGCACGGCCTGTCGATGCTGGTGGGCATGGCGCTGGCCTTTGCCGCCGTTGCCACGCTGGCGGCGGTGGGCGGCGGCTGGATCGTCACGCTCAACGAGTACGGGCGCTATGCAGCCATTGCGTTGCTCGCGCTGTTCGGGGTGACGCTGCTGTTTCCAAGCGTCGCCGACCGCATGACCCGCCCCTTGGTGGCGCTGGGCATGCGCATGTCCGAGCCGCAAGGCAATGCGGCGCCGAGCGCGGTGTTTTCCCCGCTGATGCTGGGCGTGGGCACCGGCCTGCTCTGGGCACCGTGCGCGGGCCCGATCCTCGGCCTTATCCTGACCGGCGCGGCGCTCAATGGCGCGAGCGTGGGTACCTCGCTTCTGCTGCTGGCCTATGCCGCGGGTGCCTGCACGTCGCTGGCGGCCGCGCTGCTGTTCGGCGGGCGCGTGTTCTCAGTCATGAAGCGGTCTCTGCATGGCGGCGAATGGGTGCGGCGAGCCGCCGGCGCGGCCGTGCTGGTGGGCGTGGGCGCCATCGCGCTGGGGCTGGACACCGGCCTGCTCGCGCGCCTGTCGGTCGGCACCACCTCGGCGCTGGAGCAGGCGCTGGTGGACAAGATCAAGCCCGGCAAGCCGCACGGGGAGCCGATTGCCGCGCAGGAAGACGCGGGCTTCGTGCGGGTGTCGGACAACCGCCCGGCCGCCGTGCCTGCGCGCGAACTCAGGGTCGAGGGCAACTTTCCCTCGCTGGCCGGCGCCACCGAATGGATCAACTCCCCGCCGCTCGCGCCCGAGGCCCTGCGCGGCAAGGTGGTGCTGGTCGACTTCTGGACCTATTCGTGCATCAACTGCCTGCGCACGCTGCCCTACCTGAATGCATGGGCCGAGAAATACAAGGACGCGGGCCTCGTCGTGCTGGGCGTCCACACGCCGGAGTTCGCGTTCGAAAAACGCGCGGCCAACGTGCGCCGCGCGACCAAGGACCTGGGCATCGGCTTTCCCGTAGCCACGGACAACGACTTCGCGATCTGGCGCGCCTTCGGCAACCGCGCTTGGCCCGCGTTCTACTTCGTCGATGCCGAGGGCCGTGTCCGCTACCACCAGTTCGGCGAGGGCCGCTACGACAAGGCCGAACAAGTCATCCAGCAACTGTTGGCCGAGGCCGGACGGGCTCGCGTCCCTGCCGGGCTGGTCGCTCCCTCAGGCCAGGGTACCCAGGCGCAGCCCGGCACCCAGCCCGCCTTGTCCGGTGAAACCTACCTGGGCCACGAGCGCGCACACGGTTTTGCCTCGCCCGGCGGTGTGGTGCGAGATCATGCAAAGGTCTACCAGGCGGCTTCTTCGCTGCGCACCAATCAGTGGGCGCTGGCCGGCGACTGGACCGTGGAGGCCGAGCGCGCGGTGCTCAACAGTGCGAACGGCCGCATCGCCTATCGCTTTCAGGCGCGCGACCTGCACCTGGTGCTCGGCCCCACGGCCAACGGCAAGCCGGTGCGATTCAGGGTGCTGGTGGATGGCAAGCCGCCGCTTGCGGATCACGGTGCCGACACCGACGCGCAGGGCTATGGGGTTGTCGATGCGCAGAAGCTCTATCAGCTGGTGCGCCAGGCCACCAATGGGGCTGACGGGAAAGACAGGCTGTTCGAGATCGAGTTTCTGGACGCGGGCGCGCAGGCCTACGCGTTCACCTTCGGCTGAGCGCTGACGCGGCCCGGGCGGCTGGCGAAAGGGCGAATGCGCCTTACGCAGCCCAGGCGGTCAACGAAAGCCGCCGAAGCATGTCCGTCTGGCGCGACTCTTCGGCGTCCCGCAGGCTCTTGGCCGCGCGGGCTGCCACGTAGGCCACGTACATCGTCTCGATGGCCTTGCCCCATTCGTGCATCTTTTGCGAAACCACGCTGGTCGAGTTTGCCGACGGGTCTTCGGCCGGGCAGGCGGGAACCTCGAAACCGGCTTTGCTGAGGATGGTGGCTTTCTGAAGAATGGTGAGCATGCGGCTGGCCTCTGGAATATGGGCATCAGATTAGCCATGGCGCAAGACGCGTGCCATCAGCCGCTTGACGTATGTGCTTGTCAGTAAATGGCTATCCATGCCGGCAAACAGCCGCGGTTTTCTAGGCCTTAAGCCTTAGGCTGGCGTCGATTCGGCATGCCGCCACACCAGCGTGGCGGCGGTCAGGTCTTCGAGCGCGCTGCCCACGGCCTTGAAAACGGTGCGCTCGCCGCTGCTTGTGCGGCCCGCACATTCGCCCCGGCAGAGTGCGGCGAGCGTGCCCTGCACCTCATCGGCGCGCAGCGTGCCGACCGCCATTGCATCGAGCAGCTCGCCCGCTTTCTGCAATGCTTCGGTGGTGTCGATGAAGGTGCGTGCGCCCGCAAAGCAGCGGGTATCGGCCTCGCGCATGGCGGGGGTGAAGCTGCCGATCAGGTCCAGGTGAGAGCCCGCGCTCAGCCATTCGCCGCGCACCAGCGGCTCGGTCGCGAGAGTGGCGCAACTCACGATGTCGGCTTGCCGCACGGCCGCTTCGAGCGCTGTGACGGCACGGGCATTCAAACCCTCTTCGCGCCACTGCGCGGCCAGGGCCTCGGCGCCTTCGGGCCGGTGGTTCCACAACTGCACCTCGTCGATGGGCCGCACGCTCGCATGCGCGGCGGGCAGCAGCCTGGCGATGCGGCCGGTGCCCACCACCAGCAGCCGGCGTGCATCAGCCCGCGCCAGAAACGCTGCGCCCAGCGCCGATGCGGCCGCCGTGCGGCGCGCGGTGAGCTCGTTGCCGTCCATCATCGCCAGCGGCACACCGGTGCGCGCGTCGTACAGCACATAGGTGGCATGCAGGCCGGGCAGGCCGCGCGCGCCGTTGCCCGGAAAGACGTTGATGGTCTTGATGCCGAGGAATCCCGCATCGCTCCATGCCGGCATGATGAGCACGGTGCCCTTGTTTCCGCCGGCCGTCTCGATGCTGTGCACATGCCGCGGTGGCACCTGCGCCTCGGCGGCGAAGGCGGCTCGCAGCGCGGGTACGAGCCGTGCAAAAGCGAGCGGCTCGCGGGTGGCGGTTTCGTCGAAGTGCTTCATGGTTGCCGTGGTTGCAGCGCGGCGTCGAAGAATTCGACCAGCGCGCGCTGGTAAGTGGTGCCGAAGCGATGGGTCATGGGCTCCAGATGAGCGGCACCGGCCACTTCGATCAGCCGCTTGGGCTCGCGCGCGGCCTCGAGCAGGCGGCGCGAATGGGAATGCGGAATCACTGCGTCGGCCGTGCCATGGATGAGCAGCAACGGAATGGGCGAAATGTCGGCGATGTACTTCGATGCGGCGTAGTCGTCAGTTACCAGCAGGCCTGCGCCCGGCAGCTTCTCGCTGGCAATCGATGAGTACGAATAAAACGTCGATTCGATGGCCGCCGCCTTCACGCCGGCCCGGTTGCCCGAACCCACCGCCGCCACGGCGTTGGTGCCCCCCAGGCTCTGGCCGAAGACGAAGAGGCGCTCGGGGTCGACGTCGGCGCGAGTGCGCACATGGTCCAGCGCGGCATTCGAATCCTCGAACACGCCCTTGGGTTCCGGCTTGCCTTCGGACTCGCCGTAGCCGCGGTAGTCGAACACGAACACGTTGAAGTCCTGCTTCGGCAGCCAGGCCACGAAGCGCCAGTGCGCGGACATGTTCTGCGCGTTGCCGTGGAAATGCACCACCGTGCCCTTGGCATCCTTCGGGTTCTGGCGGCTTGCGGCGGGAATGAACCAGCCGCTCAGGCGCGTGCCGTCGGCGCTGGCAAATTGCACCGCTTTATATCGCAGCCCCAGCGCATCGGGCGTTTCGTAGCGCACCCGGTCGGGGTAATAGAACATCGACTGAACACAGCCGGTGAGGAACACGGGCAGCGCGAGCAAGGCCAGCTTCCAGTTCATGGGTGTCATGCGCGGGGTGTCGCCACTGCGGCGGAGTTGCGGCGGAGGATAGCTCAGCCCGCGGCAATGCGGCTCCACTCGAGCCCATGCTTCGCGAGGTACTTTCGGAGCCGGTCGGCATCGTTCACCACGCTGCGCTGCGCGCGCGACGCCTGGAAAAGCTGCCGCCCCGCGTCCGACAGGCTGCGCGATTCACGGCACACGCGCACCACCGCCTCCAATTGCAGCCGGTCGAACAGGTCGAGCGCCGCCGCGCGTTCATCGCCCAGCAATGCGTCGAGGTCCACGTCCTCGGCGCCACTGCCATCGGTTTTCGGGCTCTCGCGGTTCCATAGCCAACGAAGCCGTGCAATCTCGGCTTCGACCAGCGCGACCGGAATGCGCCCGCCGTCCGCCAGCGTGGCCAGCCGCGTCACGCTGGCCGACAGGTCGCGGAAGTTGCCGCACCACAGCGCCTCGGCGCTTTGCGCAAACCGCAGGTAGGCCGCGCGGGCTTCGGCGTTGAAGCGCACCACGCGGTTGTTTTCGGCCGCGTGAATGGCCAGCAGGTGGTCGAGGTTGGGCTCGATGTCTTCCGGCCGCTTTGCCAGGCCCGGCAGGTCATAGGTCCAGAGGTTGATGCGCGCGAACAGGTCTTCGCGAAAGCGACCGGCCGCCACGTCGCTGCGCAAGTCGCGGTTGGTACCGGCAATGAGCTGGAAGTCGCTCTCCACTTCCTTGTCGGCGCCCACCGGGAAGAAACGCTTCTCCTCGATGGCCTTGAGCAGCATCGCCTGTTCGTCGAGGCCGAGTTCGCCGATCTCGTCGAGAAATAGCGCGCCCTGGTGCGCCGTGCGCAGCAGGCCCGCGCGCTCGCCCGCCGCGCCGGTGAACGCGCCCTTCTTGTGGCCGAACAATGTGGATGCGGCGCCATCGCCCCGCAGCGTGGCGCAGTTCACTTCCACGAACGGCCCCGTCATCTGGTGCCGTGCCTGCTTCAGCTCGAACATGCGCCGCGCCAGGAAGGACTTGCCCGCACCGGTCGGCCCCACCAGCAAGATCGGCGCGCGCGATCGCACCGCCACGCGTTCGATCTCGTCGATGAGCGCATTGAAGCGCGCATTGCGCGTGGCGATGCCGCTCTTCAGAAAGGCCACCGCGTCGCGCTGCTCGGCATCGAAGCGCCGCGCAATCGCGTCGTAGCGCGACAGGTCGAGGTCGATCAGCGCTACTTCGCCCGGGTTGCCCGCGCGCTGCCGCTTGGGCGGCGAGGTCTGCGCCAGCACGCCCGGAATCACCCGCGATTCGGCCAGCAGGAACATGCAGATCTGCGCCACGTGCGTGCCGGTGGTGATGTGCGTCCAGTACTGCTCGCGTTCGGTGTCGAAGGTGTAGGTGCGCGCCCAGTCGTAGAGGCGCGCGTACACCTCGCCGAAATCCCACGGGTCCGCCAGGTCGAGCGGCACCAGGTTGACGGTGGTCTCCGGCGAGACGGTGGCGATGTCGGCCTTGACCACCTCGGCCAGCGCCGTGTGCTTGAGCGTGTAGAGCAGCTCCATGCGCGAGATGACCATGTCCTCGTGCTGCGCGAGCGAGACGGTGGGGCGCCACTTCTCCCAGCGGCCGGTGCCTTGGCCGGCGTCGAGCTGGGTGCCGAGAAAGCCGATGACAACGGTGGATCTCTTCATTTTCTGGATAAAAAAACTATCCAAAATTATAAGAACCTCTGTCCGTTTAAGCCCGCTGAATTTGGGATGAGCAGCGGGAAATCATAAAAATATCTTTCAAATCAACAACTTGAATTCAGAGGGCGCTACGAAACTGCCGGCTGGCACACCCGTTGCGATAAGGAGCACACATCCAAGAAAACGAACGAACAAAAAGAACGCCACAAGGAGAAGTCACATGGCCAACCTTCAACTCTTCCAGACCCTGCGCGGCGCGCTGCTGCCTTCGGCCAACACGCCCAACGAAGCGGGCGGCGCAGCCTACGCGCTGTCGCCCAAGCACCAGCTGGCGCAGCTCGCGGCCACCGGCTGCCTGAACAGCACCTTCTATGCACAGGCGCAGGACCAGCTCGACACCGTGCTGGCACTGGCCCGTGAAGTCGATCCGGTGTTCGTCGCCAAGACGGCCATGTACGCACGCGGCGCCGGCCACATGAAGGACATGCCCGCGCTGCTGGCCGCCACACTGGCGGTGCGCGACGTGGCACTGCTCGCCAAGGTGTTCGGCCGCGTGGTCGACAACGGCAAGATGCTGCGCAACTTCGTGCAGATGCTGCGTTCCGGCGCGGTGGGCCGCAAGTCGCTCGGCACGCGACCGAAGAAGCTCGTGCAGCAATGGCTGCTCGAAGCAACCGAGGCGCAGCTGCTCAACGCTGCCGTGGGCAACACGCCCTCGCTGGCCGACGTGGTGAAGATGGTTCACCCGAAGCCCGCCGAAGCCTGGCGCGCCGCATGGTTCGCATGGCTGATCGATCGTCCGTATGCGCTGGAGGCTCTGCCTCCGCTGACGCAGGCTTTCGAACGCTTCAAGCGCGACCGTGCGCAAGCGGTGCCTGATGTGCCGTTCCAGATGCTGACCGCGCTGGAGCTGGACGCGCAGGCCTGGGCGCAGATCGCGCAGCGTGGATCGTGGCAGATGTTGCGTCAGAACCTGAACACCTTTGCGCGCCACGGCGTGTTCGAGCTGCCCGGTCTTGCTGAAGCGGTGGCTGCCAAGCTGCGTGACCCACAAGCCGTGGCCAAGGCGCGCGTGCTGCCGTACCAGTTGATGGCGGCCTACACCGCAACCGGCGCCGAGGTGCCGCACGCGGTGAAAGAGGCGCTGCAGGACGCGATGGAACTCGCGCTGGCCAACGTGCCGGTGTTCGAGGGCCGTGTGATGGTGTGCCCCGACGTGTCGGGCTCGATGAGCTCGCCGGTGACGGGCCACCGCGGTTCGGCGACTTCGGCGGTGCGCTGCATCGACGTGGCCGCGCTGGTGGCTGCCGCCGTGCTGCGCCGCAATGCGGATGCGCGTGTGCTGCCCTTCGAAACGAAGGTGGTGCCGCTGAAGCTGAATCCACGCGATTCGGTGATGACCAACGCGGCCAAGCTGGCGGCGGTGGGCGGCGGCGGAACTTCTTGCAGCGCGCCGCTGGCGCTGCTGAACAAGGAGAAGGCGCAAGCCGATCTGGTGGTGCTGGTGTCGGACAACGAATCGTGGGCCGATGCTGCACGTGGCCGTGGAACCGCGACCATGCAGGAGTGGGAGGCGTTCAAGCAGCGCAATCCGAAGGCGCGGCTGGTGTGCATCGACATCCAGCCCTATGCGACCACCCAGGCGCAGGAGCGCGACGATGTGCTGAACATCGGCGGCTTCAGCGACGAAGTGTTCAAGCTGCTGGCGGTGTATGCCGCGGGCGGCCTGGGCGCCGAGCACTGGGTGGGTGTGATCGAAGAGACTTCGATCTGAGAGAAGAAAAAGAGAGGACGCCCCAGGCTTCGGCCTGTGGTGCCCGACTCGAAATGAATTGAACGTCGTCGTTCGGCGAATGCAGATGCGAGTACATCCAACCATGTTCTTCCTCGCATCGATTGTTTGTCGCCGAACGGGGATGAGAGCGGTTTTGTGCGAATGCAGGCAGGACTACATTGGTGCGACCAGGGTTCGACTCCCGGCGCCGGTTCTCCGGCGTGGTCTACGTCTTGCCATCCTCGTCGCACTGTTTTTTGCAGCGAATGCTGGCGGAACTACAGACTTTTAATCTCGCGGTCGCGGGTTCGAATCCCGCCGGTCGCAAGGCCGTAGCTCAGTGGTAGAGCACGACTGTTTCGTCGATTTTTGTCGCTGCTTTTTTTGTTTTGAGGTGAATGCAGGCGGGTTTACAGGATAGAGCGTCATGGTCTCGGCCATGGAGGTCCCGGGTTCAATCTCCGGTCTGTTTCGGCAGATAGCTCAGTACACAACCCGTCGCTCCTCGTCACCTCTTTTTTGTATATCGGGCACGCAGGCACAGAAGGGAGCGCCACTGCCAAAAATGTTGTTATTGCCGGCAGTCCGGGTAGCACCGGATGCGGCGGGAAAGCCGGTTGACGGGCAAGGTTGAGGATGCAGGTGCTGGCTCCGATGACGGGTCTGTCACTGGCGCGCGTTTCCAATCGTCGACTGGGCCATCGGACTCAAACACCATGGTCGCCGTATTGATGTGGGTTCGAATCCCACCGTGTCCACCATTCAGTCGTAAGAATAGATAGATAGACAGTCAGAGAGAAAAGAAAATGGAACAGAACTACAAACTGCATGAAGTAGCCGACGGCGTCCCGGTCAAGATGTGGACGAACGGCGTGCCCGTGGAAGACGAGGCGCAAAAGCAGCTCGAGAACGCGGCCCGCCTGCCCATCGTGTTCAAGCACATCGCGGCCATGCCCGACGTGCACTACGGCATCGGCGCGACCGTGGGCTCGGTGATTCCGACCTTCAAGGCCATCATCCCGGCCGCGGTGGGCGTGGACATCGGCTGCGGAATGATGGCGTGCAAGACCACGCTGAACGCGCGCGACCTGCCCGACAACCTGGGCCCGCTGCGCTCGGCCATCGAAAAGGCCGTGCCGCACGGATCGAACCCCAAGCGCATGGGCCGCGACAAGGGCTCGTGGGAAACGCCGCCCGACGAAACCGATGCGGCCTGGGCCAGGCTGGTGGATGAGTTCGACCTGATCTGCGAGGACTACCCGCGCCTGAAGAACACCAACAACCACAAGCACCTGGGCACGCTGGGCACCGGCAACCACTTCATCGAGGTGTGCCTCGACGAGGCGGGCGCGGTGTGGTTCATGCTGCACTCGGGTTCGCGCGGCGTGGGCAATGCCATCGGCACGCACTTCATCGAACTCGCGAAGAAGGACGCCGAGCTGCACCAGCGCAACCTGCCCGACCAGGACCTGGCGTACTTCGAGGAGGGCGCCAAGTACTTCGGCGACTACGTGCGCGCGGTGGGCTGGGCTCAGAAGTTCGCGCGTGCCAACCGCGAAGTGATGATGCAGCGCGTGGTCGCGGCCGCGCGCAAGGTCATCGCCAAGCCGTTCGAGGCGCATGTGGAAGCGGTGAACTGCCACCACAACTATGTGAGCCGCGAGACGCACTTCGGCGAAGACGTGCTCGTCACGCGCAAGGGCGCGGTGAGCGCGAAGGCGGGCGAGCTCGGGATCATTCCAGGCAGCATGGGGGCCAAGAGCTACATCGTGCGCGGAAAGGGCAACCCCGAGAGCTTCATGAGCTGCAGCCACGGCGCCGGTCGAAAGATGAGCCGCACCAAGGCGAAGAAGCTCTTCACCATTGCCGACCAGATCGCCGCGACGGAGGGCGTTGAATGCCGCAAGGACGCCGACGTGATCGACGAGATCCCGATGGCCTACAAGGACATCGACGCGGTGATGGAAGCGCAGAAGGACCTGGTGGAGGTGGTCTACACGCTCAAGCAGGTGGTTTGCGTGAAGGGTTAGAAGCCCGCGCTGGTCCGAGGACGAGGGGCGCGGGCGTGTGCAACGGCAATCGAGTAAACAACAATGAAAAGCAACAAGCAACGCCGCGCCGAAATCAAGGCGCACCGCCTCGAACGCGCAGCCGCGCTGAAGGCGCAGCTGCGCACGCAGGACGCCCGTCAGCTCTCGGCGGGCGGACTCGTGCCTGGCATGGTCATGGCCGACAAGTCGCGGCTTGCGCACTACAACACCACCTTCGGCGAGGTGCCGGATTTCTACCTCGACCAGGCTTTCACTTGTCGCGATTGCCACGCCCAGGAGGTGTGGACGGCGAAGCAGCAGAAGTGGTGGCATGAGGTTGCGCAAGGCTCGGTGTACAGCCACGCCGTGCGATGCCGTGCATGCCGGCAGGCCCGCCGGGCGCTGCGCGATGCGGCGCTTCGGAACGAAGGTGCCAACCTGCTGGGCGAGGAGGTAGGCCGGCTGCGTGCGCTCGCCATGCAAGAGCCCGGCGCCGACGCGCTCGCGCAGGCGGAGGCTGCATTGCAAAGCAAGTGGCGCAGCCTGCGCGTGGTCGCCATCGAAGTCATGGGCCAGTGGGGCGGGCCCGAGCAGATCGAGCGGCTGCAGGCATTTGCAGCGAACCGGACAAGCAGCTACGGAACGTGGGAACGCGAAGCAGCGGATGCCGCAACGAAGGCACTGGCGCGCCGGGCCGAGGAGGAGAGCGGGGAATGTTGAAGCTCACCTTCCTGGGCACGTCCTCAGGAGTCCCCACGCGCCAGCGCAACGTCTCCGGCCTTGCGGTGCAGACCGTGCTCGGCGCCGACTGGTTCCTTGTCGATTGCGGCGAAGGCACGCAGCACCGGCTGCAGCAGACGCGGCTGTCCTTGCATGACATGGCGGCGGTCTGCATCACGCACGTGCACGGCGACCATTGCTACGGCTTGCCGGGCCTGCTCGCCAGCGCGGGCATGGGCAAGCGCACCAAGCCGCTGAAGCTGATCGCGCCGCTGCCGGTGTGGCGGTGGTTCGAAGCCACGCGCCGGCTGACGGACCTGCATCTGCCGTACGAAGTGGAGCATGTCGATCTGGAAACCGACGCGCTGGTGTACGAAGCCCCGGGCTTGCACATCGAACGCCACGTACTCCGGCATCGGGTACCCAGCCACGCCTACCGCGTGCAGGTCGAAACCCGGCGCGTGCGGCTGAAGGCCGATGCGCTGCGTGCCGCCGGCCTGCCGCCCGGCCCCGCATGGCGCGCGCTGCAGAACGGCGAAGACGTACCTTTCAACGGCGCGGTGCTGCGCAGTGCCGACTTTGCCGAGACGCAAATCGACACGGCAAGCGCCGTGCTGGGAGGCGACAACGCCGAGCCCGCGCTGCTGCGCGCGGCCTGCGAAGGTGCGCAACTGCTGGTGCACGAGGCCACCTACACGCAGGAAGCGCTCGACAAGGTCGGGCCCGGCCCCATGCACAGCTCCGCGCGCCTGCTGGCGGAGTTTGCGCAGTCCGCCAAAGTGCCCAACCTGGTGCTGACGCACGTGAGTCCGCGCCACCAGAACGAAGAGGGAATGGCGGCGCTGATGGCGGAAACCCAGGCCCACTACAGCGGCCACGCGTTCCTGGCCAACGACCTGGACGTTTTTGAACTCGACAGCGCCGGCAACGTGGCTGTCACCCGTGGCCGATCGGATGAATGAAAAAATCCGCCGGCAAGAAGAAGTTTTATTCATGAGCAACAAAGAACAAGAATTCCTGCGCTCGGCGCACCCCATCGATCCCGCCATGCGCGTGCAGATCATGGATGCCCTGCGCGACATCGAAACGCGCCACGACGTCACGGTGCTGTTCGCCTGCGAATCCGGCAGCCGCGGCTGGGGCTTTGCCTCGCCCGACAGCGACTACGACGTGCGCTTCATCTACGTGAGCCGTCTGCCGTGGTACCTCACGGTCACCCCGCGGCGTGACGTGATCGAGCTGCCGATCAGTGGCGACCTGGACGTGAACGGCTGGGACCTGCGCAAGGCGCTGGGCCTCATGCGCGAGTCGAACCCCACGCTGCTCGAATGGCTGCGCTCGCCGGTCGTGTACCGCGAAGACGAGGCGGCCATGCCGCGTTTTCGTGCGCTCTCCGAAGCGGTGTTCTCCAACGCGCGCGGCTGGCATCACTACGCGTCGATGGCAAAGAAGAACTTCCGCGAGCACCTGCAGGCCGACGAGGTGCGCTACAAGAAATACCTGTACGTGCTGCGCCCGCTGCTGGCCGCGCGGTGGATCCGCACGCAGCCCGGGGTGCCGCCGATGCGCTTTGCCGACCTGGCGCAGAAAACGCTCGACCCCGTGCGCGACGCCGCGTTGATCGAAGAAATCAACGCGCTGCTCGAAGTGAAGATGCGCGCCGGCGAAGCCGCGACCAGCCCGCGCTGGCCGGGCATTCATGCGTTCATCGAAAGCGAACTGGCGGCCAACGCGGCCGAACCCGTCACGCCGCTGCCGCAGGCCGATGGCACCGGGCTCGATGCGTTTCTTTGCGAGACGGTGCTGCGCTTCGACGCGGCCGCGTCCGCACTGAAGAAAGGAGGTCGCGCATGATTGAACTCGACGGCTCTCAAGGCGAGGGCGGAGGCCAGATCCTGCGCACCAGCCTCGCGCTGTCGGTGGTAACGGGCCAGCCCGTCGCCATCGAGAAGATTCGCGCGGGCCGCGCCAAGCCGGGCCTGATGCGCCAGCATCTCGCGTGCGTCAACGCCGCGGCGGAAATCAGTGGCGCGCAGGTCGAAGGGGCCGAGCTCGGATCGCAATCGCTGCGGTTCGTGCCCGGCCCGGTGCGCGCGGGCGACTACAGCTTCACGATTGCGAGCGCGGGCAGCTGCATGCTGGTGCTTCAAACGGTACTGCCACCGCTGCTGCTGGCCGGCACGCCGAGCCGAGTGCAGCTGCGCGGCGGCACGCACAACCCAATGGCGCCGCCGTTCCACTTTCTGGAGCGCGCCTTTGCGCCGCTGGTGCGCCGCCTGGGCGCGGACCTGCAACTGGTGTTGCGCCGCTGCGGCTTCTATCCCGCCGGCGGCGGCGAGGTGGATGCGACCATCGTCCCGTCGGCTGACGGGCTGAAGCCCTTCGACCTCGTCGAACGCGGCGCGCTGCTGTCGGGCCACGCCGAGTGCCTGGCGCCGGGGCTCGCACGGCACATTGCCGCGCGCGAGCTGGAAACGCTGGGCAGGGCGATGGGCTGGTCGGGCGAGCAACTGCGCGTCGGCACGGCGCGGCAGAACGAAGGGCCGGGCAACGCGCTGCTCGCCACGCTGGCCTACGAGCACGCGACCGAGGTTTTCACGGCCTTCGGCGAAAAGACGCTCAGCGCAGAGCAGGTGGCGCATGCGCTGGTGAGGGAGCTGCGCGACTTCCAGAAGAGCCAGGCGGCCGTGGGGCCGCACCTGGCCGACCAACTGGCGCTGCTGCTGGGCCTGGCGGCATGGCAAAGCGGCGGTGCGGCCGCCTTCACCTGCAGCGAGGTAACGGAGCACACGCGAACCAACTGCGCGGTGATCGAGCGCTTTCTGCCGGTGCGCTATGCCATCGAAGAAGCCGCTGGCGCGGCCACCGTGAAGGTGGCGCGGGCCTGAGCGGTTGCCTTACAGGCCGGCTTGCTGCGTGAACGAAACGGCGGGCTTGCTGTAGGCCGATGGCACCTGGTCGCGATAGAAGGCGCGGCGGTCCAGGCTTTGCAGCGGATCGTGCGCGGCGGCCACGGCCTGGGCGCGCACCGCATTGCGGTCGAGCGAGGATTGGACGGCCACCACGCCTTCGGCGGCGCTGTCCGAATACGTGTTGCTGCCGCGTGCGGCGGCCACGGCTTCGGCCTGCACGTCCGCACGGTTGGCGTACGACGTGAGGGCCTGCACGCCTTCGTAGGTTTCGGCATGTGCACCCGCGGCGCCCAGCATGGCGAGTGCGGCGGCGGAAACGGCGATGAGTTGCTTCGTGTTCATGGTGAGAGTCCCCTTGACTGAAAGTGGTGTGGTCGGCGGACATTCGTCGTTGCCACAGATGCAGTGTGAAACCGCGCCGCAGCCTGCGCTGTGCGTTTGCGCACCGCTTTTGGCAACTGCTACAGGGGCGCTGCCAAGGGGGCGTGCTGCGAACAGATCACCGCAAGTGGTTCGGAGCGCCCGCGCACCACCAGCGTATCGACCTGCTCCGCGGCATGCGCCAGGCCGGCCTGCTGCGCCGCGAACAGCGAAACCACGAGCCGCGATGCGGCGGCCTTGGAATGGTCCTGCAGCCGGCTTGCCGTGTTGACCACTTCGCCGATGGCGGTGAAAGTGGTCGTGTCCAGGTAGCCCACCTCACCCACGGCCGCACGGCCGGCGTGCAGGCCCATGCCAAAGTCCAGCCGCTGGCCGAATTGCGCCTCGAAGCCTTCGCTCCAGGCGTCCATGCGCTCGCCGATGAGCTCGGTCGCGCGCAGTGCCTGGCGGCATGCGGTGGGCAGGTCGGTCTCGAGCCCGAAGATCGCCATTACGCTGTCGCCGATAAACTGGTTGGGCACGCCGCCGCTTTCGCGCACGGCCGCACCCACCGTCGCAAAGTAGCGGTCGAGCACATAGGCCAGGTCGAACGGCCATTGCCGCTCCGACAGGCCCGACCAGCGCCGCAGGTCCACGAACAGAATGGCCACGTCGTGCTCGCGGCCGAAGCTGCTGACCGGCGCGGGCCGGCCGCCGTTGGGCGGCGGCGCAAACAGCGGAGTGACCTCGATGTCGCCGCGGGGCCGCAGCTGGCAGGCCAGCCGCACGTCGCCGGGCGCACGCACGCGCTCCAGCGTTCGCTGCTCGTCACGGCCCGGCTCGCCGATGTGTTCGGCAGGGCCGAGCACGCGCACGCGGCAGGTCGAGCAGCGCGCCCGCCCGCCGCACACCGAAAGATGGGCGATGCCGTGCGAGCGGCTCGCTTCCAGCACGCTCCAGCCGCGCGGCACTTGTACCGTGCGGCCCGGATAGCGCAGCGAAACCGAAAGCCCGCGCGGCCGGCGCGCCAGCCAGTGGCGTGCTCCAAAGGCCGCCAGCAGGGCGGCCAGGCCAAGTGCGTAGAAGACCTCGATGCCGGTTTCCACGGCGTCGAGCGTGCGGCCCTGCGCCGCGTTCGGCACCACCGCGGGCGGCACGCCGGTCCACTGGAACTCGCGTCCCATGGAGACGAAACCCATCGCCGCGGCAAGGGGCAGCACGACTGCCAAGGCAAGCAGCAGATGGGAGAAGCGGCGGTAGCCCGGCCGTGCCCGCAGCGCAAAGTGCATGCCGATGCAGCCGTGGATCCAGGCCGCGAACATCATGGTGAACTGCGCCGTGGCGCCCGGCAGGTTCCACCGGCCCCAAACCACGCGCGCATAGGAACCTTCGATGCCGTAAGCCTGGTAGGCGCCGCGCATGGCCGTCACGTGGGCGATCAGCAGCAGCGGCAGCGCGAAGCCCAGCAATATGCGCAGGCCTTCGAGCGGCGGCATGCGCAGCGTGCGGCGCTCCCACAGCGCGGCCACGGCAAGCGCCAGGTGAACGGTGGCGGCACCGTACAGCAGCAGCGTGCCCGGCAGGCTGTGCCAGAAGTGCTGCACGCCGCGCAGCACCGTCTCGGCCGCGGCAAAGGAGACGATGCCCAGCGAATGGTTGAGCAAATGCGCCGTCACATAGGCCATCAGCACCAGCCCGCTCGCCCAGCGGAGATTGCGCCGGGTCGGCAGTCTCGGCAAAAAAAGGGCTTGGGGGGAACGTCTGTCCATGAACGGGTTCGAAGGGGCACCCGAGCATAATGCGCGCGCCCCTCTCACCCGGCATGGCCCCAACCACTCCTTCGACCACTCTCCGTTCCAGCCTTGCGCTGCGCCGCATCGCGCTGCTCGAGGGGCTTTCCGACCAGCGCCTGGACCTGCTCGCGCAGCAGTGCCTGTGGCACAGCGTGGAGGCCGGCAAGCCGCTGCTGCTGCGCGCCGAGCAGCAAGGCGATGTGTTCCTGCTGGTCTCGGGGCGGGTGCGGGTGACCACCTATTCGGCCAACGGCCGACAGGTCACCTTCAGGGATTCGGAAGCGGGCGAGCACTTCGGCGACATTGCCGCCCTTGACGGCGGGCCGCGCTCCGCCGACGTGGTCACCCTCGAACCCAGCGTCCTCGCCAGCCTCGACCGGCTTTCCTTCATGGCGCTGCTGCGCGACGAGCCGGTGGTGGCCGAGCGCGTGATGCAGCGGCTCGCTTCACTGGTGCGGCAGCTGTCGGAACGCGTGATCGACCTGAGCACGCTGGGTGTGCAGAACCGCCTGCATGCCGAGCTGCTGCGGCTCGCGCGAATCGCGGGCGTGGAACGCAACCAGTCGAGGCTCGACCCGGCGCCCAAGCACGCGGCCCTGGCCAGCCAGATCAGCACCAACCGCGAGCAGGTGACGCGCGAACTCAATGTGCTGGTGCGCAGCGGCGTGCTGCGCAAGGACGGCAAGGCCCTGCTGGTGGCCGACGCCGCGCGGCTCGAGCGCATGGTGTCGCAAGTGCGCGGCGACGCGGGTTGAGCCAGCGGCCTGGCCGGATCAGTTCCAGCGGCCGCGCAAACCGCCCAGGCTGAAGCGGCCCGCACCCAGCAGCACCACGGCCAGCGCGCCGAACAGGTACAGGCCCTGCAGTTCCAGCGCCCAGCCGCCCTGCTTGGTCAGGGCGAACAGGTCGGCCATGTGCACCAGGCCAAAGGCCGCGAGCATGTTGATGACGACCACGCCGGCGGCGGCGCGGGTCCAGAAGCCGGCAATCATGAGCAGCGGCGCCACGATCTCGCCCACGTACACCAGGTAGGCCAGCCCGCCCGGCAGGCCGGCCTTCACCAGCATGGCGCTGACGAAGCCCACGCCGGCCGAAATCTTGAAAATACCGTGCAGCAGCACCAGCACGCCGATGGCCACGCGCAGCAGCAGCTTGCCGGAATCGTCCAGCGTGGCGGGCGAGGGAGAAGCGAACGAAGATGCGATCGGCGCACGCGCGGAGTCGGCGGCTACGGCCTGGGTGTTCATGGCAGATCCTTGAGGAAAGTTGAAAGCCCGCCTCGGAGTGCGGCGGTTGCGGTTCCAGTGTGCGCAGCCGCGGCCGGCGCGGCTGTGCGTTTACGCACACGTTTGCACAGGTGCCCGAAGAATCCTGCAGGCCCGGCGCCGTCCTGCTACGCTTGCACCGCCCGCCACACGGCGGGCTTTTTTCTGCGCCGCCACACGGCGGGCTTTTTCTGCGCAGCCTTCCATGCTCTTTCCTGTCATCACCGATCCGCACTTCTATGCGGTTGCCGTTCCGGCCGTGCTGTTGCTCGGCATCAGCAAGAGCGGGTTCGGCGCCGGCTTCGGTTCGCTCGCGGTGCCGCTGATGGCGCTCGCGGTCACGGTGCCGCAGGCCGCGGCCATCCTGATGCCGCTGCTGCTGTTGATGGACTTGCTCGGGATTGCCGCCTTCCGGCGCGACTTCGACCGGGCGCTGCTCAAGTTCCTGGTTCCGTTCGGGCTGCTCGGCACGGTCATCGGCACGCTCTTGTTCCGAACGCTTTCGGCGCCCACCGTGGCGGGCATCGTGGGGGTGTTCACGCTGCTGTTTCTTGCGCAGCGGCTGGTGTTTCCGCCCAAGCCGGACGACCCGCTGCCTTCGCGCGCCGTGGGCGCGGCGCTCACCGCGGTCTCGGGTTTCACGAGCTTCATTGCCCACGCCGGCGGGCCGCCCATCAACGCCTATGTAATCCCGCTGCGGCTCAAGCCGGTGGTGTTCACGGCGACGATGGCCTACTTCTTCTTCGTGGTGAACCTGAGCAAGTGGATTCCGTACGCATGGCTCGGCCTCATCGACCTGCGCACCCTGGCCACGTCGGCGGTGCTGATGCCTCTTGCGCCGCTCGGCGTGTGGGTCGGCATTCGCATTGCGCGGCGCATCAGCGCCACATGGTTCTACCGCTTCCTGTACCTCGGCATGCTGCTGACCGGGCTCAAGCTCGTCTACGACGGGTTTCTTGCCTGAGCCCGGCGCGCCTGGTCAGAACACCACGATCGACTTGAACCCGCCGAAGATCATCCGTTTCGCATCGAAGGGCATGGTCTTCGGGTCCATCGCGGCAATGCGCGGGTCGGCCATGACCTTGGCGTTGACCGTGTCGCGGTGCTTGCGCGACTTGTAGACGATCCACGAGAAGGCCACCGTTTCGTCCGCCTTCTGCTTCACGCTCTGCGGAAACGAAGTGAACTTGCCGGGCTTCACATCGTCGGCAATGCACTCCACGTATTCGAGCGCGCCGTATTCCATCCAGATCTTGCCGGCCTTGCGCGCCAGCTTGCGATACGCCTCGACGTTGTTCGAGGGAACGGGAACCAGAAAGCCATCGACATAGCGAGCCATTGGAAGTCTCCTTGAAAGAAACGGAAAGTAGAAAAGAAAAGCGGGCCGCCGAACGGGCGAGCCCTCAAGATGCCGCTGCACGGTTTGCCGTGCTTGCGGATGCCGCGGCCTCTTCGTTGTTGTTTCTGTTGTTGCTGTTGTTCTTGTCGTTCTGAGTGGAGCCCGGAGATGCGGTGCGAAGCAGCAATGCCCCGAGCAATCCCGCCACCGCCGCAAACACGGCGCCGACAAGAAACGCAAGGTTGTAGCCGCCGGTGAGGGCAAGAGGCAACTGCGCCCCGGCTGCCTGCATGGAGCCGGTGCGCGCCGCTGCGGCACTGGCCAGAACGGCAAGGCCGAGTGCGCCGCCCATCATGAAGGCGGTGTTGACCACGCCCGAGGCAAGTCCCGAATCGGCCGGGTCGACCTCGCTCATGGCCGCGAGCAACACCGGGTTGAACGCCATGCCCGCGCCCAGGCCGAGCAGCATCATCCCGGGCAGCACGTCCACGACGAAGCTGCCGTTGACCGGCGCACGCGCGAAGAGCGCAAGGCCGATGGCCGCGAGCCAGAGTCCGGCCGCAAGCGGCTTGCGGATGCCGAAGCGCATCACCAGCCTGGCGGAGAGGCCGAGCGAGAACACCGCCATGATGATGTTGGCCGGCAGGAAGGCGAGGCCGATCTGCATCGGCGTGTAGTTCAGCACCAGCTGCATGTAGAGCGCGGAAATGAAGAACCACGCGAACATTGCCGCCGCCCACAGCACGCCCACCACGTTGGCGACCGACACGCTGCGCAGGCGAAAGAGGCCCAGCGGCATCAGCGGATGCTGCACGCGCGCCTCGATGGTGATGAAGATCGCGAGCAGCACCACCGCAGCGCCGAGCAGGCCCAGCGTTTGCGTGGAGCCCCAGCCGGCTTCGTTGCCGTTGACCACGCCGTAGACCGCGAGCATGAGCGACAGCGTGACGGTGACGGCGCCGGCCACGTCGAGCTTTTCGCCGTGCGCCTGGCCGCGCGCGTTGGGCAGCAGCGCCACGCACAGCGCATACACCGCCACGCCGATCGGCAGGTTCACCAGAAAGATCCAGTGCCAGCTCAGCGAACTCGTGAGCAGCCCGCCCAGCAGCACGCCGATGCTGCCGCCGCCCGCGCAAACGAAGCCGTACACGCCCATCGCCTTCGCGCGGTCGGCCGGTTCGGTGAACAGGTTCATGATGAGCGAAAGCGAGACGGCCGAGACCACCGCGCCGCCCAGCCCCTGCACCGCGCGCGCCGCAATCAGCACGCCTTGCGAATTGGCAATGCCGCAGGCCAGCGACGCAAGCGTGAAGAGCACAAGGCCGATGAGGAAGAGCCTGCGGTGCCCATACAGGTCGCCGAGCCGCCCGCCCAGCAGCAGGAAGCCGCCGAAGGTCAGCATGTAGGCGTTCACCACCCAGACCAGCGAGGTCTCGGTAAAGCCCAGGTCGGTGCGGATCGAAGGCAGCGCCACGTTCACGATCGTGGTGTCGAGCACGATCATCAGCACGCCAAGGCACAGCACCATCAATGCGAGCCAGCGCTTGCGGTTGTTGTCGAGTGTGTCGGTCATGAAGAGTGATTCCCTGCAGCAGATTGCGAGTGACGCGGACTCAGATCAGCGGCTTGCCGCCGTTGATGAGCCACGGCGTGCCGAAGCGGTCGGTCACCATGCCGAAGCCTTCGACCCAGAAGGTTTTCTCGAAAGGCATGGAGACGGTGCCACCTTCGGCGAAGGCGTCGAACACGCGGCGCGCTTCGGCAACGGTCTCGAGCGTCAGCGCAACGCCGAAGCCCTTCATGCCTTCGTAGGTCTGTCCGGGCATGGTGTCGGAGGCCATGAGCATGCCATCGCCGTAGGCAAGGGAGGCATGCATGATGCGCTTCTTGACGTCGTCCGGCATCTGCCCGGTATCGGGCGCTTCGCCGATGGTCATCATCATCTGCATGGTGCCGCCGAGCGTCTTCTCGTAGAAGCGCATGGCTTCGGCTGCATTGCCGTCGAACGTGAGGTAAGCGTGGATGGGAGACATGGTGTTTCCTTTCGGCGGTTACTTTTGTGAGTCCACCACCAGCATCCAGCCGATGCCGAAGCGGTCGGTGAGCATGCCGAAGCTGGAGCTGAAAAACGTCGGCGTCAGTGGCTGCATCACCTGGCCGCCATCGGCCAGCGCGTCGAACCATTGGCGCGCCTCGGCGTCTGTGCTGGCGCTGAGGGCGAGCATGATGCCCTTGAATTCCGCCTGACCGGAACACCGTCCGTCGGAAGCCATCAGCTCGGTTTCGCCGATGCGCAAGACGGAATGCATCACCTTGTCGGCGGCGGGCATGCCGCCGGCGCAACCTGCTTCGGCTTCGCCCGCCGGCATTTCGGGCGCATCGCTGTAGCGCATGAGCTGCACGACTTCGGCGCCGAGCGCCTTCTTGTAGAACGCGATGGCTTCGTCGCAGCGGCCTTCGAACGACAGATAAGACTGGACTTTCATGGCAGATCCTTTGGACTGAGGAGGAAAGGGTGCGCAGAAGACCTGCGCGAATACGGAATACCTAGTTTGTGTACACCGTCCACAAAGAATAGCAGACATAATGGACACTGTCCACATGGAGATTCCGATGAGCCCCCCCGTCGTTCCGCCCGCCCCCGTTCCGCCTGCCGCCCGAAGTACCTACCGGCATGGCGACTTGCGACGGGCGCTGCTCGAAGCGGGCGTGGAGCTGGCGCGCGACGGCGGCCCCGATGCGGTGGCGCTGCGCGAGGTGACGCGGCGCGCGGGCGTGGTGCCCAACGCGGCGTACCGGCATTTCGCGAGCCGGCGCGAGTTGCTGCTGGCGGTGCGGGCGGCCGCGCTCTCTGCGGCTGCCGTCTCCATGGAAAAGGAACTGGCGGTGCTGCCTCGCGAGCAGCCGCCCCTGGACTTCGCGCGGGCGCAGGTGCGGGCCATCGGCACGGCCTACCTGCGTTTCGCGCAGGCCGAGCCGGGGCTTTTTCGCACGGCTTTCGTGGTCTCGTCCGAAGATGCCGAAGGCGAGGTGGGCCCGGCGAGCGTGGGCGCCAGCGGGATGGGGCCCTTTCAGTTGCTGGGCGCGGCAATCGACCGGCTCGTGGAGGCGGGCGCGCTCGAGGCTTCGCGCCGGCCTGATGCCGAGTACCTGGCCTGGTCGGCCGTGCACGGGCTGGCACTGCTGATCATCGACGGGCCGCTGAAAGGCATTGGCGCCGAAGCGGCCCACGCGCTCGGGCAGCGCCTGATCGACATGGTGGAGCGCGGCCTCTAGCTGGAACCTCCCGGAGGCAGAGGGCTACAGGTAGATCTTCTGCAGCAGCCGGATCAGCGTTTCGCGCTCGCGCGCTGTGAGCCGTGCGCTGGCATCGGCCTCGAGCTGCATCACCGTCTGCTCGGCCTCGCGGATCAGCTTGTCGCCCGCTTCGGTGAGATGCAGGCCGACGGCGCGGCCGTCGTGCGGATGCGGCTTGCGCTCGATGAGTCCGCGGCTGTCCAGCGTGGCCACCAGGCTCACCAGGTTGGGCGGCAGTATGTCGAGCGTGTTGCACAGCTGGCGCGACGTGGCGCCCGGGTTGTGCGCCAGCAGCGAGAGCACCGAAAAGTCGATCTGCTTGAGCCCGTAAGGCGCCATGCGTTCGGCGAATACGCCGCTGATGATCAGCCAGGCGCGGCGCGCGTTGTAGCCGACCAGGGCTTCGAGCATGCGGGCGTCGAGCCGGTCGGACTTGCCGTTGCCGGGCGCAGCCGGCTCTGCCTTGGCGGAACTGTTCTTGGATGGACGAGGCATGGCCCGAGCGTAACCCGCGGCCGGCCCAGCCGGGGTTCCGTCAGCTTTAAGTACCGGAGGTTTTGGCAGCGTCGTGCGACATGGCAACGCCTTCGCAGGCGCGCTTGACGATGCCCAGCCGCATTTCGAACTCGGGCAGCACCCAGCGCCGGAATGCCGCGGCGGGGCCGGCCCTGGCGGCGCGTTCCGCATCGGGTGCCTCGGCCGCATCGATGCGCGCCCAGGCCCAGGCCATCAAGGTGAGCATCACCACGCGCAGGTAGTCGTCGGCCACTTCATAGGGCAGCACGGGGTTGGCATGCGCGGCCATGGCAATGGTGGTGCCCAGGTAGCGCAGCTGCGCGAGCCGCCGCTGCACGTCGGCATCGGCCTCGCGCGAAGCATCGAGCGTGTCGCGCAGTTCGAGCAGCACGGCCGACATGGCGGCGCCGGCGTCGGGCAGCACCTTGCGCACCAGCAGGTCGATCGCCTGGATCTCGTTGGTGCCCTCGTAGATCATGGTCACGCGCGCGTCGCGCACGATCTGCTCGATGCCCCATTCGCGCACGTAGCCATGGCCCCCAAACACCTGCAGGCATTCGCTCGCGCCATGGAATGCCTGCTGCGTGCAGGCGGCCTTCAGAACCGGTGTGACCAGCGAACACCAGCGCTGCGCGCGATCGCGCGCCTTGGCGTCGGCGTCGTGCGTGGCCACGTCGAGCATCAGCGCGGTGCGGTAGGCGAGCGTGCGCCCGGCCTCGACCCAGGCGCGCTGCGTGTCCAGAATGCGGCGGACCGCCGGGTGTTCGGCAATCAGGTCGGCGGCTTCGGTGCCGCGGCTTGCGGGCACCGCGCCGGGGGCGCGCATCTGGCGGCGCTCCGCGGCGTAGGCGTCGGCCTTCTGCCAGGCGGCGTCGAGCAGGCCGACGCCCTGCAGCGCCACATGCAGGCGCGCCGCATTCATCATCACGAACATCGCGGCCAGGCCGCGGCCCGCCTCGCCGACCAGCCAGCCCGTGGCTTCGTCGAAACGCATGACGCAGGTCGGGCTGCCGTGCAGACCCATTTTTTCTTCGATGCGTTCGCAGTGCACCGCGTTGCGCGCGCCGTCTTCCAACTGCTTGGGCACCAACACCAGCGACAGGCCCTTGGGCCCGGCGGGCGCATCGGGCAATCGGCAGAGCACCAGGTGCACGATGTTCGGCGTGAGGTCGTGCTCGCCGCCTGAAATGAAGATCTTGCCGCCGCTCACGCGAAAGCTGCCGTCGGCCTGCGGCACGGCGCGCGTGCGCACTTGTCCCAGGTCGCTGCCCGCGTGGGCTTCGGTCAGGCACATGGTGGCGAGCCATTCGCCGGTTGCGATCTTCGAAAGGTAGCGGGCCTTCAGTTCGTCGCTGCCGTGGTGCTTGAGGCAGGCATAGGCGCCGTGCAGCAGGCCGGGCGCCATGGTGAACCCGTGGTTTGCTGCGCTCAGCCATTCGTAGAGAACGGCTTCGAGCACGGTCGGCAAGCCCTGGCCGCCGTCTTCGGGTGCCGCCGAAAGGCTGGGCCAGCCGCCGTCGACCAGTGCCTGGTAGGCCTGGCGAAAGCCGGGCGGCGTGGTGACTTCGCCGGCGGCGAAGCGGCAGCCGATCTCGTCTCCACCCCGGTTCGATAGCGCGACCGCCTCGGCCACGAAGCGTGCCGCTTCCTCCAGCACCTGCGCCTGCAGCGCCTCGTCGGCTTCGGCAAAGGGCGCGAGCGCGCCGAGCCGCACAGGCGCGTCGAGCACCGCGTTCAGGATGAATCGGCTGTCTTCGGGGCGGGGGCGGTAATCCATCGAGATATCGGTATCAGGATTCGGCGGTGAAGCCGATCTTCTTGACCAGCGGGCCCCAGCGTTCGTATTCGGACTGGAGCGATTTCTTCATGTCCTCGGGCGAGGAGCCATGGGCGATCAGGCCGACCGACAGCAGGCCCTCGGCCACGGTCTTGTCCTTGAGGGCAGCCTGGATCGCGGTGCTGGCCGCAGCGACGACGCTGGCCGGCGTCTTTGCGGGCGCGAAAAAACCGAACCATTCATCGGCCACGATCTCCGGAAAGCCCTGCTCGATGAAGGTGGGCACGTCGGGCAGGTAGGCCACGCGCTGCGCACCCGAGGTGGCGAGCACGCGCAGCTTGCCGGCCTTGGCGAAGGGCAGGTAGTCGCCCACCGGCGTCATGCTCGATGCGATCTGCCCGCCCACCACGTCGTTGATGGCGGGCAGTGAGCCGCGGTAGGGAATGTGGCGCAGGTCGGTGCCGCTGTTCAGGCCGAGCAGCGCGCCGAGAAAGTGAGGCGTGGAGCCCGCACCCGGCGAGCCGTAGCTGGCCTGGCCGGGATTGGCCTTGGCCCAGGCGATGTAGTCCTTCAGCGTCTTCACAGTGGCCGGCACCATCGGTCCGACCGCCAGGCCGTGCGTCATGACGGCGCCGATGGAAACGGGCGCGAAATCGGCAAGGCCGTAGCTCAGCTTGGTATAGATGTGCGGGTAGGTCGACAGCGCGGAGGCCTGCGCGAGGCACAGCACCGAGCCGTCGGCTACCGAAGTCTTGAGCGTTTCGAGCGCAATGCGACCGCCGGCGCCGGGCTTGTTCTCGACCACAGCGTTGGTCTTCGAGAACGGCGTATCGCCGAGCTTCTCGGCCACGCGCCGGGCCACGCTGTCGCCCGCGCTGCCGGCCGGAAAGCCGTAGTAGATCTTTGCCTGCTGCACGGCTTGGGCGAGTGCGGCAAGCGGATGCAGGGCGCCGAATGCGGCTGCGCCGCCGAGTGCTGTCACGAACTGACGTCGATTGGTCATGGTCTTGTCTCCTGTATTTTTTTCGAGGGGCTGGAATCAGCGCGGCGCCATGCGCAAGGCGCCGTCGAGGCGAATCACTTCGCCGTTCAAATGCCCGTTGGTCACGATGTGGCAGGCCAGTTCGGCAAATTCCGAAGGCTTGCCCAGGCGCGGCGGAAACGGAATCGACGCGGCCAGCGATTGCTGCACGGCCTCGGGCAGCTCCATCAGGAGCGGCGTGGCAAAGAGGCCCGGCGCCACGGTGCACACGCGAATGGCGTGCTGCGCCAGGTCGCGCGCCATCGGCAGCGTCATGCCGACCAGGCCTCCCTTCGATGCGCTGTAGGCCTGCTGGCCCACCTGGCCGTCGAAGGCCGCCACCGACGCGGTAAAGAGCATCACACCCTTTTCGCCGTTGTCGAGCGCATCGAGCTTGGCGCAGCGCGCTGCGAACAGGCGCGCCATGTTGTAGCCGCCGATCAAGTTGATATTGACCACGCGCACGAAGTCTTCGAGCGGCGCCGGGTTGCCGTCCTTGCCGACGATGCGCTTCGCGCTGCCGATGCCGGCCACGTTCATGAGAATGCGCGCGGGGCCGTGCGCCGCCGCGGCCTTGTCGAGCGCGGCATTGACGCTCTCGGTGTCGGTGATGTCGCAGACACACGCCACGCCACCGATCTCCGAAGCCACCTTTTCGGCGAGCTCCGCATTGCGGTCGAGCACGGCCACCTTGGCGCCCAGCCGCGAGAGTTCGCGCGCGGTGGCTTCACCGAGGCCCGATGCGCCGCCGGTGACGAGTGCTGCTTGTCCTTCGATCTTCATAGTGTGTGTCTCCTGGACGTGGGTCAGCGGGGCTTCAGGGTGAAGGGCAGGGTGTCGGCATGCAGCGCCTCGACCAGGTGGGCGCGGTGCTTGAGTACGGCACGCTGGTTGATGGAGCCCTTGTCGGTCACTTCGCCCTTGTCGATGGAAGGCGGCTCGGCCATCAGGTGCAGCCGCGCGACGCGGTTGGCGCTGCCGGTGCCCATGGCGGCCAGTTCGTTGGCCACCTGCTGGAAGTGCGCCTGCACCGGCGCGCTTTCGAGCACCTGCTGCATCGTCGCGTCTGCCGGCACGCCGGCGAGTTCGCGCACCTTCTGCGTGGGGAAAATCAGCGCGCCCACTTCCTTGAGGTTGATGCCGGTCAGCACCGCGTCTTGTACGTAAGGCGCGCCGGCCGCGATGATCTTTGCGCGCAGCGGGCCTACGCTCACGAAGGTGCCGGTGGCCAGCTTGAAGTCCTCGGCAATTCGGCCGTCGAAGCGCAGGCCGCGGTGGATGTTGTTCTCGTCGATCCACTTCACCGCGTCGCCGGTGCAGAAGAAGCCCTCTTCGTCCAGCGCCTCGGCTGTGGCTTCGGGCGCACGCCAGTAGCCGGGCGTGATGTTGGGGCCGCGGTAGCGCACCTCGGTCTTGCCATCGACCTGGATCAGCTTGAGTTCGATGCCCGCCGCGGGCAGGCCGATGTCGCCCGACTTGACCTCGGGGCCGGTGACATACAGCGCGAACGGGCCCGACTCGGTCATGCCCAGGCCCGTGCCCATGACGATGCGCTCGCCCACTTCGGCTTCTTGCGTGCGGTGCAGGCTGTCCCAGATGGGCTGCGCGAGCGCCGCGCCGGAATAGAAGAACATCTTCACGCGCGACAGCAGGTTGCGGCGCAGCACCGCATCGGTTTCCATCGCGTGCGCAATGGCCTCGAAGCCGGTCGGCACGTTGAAGTAGATGGTGGGCGCGATCTCGCGCAGGTTGCGCAGCGTCTCGGCCATGCCGCCGGGAGTGGGCTTGCCGTCGTCGATGTAGAGCGTGCCGCCGTTGTCCAGCACGATGCCCACGTTGTGGTTGCCGCCGAAGGTGTGGTTCCACGGCAGCCAGTCGACCAGCACCGGCGGCTCCTCGCCGAGCGCGGGAATCGATTGCCGCAGCTGCTGCTGGTTGGCGCACCACATGCGATGCGTGTTGATCACCGCCTTGGGCATCTTGGTCGAGCCCGAGGTGAACAGAAACTTGGTGATGGTGTCCGGGCCGGTGGCACGCATCGCGGTGTCGATGGCCGGCGTTGCGGGCGTGGCGGCGAGCGCGTCCAGGCTGGTGGTGGTGCGGCCTTCGAGCCGGCCTTCGGCGAGGACGACTTCGGTGTCGGCCGGTACGACGGCCTGGATGGCGCGGGCATAGCGCGCGGCGTCGGCGGCGAACACGAGGCCGGGCGTGAGCGTCTCCAGCACGTGGCGCAGCTTCTCGAAGTCCTGGCTCACCAGCGAGTAGGGCGGGGACACAGGGCAATACGGCACGCCGGCATAGAGGCAGCCCAGGGCCAGCAGCGCGTGTTCGATGCTGTTCTCGCTGAGGATCGCGACCGGGCGGTCCGGGCCCAGGCCGCGATCGAGCAGGGCCTGGCCGATGCTGCGTGCCTTCTGCAGCGCCTCGGCGTAGCTCACACGCTGCCAGTCGCCGGTGCTGCCGTCGGCCAGCCGTTCGCGGCGGGCGATGAAGGTGCGCTCGGGCGCCGCTTCGGCCCAGTGCGCCAGGCGGTCGGTCATGCGGTCGCGATAAGGGCCGAGCTCTGTTTCGGCGCGCAGGTACTGCGTGCCCGGCGCGCCCTCGCGCAGCACTGCGCGCGTGACGCCGAACGCCAGCGGACGGTATCGGATCGTGGTCATCCCTTGCTCACCTTGGCGCCGCGGCCTTCGAGGAAATCGCGCACGCGTTCCTTGGCCTCCGGTGCGTTCTGCACGATGCCGGACATCAGTGCCTCGGTAAAGAAGCCGTGGTCGGCCGACTGCTCGGCGATGCGCGGCAGCGCATGCATGAGCGCGTAGTTGGTGAGCGGCGCGTTGGTGGCAATGCGCTTGGCGAGTTCGAAGGCCTTGTCGAAGGCTGCGCCTTCGTCGACCAGGTATTGCGCAAAGTTGGCGCGCTCGCCGTCTTCCGCGTTGTAGACGCGGCCGGTCATCATCATGTCGGTCATGCGGGCCACGCCGATCAGCTTGGGGATGCGCACCGAGCCGCCGCCGCCCACGAAGATGCCGCGCGAACCTTCGGGCAGCGCGTAGAAGGTGGAGCGGTCGGCCACGCGGATGTGGCAGGCGCTGGCCAGCTCCAGGCCGCCGCCCACCACCGCGCCGTGCAGCGCGGCAACCACCGGCACTGGGCCGTGCTGGATGAGGTCGAGCGCGGCATGCCACAGGCGCGAATGCTGCATGCCCTGACCCGCATCGCGCTCTTTCAGTTCGCTCAGGTCGAGGCCGGCGCAGAAGTGCGGGCCTTCGCCGTCGAGCACTGCCGCGCGCACCGTGGAGGGCAGGGTCTCGAAGGTATTGCGCAACGCGAGGATCAACCCGTCCGAAAGGGCATTGCGTTTGGCGCCGCGCGTCAGGCGAACGATGGCGACTTCGTCGCGAATGTCGAGTTGGAGGTCGGGATTGGTCATGATTGCATTCGTGTGTGAGTTGGATTATGGTTATGATAAATAATCAATTCAAGGCACTTGAGCGCCCCAAATCCTAGGGACTTACCCGTACTGGAGACAACGAGATGGACCACAAGAACCTCATCGCGATCGACATCCACACCCACGCCGAAGTGAGCTGCTGGAACCCGTTCGACAACTACGGCGAGGAATACGACCGCGCAGCGGACAAATACTTCGGCTCGAGCGGCCGGCCGACCATTGCCGAGAGCGTGGCGTACTACCGTGAAAGAAAGATCGGCCTGGTGATGTTCATGGTCGACGCCGAGTCGAACATGGGCCGCCGGCGCATTCCGAACGAGGAAATTGCCGAGGCCGCGCAGAAGAACAGCGACATCATGATTGCCTTTGCCAGCATCGATCCGCACAAGGGAAAGATGGGTGCGCGCGAGGCGCGGCGGCTCATCGAGGAGCACGGTGTGAAGGGCTTCAAGTTCCACCCCACGGTGCAGGGCTACCACCCCTACGACAAGATGGCCTGGCCGATCTACGAGGTGATTGCCGAGTACAACCTGCCGGCCATCTTCCACACGGGACACAGCGGTATCGGCTCGGGCATGCGCTGCGGCGGCGGCCTCAGGCTGGAGTACAGCAACCCGATGCACCTGGACGACGTGGCCATCGACTTTCCGGACATGCAGATCGTGATGGCGCACCCCAGCTTTCCGTGGCAGGACGAAGCGCTGAGCGTGGCCACGCACAAGCCCAACGTGTGGATCGACCTGTCGGGCTGGAGCCCCAAGTATTTTCCCAAGCAGCTGGTGCAGTACGCCAACACGCTGCTGAAGGACCGCATCCTGTTCGGCAGCGACTACCCGCTGATCACGCCCGACCGCTGGATGAAGGACTTCGAGGCGGCCGGCTTCAAGCCCGAGGTGATGCCGGGCATCTTGAAGGGCAACGCGGTGCGGCTGCTCAAGCTGGAAGGCTGACCTCAGGGTCAGCCGAAGGGCGGGCTCAGCCGTCCGCCTCTTCCTTCTCGTCGAACCGGTCCCAGTCGCGGCCCGAGCGGCGCTGCCGCTCCTCGCGCTCGCGTGCCATCTGCTCCTCGAACTGCTGGCGGCCTGCCTTGTTGGCCGCAATGAGCTTGGCGCGGTCCTTGTAGTGCGGGTAGATCTCGTCGCTCAGCAGGATGTTCCGGCGGCGGAACCGCATGGCCGTTTCGCGCGCCTCGTGCGCGGGCCAGCCCAGTGCCTCGAGCGTGGTGCGGGCGCTGCGCAGCGACGATTCGAACACCTCGCGTTCCACATCGGTCACGCCGCGGTCGCGCAGCTGGAAAAGGTGCGTCACGTTGCGGGCCCGCGCAATGATGCGTGCCTGCGGAAAGTGCTCTCTCACCAGGTCGACGATATTGAGCGACTGCTCGATGTCGTCCACCGCCACCACAATGGCCTTGGCCGTGCCGGCGCCCGCGGTGCGCAGCAGATCGAGCCGCGTCGCATCGCCATAGAACACGCGAAAGCCGAACTGCCGCAGGCCTTCGACGGTGTCGGCGTCATGGTCGAGCACCGTCACGCGCAGGCCTTGCGACATCAGCATGCGGCCGACGATCTGGCCGTAGCGGCCGAAGCCGCAGATCAGCACCTTGGCGTCCTGCTGCTCCGAAATTTCTTCGAGCTGCGCGCCGTTGTTGCGGCTGTAGCGCGGCAGCACGAACTTGTCGAGCAGCACCAGCAAGAGCGGCGACAGCAGCATCGACAGCGCCACGGCACCGATCAGGAGCGAGGTGATCTCGGGCGGCAGCACGTCCGGCCCCGCGGCCTGGAACACCACAAAGGCGAACTCGCCGCCCTGCGCCAGCAGCAGCGTGAACACGGGGCGCTCCTGGTAGGCCAGGCCCATGGCCTTGGCCAGCGCATAGATCACCACCAGCTTGATGGCCATGAAGCCGACCACCAGCGCGGCCATGAGCCAGGGGCTTGCGATCAGCACGCCGAAGTTGATCGACATGCCCACGGCGATGAAGAACAGGCCCAGCAGAAGGCCCTTGAAGGGCTCGATGTCGGTTTCGAGCTCGCGCCGGTATTCGCTTTCCGCCAGCAGCACGCCGGCAAGAAAGGCGCCCAGCGCCATCGAAAGGCCCACGAACTGCATCAGCGCCGCGATGGCCACCACCAGCAGCAGCGCCGCGGCGGTGAAGATCTCGGGCGTGTCGCTGCGCGCGATCCAGCGCAGCAGCGGGCGCAAGGCAAGACGGCCGCCGAGGATGATGCCGGCGATCACGCCGACGATCTTCAGACCCTCGAGCGTGCGGTCGAGCCCGCTGAGCGACTGTTCGGCCGCCGTGGCGCCCGCCAGCAGGGGCAGCAGCGCGAGGATGGGAATGGCCGCCACGTCCTGGAACAGCAGGATCGAAAAGCCGGCCTGGCCGCTCGGCGTCTTGAGCAGGTTGCGTTCGCCGAACACCTGCAGCGCAATGGCCGTGGACGAGAGCGCCAAGCCGAGCGCCGCCACCAGCGCCACGCGCCATTCGGCACCGGCCGCCCAACCCGCGGCAAACAGCACCGCCGCGCAGCTCAGCACCTGCGCGGCGCCCCATCCGAAGATGGGGCGGCGCAGGTTCCACAGGCGCTTGGGTTCAAGCTCCAGGCCCACGAGAAACAGCATCAGCACCACGCCGAATTCGGCGAAATGCAGCACGTCTTCCACGCTGGAGACGAGCCCCAGCCCCCAGGGGCCGATGGCGATGCCGGCCACGAGGTAGCCGATGATCGAGCCGAGGCCCAGGGCCTTGGAAAGCGGCACCACCAGCACGGCGGCGCTCAGGTAAATAAGGCTGCTGGTCAGCCAGGCGGGTGCGTGTTCCATGCTCAGGCCGAGCCTTTCTCGCCGCTGTTTTCTTCTTCGTTGGCGGCGGACATGAAAGCCAGGCCGTGGGTCATTGCGGATTGGAAGGCGCCGGAGGCCGCCGCGCCCGGTTCGTCATGCTCGGCGGGGCGATCGGTCTCGGGCACGGGGCAGGCCACGCACACATCCAGCTCTTCCAGTTCGGGCCAGTCGGGGTAGCTGCCGAGCCGCTGGGCGAACACGTCGACATGGGCTGCCACCTCGGCCTCGCTGGCGCTGCGCGCGCCGTGAAAGACCAGCGGCGGCAAGAAGCGCATGCCGCACAGCGCCGCGGTCTGCTCATAGGGCGGCAAGAAGGCGTCGAAGAAATAGCGGTGATAGCTCTGCGGGTGGTAGCTCTGCTCGGGGCTGCCCGTGGTGACGGCCAGCCACAAGTCCTTGCCTTGCAAGGCGGTGCCGCCAGGGCCGTAGGCCCAGCCGTAGCCGAGCACGTCGTCGAGCCAGAGTTTTTGCAGCGCGGGCATCGAATACCACTGGATCGGGTGCAGCAGCACCACCAGGCTGGCCCTGGCAAGCCGCGCCTGCTCGGTCTCGATGTCGATGGAGAAGTCGGGGTAGCTGCCGTAGAGGTCGTTCACCTCCACGCCGGGCACCGAACGCGCGGCAGCCAGGAGCCGCCGGTTGACGCGGGAATCGCGCCAGTGCGGATGGGCCGCAAGCACATAGATGCCGCCGGATTCGGCGCCGGCGGCGGCCGCGGATGTTGTTGTCGTCATGCCGCGAACATAGCTCAAGATCGGCTCCTGCCGGCCGGGCGCGCCTCGTGTCGCTACGATGCGGGCTGTTCCAGCTCTGGAGGAGATGCTCATGCCGGTGGTTCTGGTCGCCAACCCCAAGGGTGGCGTAGGCAAGTCGACGCTCGCGACGAACATCGCAGGCTATTTTGCGAGCCGCGGCCATGCCGTGATGCTCGGCGACGTGGACCGCCAGCAATCGTCGCGCCTCTGGCTCGGCCTGCGGCCGCCGCAGGCGCGGCCCATCGCCACCTGGGAGGCCACGGGCGACAGCGCCGTGGTGCGGCCGCCGCGCGGAACCACGCATGCCGTGCTCGACACGCCGGCGGGCCTGCACGGATGGCGCTTCAAGGAAGTGCTTGCCCTGGCCGACCGCGTGATCGTGCCGCTGCAGCCGAGCATCTTCGACATCTACGCCACGCGCGATTTCCTCGACCGGCTGATGGAGCAGCGCCGCGCCGAAAAAACGAAGATCAGCCTCGTGGGCATGCGCGTGAACGCCCGCACCCTGGCCGCCGACCGGCTGAACGAGTTCATCGCAAGCCTGGGCGTGCCGGTGCTGGGCGAGCTGCGCGACACGCAGAACTACGTTCAGCTTGCGGCGCGCGGGCTCACGCTGTTCGACATTGCGCCCGGGCGTGTGCAGCGCGACCTGGAGCAGTGGCAGCCGATCTGCGAGTGGCTGGAGGGCTGAGGCTTTCGGCTGTCGCGGTGCCGACACCTGCCCCTGCACCCTTGGCGCCAGAATGCCGCGCATGACCAAAAAGACATTCCAGACCCTTCAGGATCTTGCCGCCTGCGTTGGCCAGGAAGTCGCCGTGAGCGACTGGATCACCATCACGCAGGAGCAGGTGAACCAGTTCGCCGAAGCCACGGGCGACCACCAGTGGATTCATGTCGATATCGAGCGGGCCAAGGCGGGCCCCTTCGGTGGGCCGATTGCCCATGGCTTCCTGACGCTGTCGCTGCTGCCGCGCTTCTACGAGACGGCGCTGGACGTGGTCGAGTCGCGCATGGGCGTGAACTACGGGCTGAACCGGGTGCGCTTCATGTCGCCGGTGCCGGTCGGCAAGCGACTGCGGGCGCGCATGAAGCTGCTGACCGCCGAGCTGATTGCGGACGACGGCATCCAGATGACCTGGGAAACCACGATCGAGCTCGAAGGCGCGGCCAAGCCGGCCTGCGTGGCGGAGTCGGTGGTGCGCCGCTACCGCTGAGTTCGCCTCGGCCGGCGGCAGGAACACCCGCTCAGCTGAATCCGTTCTGCCGCCAGGCCTCGAACACGGTCACTGCCACCGCGTTCGAAAGATTGAGGCTGCGCTGCCCCTCGCGCATCGGCAGGCGCAGGCGCTGGGGCTCGGCAAAACCCTCTCGCACCGCCGGCGGCAGCCCGCTCGTCTCTGATCCGAACACCAGCCAGTCGCCGGGTTGGAAGCGAACGTCGTGCACGGCGCGGGTGCCGCGGGTGGTGAGCGCAAACATGCGCTCGGCCGCGGGCTTTTCGGTGTCGAGCAGGGCCTGCCAGCTGGCATGGCGCTTGACCTCGGCGTACTCGTGGTAGTCGAGCCCGGCGCGGCGCAGCAGCCGGTCGTCCATCGAAAAGCCGAGCGGCTCGACCAGATGCAGCGCGCAGCCTGTGTTGGCCGCCAGGCGGATCACGTTGCCTGTATTCGGCGGGATTTCGGGTTGGACCAGGACGATATGGAACATGCGCCGATTGTCGCGGCGGCGCGCCTGCTCAGTGCGGCGCAGCGGTCCGCGCCAGCACCACGGCCGTGATGTGCGCTGCGCCGGCCAGCCGCAGCGCCGCGGCCGCCGAAAAGAGCGAGGCACCCGTCGTCATCACATCGTCGACCAGCACCACGCGCCGGCCCTGCAGCTGGCTCGCGCGCAGGGGCTCCACCGCGAAGGCGCCGCGCAGGTTGCGAAGGCGCTCGGCGCGCGCAAGGCCGATCTGCGCCGGCGTGTCGCGGGTGCGCAGCAGCAGCGTGGCGTCGGTCTTGGCGGGCGCCAGCCGGCGCGCCAGTTCGAGCGCCTGGTTGAAGCCGCGCTCGCGCAGCCGGGCGAGGGCCATGGGCATCGGCAGCACGGTGTCGCAGTTTTCCAGCGCCGGTTCCACCCAGGGCACGCTGCGCATCAGCGTCGACAAGGGCCCGGCCCAGCCCGCCTCGCCGCGGAACTTGAACTGGGCGATGCATTCGGGCCACGGCCACGCATAGTCGCAGGCCGCAAGGCAGGCATCGAGCGGTGGCGGATCGCCCATGCATTCGCCGCACCGGACCACGCCCTGCGGCACGGCCAGCGCGCAGCTGCCGCATCGGTCGGCCGGCGGCGCAAAGCGCGCCACGCAGGCATCGCAAACGCGCCGGGAAGGCCAGGCGCGGCACACCTCGCACTGGCTGGGCAGCCGTGCAAGCAGAGAGGTCAAAGGCCGACGGGCCCAACGGCTGAACATGGGCTCAATATACTCACGGCCCCATGGCCACCGACCCCGCAAGAAGACCGCCGACCATCGATCCCACGGCGGCCGCACGCTGGAGGCGGCTCGCGCCTGCCGACGGTTCGCCGTGGCTGCACGAGGAAATCGGGCGCCGCATGGAAGACCGGCTGCAATGGATCAAGGCGCAGCCGCGCACCTGGGCCGACTGGTCGCCCCTTCGCGGCGGCCTTGAGGCGCACGAACTCGTCGCCCGGCGCTACCGCGAAGCCGCATGCTTCGTGATCGAAACCGAACCGGCCCTTGCCGCCGCAACCAGCCAGGTGCTGGCAGCGCCCTGGTGGAGCGCGCGCCGCTGGCAGGGCGGCAAGGCGCGCTTCGATGCGCCGCCCGAGGACGGCGTCGACCTGCTCTGGGCCAACATGTCGCTGCACATGGCCGCCGACCCCGAAGCGCTCATCGCACAGTGGCACCGGCTGGTGGCGACCGACGGCTTCCTGATGTTCTCGTGCCTTGGCCCCGACACGGTCCGCGAGCTGCGGGCCCTGCATGCGCGGCTTGGCTGGCCGGCGGCGGGCCACGAATACACCGACATGCACGACTGGGGCGACATGCTGGTGCATGCCGGCTTTGCCGAGCCGGTGATGGACATGGAACGCATCGTGCTTACCTGGGCCACGCCCGAGGCGGCGCTTGCCGAGCTGCGCACGCTCGGGCGCAACCTGCACCCGGCGCGCTTTCCGGCGCTGCGCGGCAAGGCATGGCACCGGTCGCTGAAACAGGCGCTGCCCGAACTGGCGCCGGCGGAAGAGGGCGGCGGGCGCATTGCGCTGACCTTCGAAGTCATCTATGGCCACGCCTTCAAGCCGGCGCCGCGCGTGGCGCTTTCGGCCGAGAGCGCGGTGTCGCTGCGCGAGATGCGCTCGATGCTGCAGCGCGGCCGGCCGGGGGGCTGAGCCGCAGGGCCGTTCCCAAGGCGAAGACCGTAGCGCGCAGCGCGCGGGCTATCGATGAGCGGCGGGCCCGTCAAGCTGCGCATCTTGCGGGCGGGCACCTGTGTCTACCCGCTACAATCCGCCGTTGCGTGAAACTCGCGGGTGTTGTTCCGCGAACGAGGTCTGTCCGATCCTGTGGAGACAAGGGGTTGGCCGGCGTCGACGCACCGATTTGCTGAACTCGCCCGTGTCGAATTCCGTGTTTCGTTTTGCCACCGTTTCAGGCCAGAACATCCACTGGTTCCTGAAGCGCAATTGCTCGGTGACGCCGAGCCAGCTGGGCTGGCTCTACGCCTCGCTGTGCGTGGTGTCGCTCGGTATCGGTACGGTGTTCTGGCTGCTCGGTGCGCCGCTGGTGCTGCCTTTTGCCTGGCTGGAACTGGCGGCGGTGGGATTTGTATTCATGCTGTACGCGCGGCACGCGACCGATGGAGAAAAGATCGCGTTGCAGGGCGGACGGCTGGTGGTGGAGCTCGAGAACGGTGGAGACTACGAGCGCACGGAATTTCTGCCGCACCAGGTGCGGATCGAACCGCAGGCCGGCGATCGCTCGCTGATCGAGGTCTCGGGTCAGGGTCGATCGGTCAGGGTGGGGCGCTATGTACGCCCGGAGTTGCGAGCCGCACTGGCGCGCGAGATTCGCATGGCGTTGCGTGGCGCCTGAACGGCTCGCGCGGCACTGCACGGTTGGGTTTGTTGAAAAAATTGAGAAACGTGAACACGATGAAGAGCATTTGGCGCAACAAGTACAGGCCGGCGAATCTGTTGCTGGCGGCCGGCGCGGCTTTCAGCGGCGCGGCGCACGCAGTCAACGATCTGCCCGGCGGCCCTTCGGTGCGCCAGCTGAATCTTCCGCTTGGCGTTACCAAGATTGCGCAGGAACAGCACTTCCTGCACACGGTGATGATGATCCTGTGCACGGTCATCTTCGTCGCCGTGTTCGCGGTCATGTTCTATTCGATCTGGAAGCACCGCAAGTCGGTCGGCCACAAGGCGGCCAACTTCCATGAATCGGTGGTGGTCGAGGTCATCTGGACCATCGTGCCGTTCATCATCGTGATCGTGATGGCGCTGCCCGCCACCAAGGTGCTGGTGGCCCAGAAGGACACCACCAACGCCGACCTCACTATCAAGACCACCGGCTACCAGTGGAAGTGGGGCTATGACTACCTCACGGGCGAAGGCGAGGGCCTGGCCTTCATCTCCACGCTCGACAGCTCGCACCGCGCCATGTCGGATGCCGGCGCCAAGGGCGAAATGCCCGCCGACTACCTCTTCAAGGTCGACAACCCGATGGTCGTGCCGGTGCAGAAGAAGGTCCGCATCATCACCACCGCCAACGACGTGATCCACGCATTTGCCGTGCCCCAGCTCGGCATCAAGCAGGACGCGATTCCCGGCTTCGTGCGCGACACCTGGTTCCGCGCCGAAACCGTGGGCGACTACTACGGCCAGTGCCAGGAACTCTGCGGCAAGGAACACGCCTACATGCCCATCCACGTGAAGGTGGTTTCGGCCGCCGACTACACGGCGTGGGTCGACACCAAGCGCAAGGAAGCCGCCGCCAAGCTCGACGATCCGAGCAAGGTCTGGACGCTGCCCGACCTGATGGCTCGCGGCGAGAAGGTCTACGCCGCCAACTGCGCGGCCTGCCACCAGGCCAACGGCAAGGGCGCGGGCCCGATCAAGGCGCTCGACGCCAGCCCCAAGGTGGTCGACGCCGACCACAAGGTGCAGCTGCTGGTGCTGCTCAACGGCCAGAACAACGGCGCGATGCCGTCCTGGAAGCAACTGAGCGACACCGACCTGGCCGCCGTTGCCACCTATACCAAGAACAGCTGGTCGAACAAGACGGGCCAGCTGGTGCAGCCGGCCGAAGTTCTGGCCCTGCGCGGCAAGTGATCGCGAAGATCGAGCCCAAGCGCCCCGCGACGAAGAAATTGCAAGGAACAATGAAATGAGTGCAGTCCTCGACCCCCACGGTCACGCCCACGACGGCCACGCACACGATCACGACGAGCACCACGCAGCGCCCACCGGCTGGCGCCGCTGGGTGTTCGCCACCAACCACAAGGACATCGGCACGCTCTACCTGCTGTTCAGCTTCACGATGCTGATGGTGGGCGGTGTGCTCGCACTCCTGATCCGCGCCGAGCTGTTCCAGCCCGGCCTGCAACTGGTGAACCCCGAGCTGTTCAACCAGTTCACCACCATGCACGGGCTGATCATGGTGTTCGGCGCCATCATGCCGGCCTTCGTGGGCTTTGCGAACTGGATGATCCCGCTGCAGATCGGCGCATCCGACATGGCTTTCGCGCGCATGAACAACTTCAGCTTCTGGCTGCTGATTCCCGCGGCGCTGATGCTCGTGGGTTCGTTCTTCATGCCCGGCGGCGCACCCGCTGCCGGCTGGACGCTCTACGCCCCGCTCACGCTGCAGATGGGCCCCTCGATGGACGCCGGCATCTTCGCGATGCACATCATGGGCGCCTCGTCGATCATGGGCTCGATCAACATCATCGTCACCATCCTGAACATGCGCGCGCCCGGCATGACGCTGATGAAGATGCCGATGTTCTGCTGGACCTGGCTCATCACCGCCTACCTGCTGATTGCCGTGATGCCCGTGCTCGCAGGCGCCATCACCATGACGCTGACCGACCGCCACTTCGGCACCAGCTTCTTCAACCCCGCCGGCGGCGGCGACCCGGTGATGTACCAGCACATCTTCTGGTTCTTCGGCCACCCCGAGGTCTACATCATGATCTTGCCGGCCTTCGGCATCATCAGCCAGATCGTGCCGGCGTTCTCGCGCAAGAAGCTGTTCGGCTACGCCTCCATGGTGTACGCCACCTCGTCGATCGCGATCCTGTCGTTCATCGTCTGGGCGCACCACATGTTCACGACCGGCATGCCGGTCACGGGCCAGCTGTTCTTCATGTACGCGACCATGCTGATCGCGGTGCCGACGGCCGTGAAGATCTTCAACTGGATCGCCACCATGTGGCAGGGCTCGATGACCTTCGAGACCCCGATGCTGTTTGCCGTGGGCTTCATCTTCGTGTTCACGATGGGCGGCTTCACGGGCCTTATCCTGGCCATTGCCCCCATCGACATCCAGCTGCAGGACACCTACTACGTGGTGGCCCACTTCCACTACGTGCTGGTAGCCGGCTCGCTGTATGCGATGTTCGCGGGCTACTACTACTGGGCGCCCAAGTGGACGGGCGTGATGTACAGCGAAACGCGCGGCAAGATCCACTTCTGGTGGTCGCTGATCTCGTTCAACATCACCTTCTTCCCGATGCACTTCCTGGGCCTGGCCGGCATGCCGCGCCGCTATGCCGACTACCCGATGCAGTTTGCCGACTTCAACGCGGTGGCGTCCATTGGCGCCTTCGGCTTCGGTCTTGCACAGGTTTACTTCTTCTTCTTCATCGTGCTGCCGACCATGCTCGGCAAGGGTGAGAAGGCGCCGCAAAAGCCATGGGAAGCCGCGGAAGGCCTCGAGTGGGAAGTGCCCTCGCCGGCGCCTTTCCACACCTTCGAGAACCCGCCCAAGCTCGACCCAACCGCCACCAAGGTGATCGGCTGAACGCTGCACGGCCGCCGGCCCGCATGACGACAATGACCACGCCCGAACAAAGAAGGAACAATCGACGCATGGGGCTCACGCTGGCCTCCATCGCCGTGATGTTCTTTCTCGGATTCCTGGTCCGCATGATCTGGTTCAGCGGACGCTGAAGCGAACGGAGCTGCACGCATGAGCCTCGGTCAACGCATCAAGCGCGCCAATGTCCGCATGGTCGGCAAGCTGGCCGTGGTGGCCTGCGGCATGTTCGCGTTCGGCTATGCGCTGGTGCCGCTCTACCGTGCCATCTGCGAAATGACCGGCATCAACATCCTCGCGCTCAACGAGCTCGAAGTGCCGGGCGGCGCCAGCGGCGGCAAGAACGTGCGCGTTCCCGACAACTCCCAGGTCGACACCAGTCGCACCATCACGGTCGAGTTCGACTCCAACGTTCGCGGCGGCCTCTGGGACTTCAAGCCCGCCGCGCGGACGATGCAGGTGCACCCCGGCCAGCTCAACACGGTGGTATACGAGTTCCAGAACGTGCAGAACCGCCGCATGGCGGCGCAGGCCATCCCGAGCTATGCGCCGCAGCAGGCCGCGCCGTACTTCAACAAGCTCGAGTGTTTCTGCTTCAACCAGTACACCCTCGACCCCGGCGAGAAGAAGGAATGGCCGGTCGCGTTCGTGATCGATCCGAAGATCTCCAAGGACGTGAAGACGATCACGCTGTCGTACACCTTCTTCGAAGTCGGCGGCAAGACGCCGGCGGCGCCGGTCGCAGCTGTTTCCAATGCCGCCCATGAGCCCCGCTCGTGACCGCCGACCCGAATTCGCCGCCGCGCAAGGCCACGCTGTGGGACACGGTGAAGGCCGTCTGCTGGTCGTTCTTCGGCGTGCGGAAGAAAAGCGCCTACCAGGACGACCTGGCCAAGCTGAACCCGCTGCACATCATCGCGGTGGCATTTGCCGCGGTCATTGTTTTCATCGTCGGCCTGGTGCTGCTTGTGCGCTACGTGGTTGCGCCCTGACCGCACGCCGCAGGGCCCACGACATCCAGACCCCATCGAATCGAATCGAGAGAAGAAAGAAAGCCAGGAGCTGATATGAGTTCAACCACCCACGGCACCACGCCCTACTACTTTGTGCCCGGGCCATCGGCCTACCCGGTCATGGCCTCGATCGGCCTGTTCTTCGTGATTCTTGGCGCCGGCCAGTGGATCAACGGCCACCAGTGGGGCGCGTGGTCGCTGCTGCTCGGCATGGTCGTGTGGCTTGCCACGTTGTTCGTGTGGTTCCGCGCCGCCATCGGCGAGAGCGAAAGCGGCCAGTACGGCCACAAGATCGATCTCTCGTACCGCTGGAGCATGAGCTGGTTCATCTTCTCCGAAGTGATGTTCTTCGGCGCCTTCTTCACCGCGCTGTGGTGGGCCCGCACCCATGCGCTGCCGGCGCTCGGCAGCCTCGACAACGCGCTGCTCTGGCCCGACTTCAAGGCCGTGTGGCCCAGCATTGCCGCTGGTGCCACCGGTTCGCCGGCCGACATCGTCGAGCCCTTCCAGACCGTCGGCCCGTTCTGGCTGCCCACGATCAACACCGCGCTCCTGCTGAGCTCGGGGGTCACGCTCACCATTGCGCACCATGCGCTGCGCGCCGACCATCGCGCCCAGTGCATCCGCTTCATGTGGCTCACCGTGCTGCTCGGCGTGGTCTTCCTGGGTGTTCAGGGCTACGAATACTTCCACCTGTACACCGACCTGAACCTCAAGCTCAGCTCGGGTGCCTACGGCTCGACCTTCTTCATGCTGACCGGCTTCCACGGCCTGCACGTGTTCATCGGCATGCTGATGCTGCTGTTCATCACGCTGCGCCTGCAAAAGGGCCACTTCACGCCGGAGCGTCACTTCGGCTTCGAAGGCGCGGCCTGGTACTGGCACTTCGTCGACGTGGTGTGGCTTGGCCTTTACGTGCTGGTCTACTGGCTTTGAGCGAAACCCGCGGCATACAAACAAAAAGGCGCCGAAAGGCGCCTTTTTCATGGTTCTCGTGGAACGAGCACCATCTACTTGCCGAGCGGGAGCCCGGTGGGCTGGATGTACCCGAGTTTCCAGGCGAGCAGCATGCAGAGGAACAAAACCACGGAGATGCCGATCCGAAAGGTGAGCGCGCGCGCCATGCCGCCGCTTTTGGCGCGCCCGTTGCGCCCGTCTTTCAGCATGTAGAAGAGCGCAAAGGCAAGGCTCGCGAAGATGCCCACGAAAGCCAGGGCGACGAAGTATTTCATGACCCCGATTATCGGCCGCGCGCCCCATCCCTTCCAGTGACGCCGGAACCGCTGCAACCCGCCGCCAAGGCGCCGAGGCGAGGCCGTTTCCTGCTGGTCACGCTGGCTGCCGTGCTGACCTTGGCCGCGACGGTGTCGCTGGGCCGCTGGCAGCTTTCGCGCGCAGCGCAGAAGGAGGCGCTGCAGGCCGAGATCGAAGCCCAGAAGCAGAAGCCGCCGCTCAGCCAGGCCGAATTTCTCGCACTGGAAGCGCCGGCCGGCGCGCTTCATAGGCCCGTGCGGCTGCGCGGCCTCTGGCTGACGCCGCAGACGGTCTACCTGGACAACCGGCAGATGCACGGCGTGCCCGGTTTCTATGTGCTGACCCCGTTCGCCCTCGAAGGCAGCGACCAGGCCGTGATGGTGCAGCGCGGCTGGGTGCAGCGCAATTTCAATGACCGCACGCAACTGGGCGCGGTCGAGACGCCGGTGGGCATTGTCGAAGTCACCGGCCTGATCGAGCCTCCGCCCGGCCACTTGTTCGAACTCGGCAAGCCGACGGCCGCCGCCTCGGCACCGGAGGGCGAGGGGTCTTCGCCCATCCGGCAGAATCTCGACCTGGAAGCGTTCCGCGCCGAAACCAAGCTGCCGCTGCGCACCGACGTGTCGCTGCAGCAGGTCGGCCCCGCTTCCGAGGGGTTGCAGCGCGACTGGCCGGCCCCCGCACTGGGTCTGGAGAAGCACTACGGCTATGCATTCCAGTGGTTCGGGCTCTCAGCCCTCGTGGTCATCCTCTATGTCTGGTTCCAATTCATTGCCCCCTTCCGCCGCTCCAGGCGCCGCACACACGATGCAAGCAGCCTCTGACGAACCCCTGGGCCTGACGGTGCACTCGATGCCGTCGCCCAACCAGGCACTCGACGGCGCCGAGGGCCGCCGCACGGTCGTCGGGCGCTGGAAAATGATTGCCGTGATGCTGATGTGCGCCGCGCCCGTCATCGCGTCCTACTTCACCTACTACGTGATCCGGCCCGAAGGCCGCAGCGTCTATGGCGAGCTCATCGATCCGCAGCGCGTGCTGCCGGCGCTCACCGCCACCGACCGCAACGGCGCGCCGGTCGACGTTGCCACGCTCAAGGGGCAGTGGCTGCTGGTTGCGGTGGCCGACGCGGCCTGCAATGCGCTGTGCGAGCAACAGCTCTACCTGCAGCGCCAGTTGCGCGAAAGCCTGGGCCGCGAAAAAGACCGGCTCGACCGCGTCTGGCTCGTGAGCGACGCGGCCCCCGTGCCCGCGCGCCTGGAGAACGGCCTGCGCGGCGCCACCGTGCTGCGCGTGCCTGCCGAGCAGCTTGCCCAGTGGTTTGCGCCGGTTCAAGGCCATTCCCTGGCCGAGCACCTGTACGTGGTCGATCCCATGGGCAACTGGATGATGCGTTTTCCGGCCGGCATGGATGCCAAGGGTGCCAGCCGCGCCAAGCGCGACCTCGACCGCCTGCTGCGCGCTTCCGCCTCCTGGGACGAGCCCGGCCGCTGACACCGCATGCACACCGGCTCGCTCTACGACCTCACACCGATCGCCTGGCTGATGGCGGCCGGCGTGCTGATCGCGCTCGGCCCGCTGGTGTGGGTGTGGCGCCGCAATGCCGGCGCCGGTCCGGCGCGCCGGCTGCACGCACTCACCGTGCTCACGCTGTTTCTCACCTTCGACCTCACGCTCTTCGGCGCCTTCACCCGGCTCACCGATTCGGGCCTGGGCTGCCCTGACTGGCCCGGCTGCTACGGCAACGCGAGCCCCGTCGGCGCGCGCCACGAAATTGCAATGGCGCAGTCGGCCCAGCCGACCGGCCCGGTGACGCACAGCAAGGCATGGGTCGAAATGGTCCACCGCTACCTCGCCACCGGGGTGGGCGTGCTCATCCTCGTGCTCGCAGGCGCCACCTGGGTCGTGAGGCGGCGCCAGCGCCGCCTGCCCGTGCCGGCGGAGGGCGAACACGCCACCCTCAGCGCATGGTGGCCGGCGGTAACGCTGGTCTGGGTCTGCCTGCAGGGCGCATTCGGCGCCCTCACCGTGACCTGGAAGCTCTTTCCCGCGATCGTCACGCTTCACCTGCTGGGCGCCGTGGTGCTGCTGGTGCTGCTGTGCATCCAGGCCGTGCGCTACCGGCAGGCTGCCGCGGACCGGCTGCCCACTGCCGTTTCGCCCGCATTGCGCAACGGGTTGCTTGCCACTTCTGCATTGCTCCTGCTGCAGATTGCACTCGGCGGCTGGGTCAGCACCAACTACGCCGTGCTGGCCTGCACCCAGTTTCCGACCTGCCAAGGCAGCTGGTGGCCGCCGATGAACTTTGCGCAGGGCTTCGAAATCTGGCGCCACCTCGGCGTGACCGGCAGCGGCGCGCCGCTCGATTTCTCGGCGCTCACCGCCATTCACTATGCGCACCGGCTCATGGCCTACGCGGTGTTTGCCGCGCTGGGTGTGCTCGCATGGCGCTTGCGCCGCATCGAGCCGCTGCGGCCGCAAGCCGGATGGCTCGCGGGCCTGGCCCTGCTGCAGCTTGCCACCGGCCTGGGCAACGTGCTGCTCGGGTGGCCGCTCGCCGCCGCCGTGCTGCACACGGGCGGCGCCGCTGCGCTGGCGGTGGTGCTGACCTGGGCAATCTGCGAAAGCCGCCGCGGGACCGCGGCCGCCGCCGTACACAACAAGGACAAGGCGCCCGGCGCCCTGCAAGACAACCAGAGGGGGGCTACCGCGTGAGCACGCCGATTTCCGTGGAACAGGCGAGCACCGCCAATGTGCTGCGCCAGTTCTATGCGCTGACCAAGCCGCGCGTGGTGCAGCTGATCGTTTTCTGTGCCCTCATCGGCATGGTGCTGGCCGTACCCGGTGCCCCGACATGGCCCGACGTGCAGCGCGCACTGCTGGCTTGCGCCGGCATCTGGCTCGTCGCGGGTGCGGCGGCGGCGTTCAACTGCCTGGTCGAGAAGGGCATCGACGCCAAGATGAAGCGCACCGCTTGGCGGCCCACCGCGCGCGGGCAGCTCAGCGACCTGCAGGCCCTGGTGTTCTCCGCGCTGCTGTGCGTGGCCGGCTCGGCGCTGCTGTGGTTCAAGGTCAACCCGCTCACCATGTGGCTGACCTTTGCGACCTTCGTCGGCTACGCCGTCATCTACACCGTGATCCTCAAGCCGCTGACGCCGCAGAACATCGTGATCGGCGGCGCCTCGGGCGCGATGCCACCGGTGCTGGGTTGGGCCGCCATGACCGGAGAGGTCGGCCCCGAGGCGCTCATCCTGTTCCTCATCATCTTCCTGTGGACGCCGCCTCATTTCTGGGCGCTGGCGCTCTACCGTGTCGAGGACTACCGCAAGGCCGGGCTGCCGATGCTGCCCGTGACGCACGGCAACGAGTTCACGCGGCTGCAGGTGCTGCTGTACACCTTCATATTGTTCGCGGCCTGCCTCATGCCTTTCATCTACGGCATGAGCGGCTGGCTCTACCTGGCCGTGGCGGTGGGCGTGAGCATCGGCTTCACAGGCTATGCCTTTGCGCTCTGGCGCAACTACTCCGACACGCTGGCGCGCAAGACCTTCCGGTTTTCGCTCATTCACCTGAGCGTGCTGTTCGCGGCATTGCTCGTCGACCACTATCTCCGCTGATCGAAATGTCCGTATCCATGAACAAGCGAAATGCTCTCAAGTTGATCGTCGGCAGTGCAGGGTGGGCGGGTGCTGCCGCCACTCTCGGCCTGGGGCTTTCGGCCTGCAGCGAACCCAAGCCGAGCTTCAACGCGGTGGACATCACCGGCGCTGATTACGCCAAGGACTTTTCGCTGAAAGACGCCGACGGCAAGGTCCGCACCATGGCCGACTTCAAGGGCAAGGTGGTGGTGCTGTTCTTCGGCTACGCGCAGTGCCCCGATGTGTGCCCCACCACCATGACCGAAATGGCCCAGGTCAAGCAGCAGCTCGGTAGCGACGGCGACAAGCTGCAGGTGGTGTTCGTCACGGTCGATCCGGCGCGCGACACGCCCGAAGTGCTCAAGGCCTACATGGGGGCGTTCGACCCGGCCTTCGTCGCGCTGATTCCCACGCCCGAGCAGCTCGCCGCGGTCGCCAAGGACTTCAAGGTCTACTACAAGAAGGTCGAGGGCAAGACCCCGACCAGCTACTCGATGGACCATTCGGCGGCCAGCTTCGTCTACGACACCGAAGGCCGCGTGCGCCTCTACGCACGCTACGGCACCGGCGTGGCGCCGATGGTGTCCGACGTGAAGGCGCTGCTCAAGGCCTGAACGGGCATTGAACCAGCCGATGGACGCTGCCGTTGTTGCCTTCGCCCCGGTCGATCACCTGAAGACGCGCAAGGGCGCGTTCCGCATCGCGCTCATTCCGCCCGAAGTGCTGCGCGCACTGAACGACGGGTTGCTCGAGACCGTCAATCTCAACGAATTCCTGGCGCTGGGGCTGCCGCAGTTGGCGCGCAGCGTGGCGGGCCATATCGGCCTGGATCCGGCAAGCGAGCGGCTGGTCGACACGCTCGCGATGCTCGGCGCCTTCAAACCGATGCAGCGGCACGGCCACATTGCGCGTGCGCTCTACGACCTGGCGGCGCTGAATGCCGAGCGCGATGCTGTCGCGCACCGGCTGGCCACGCACGCCAGCGACGTGGCGCGCTGCTGGGCCGCACAGTGGGTGGCGCTTTCCGGGTTGCCGCTGGCGGCGCAGCTGCAGGCGGTGCGCCGCTTTGCCGCCGACTCGCACTTCGGCGTGCGCGAAATCGCCTGGATGGCGGTGCGCGAAGCCGTCATCGGCTCGCTCGACGAATCGCTGGTGCTGCTGCAGCCCTGGGCAGCCGATGCCGACCCGAACATCCGCCGCTTTGCCAGCGAGCTCACGCGCCCGCGCGGCGTGTGGTGCGCGCAGATCGAGGCGCTCAAGGCCGAGCCCTGGCGCGCGCTACCGCTCATCGAGCCGCTGCGCGCCGACCCCAGCCGCTATGTGCAGAACTCGGTGGCCAACTGGCTCAACGACGCGAGCAAGACCCAGCCGGAGTGGGTCGACCGGCTCTGCACGCGCTGGACCGACGAGTCGGACACGCCGGCAACCCGGTACATCGCCAAGCGGGCGCTGCGAACGCTTTCTAAGCAGGCGTGAATGAATGAAAAAGCCCGGCATGGCCGCGCTTTTTTAGTCGAAGAGCCGAGCGAGGCTTACGCGTAGTCGGCCAGCGCCTTCTTCATCTTCTTCATGGCCGCGACTTCGATCTGGCGAATGCGCTCGGCGCTCACGCCGTACACCGCTGCCAGGTCGTGCAGCGTCATGCCGCCCGAACCGTCGTCGTTGACCTTGAGCCAGCGCTCTTCCACGATGCGGCGGCTGCGTTCGTCCAGCGCCTCGAGCGCCGTGGCGATGCCGTCGCTCGAGAGCCGGTCGCGCTGCTGCGATTCGAGCAGGGCGGTCGGTTCCTGCGTGGCGTCGGCCAGGTAGGCGATCGGGCCGAAGGCTTCATCGCCGTCGTCCGACGGACCCGGATCGAGCAGTACGTCGCCGCCCGACAGGCGGGTTTCCATTTCGAGCACTTCTTCGGGCTTGACGTTGAGCCGGGTCGCCATTTGCGACACCTCGTCGGGGCTCAGCGTGTCGCGGTGCGTGCCGTTGTCGGCCGCGGCCGAGTCGGCCTTGAAGCCCTGCTTCATCGAGCGCAGGTTGAAGAACAGCTTGCGCTGGGCCTTGGTCGTCGCGACCTTGACCATGCGCCAGTTCTTCAGGATGTACTCGTGAATCTCGGCCTTGATCCAATGCATGGCGTAGCTCACCAGCCGCACGCCCTGGTCGGGGTCGAAGCGCTTCACGGCCTTCATGAGGCCGACGTTGCCCTCCTGGATCAGGTCGCCGTGAGGCAGCCCGTAACCCAGGTATTGGCGCGAAATGGACACCACGAGGCGCAGGTGCGAGAGGATCAGCGCACCGGCCGCTTCGAGGTCGTTGTGGTCGCGCAAACGGCGTGCGAAGCCCTGCTCTTCTTCGAGCGTGAGCATCGGCAGGCGGTTGGCGGCCGAAATATAAGCATCCAGGTTGCCCAGCGGCGGCACCATCGACCATGGATTGGCGACGGCGAGCTGGTTGGCAGAGGCTCCAGACAGCGTGGTCATCAGGGGAAACTCCTTTGTATTGGGCATATTAGCACTCGATTAGAGGGAGTGCTAAGCCAAGGGTTCCCCCTAAGTTTCTATCGGGTCGATAGCCAAAGCTGTCGGTGTCGATTCTCACTGACTCTCGAACTCTTCTCACTGACTTCTGAATTGAGATCGCCGTTCAGTGGGCGTGAGAGCCGCCGATGGGGGGAGCGCATAGGACGGTTTTCTGGGCACGCAAGTTCCCGGCTATCACGATCTGTGAATTTATCCAGTGTTTTGCGCGAAAAGAGGAATCGGCTTGCCAGCGCCTGCTTGCCGAATGGTCAACGTGCACACACCCGCCTGCAGAACCTTGGCGGTGCTAGCCCTCAGCTCTCATTCGTGCGTGGAGGGCGGCCGTCCGTCTGCCTGCAGCCGAAGGCGGCGCAAAGCTCGCGTCGAACTCAACGCAGCTCCTCCGGAGGTCGAGGAGGGGGGCGTCGCACCGCTAACAGTTGATGCTGGAAGATCCGAATGACGCAGCGGCTCACCGCTCAAAGCAAAGCCTATCTGCATCGGCCGATACATCTTCATCCTTCATACCTGCACGGACCAAATGCACAGGAGAGGCAAGAGTTAACCCCGATTGACCGCTTGGAAAAATGTAAATAGCGTGATTAAACGGTAATTTCTTGCAACACGCCAGTCTGCTTGCCTTCCTTCTAATCTTGCTTGTTAAATCGAAAAATCTATGGAAAACGCGGCCCACAATCCAGATCAACATATGTTTGGGTTTAGGCAGCTCGCCACAAATGGCCGAAAGAAGATTGGGATATTGTTGGGTGCGGGCGCTCCGGTGAGTATTAATGTTGGTACTCATGGCAACTGGCAGCCGCTTATACCTAATATTGCGGGTCTCGAAAAGCTCGTTCTAGACGGGTTGAAAAAAGAACAGTCAGCGGTTTATTTGGAAATAAAAAAAACACTTCCGAACCCCAATCTCGAAAAGGTGCTTTCTAGGATTCGTATGCTGGCGGAAGTGACCGGTGACGGGAGTCTGTTTGATTTTACGAGCAAGAATTTTACAGAGCTTTCCGAGGCCGTATGCAACGTCATACGAGAGGTGGTATCGAAGGAACTTCCGGCCGCCGCGAATCCTTATTCGGAACTTGTGTCATGGATCAACGGGGTAACCAGAAGATTTGGCGTCGAAATATTTACGACCAATTATGATCTTCTGATGGAAAGCGCGTTGGAACGTGCGAAGACGCCATATTTTGATGGATTTAGCGGATCGAAAAATGCTTTCTTCGATCCATCAAGTATCTCTAAAAATGATCTGCCGGCAAGATGGGTGCGTTTATGGAAACTACACGGATCAATTGGTTGGGAGGCCACTGGTGAAGGTGAAGTCGTGCGAGTTCCTAATTCTAAAAATGCCAATATGGTGTATCCATCTCATATTAAGTATGACCAAACTCAAGCGGCGCCATTTTCGTCGCTGTTCGAGCGCCTGAAGAGTTTTGTGCTGGAGCCAGATGTATTTATTATGAGCACTGGATTTTCCTTTGCAGATGCCCATATCTCATCGAAATTACTTGAGTGTCTGCTGGCGAATCCAACTGCGGCACTATTTGCATTTCAATTCGGAACACTGGAAACGGAATCATATGCTAAGGGGTTAGCGCTGAAATGCCCCGGAATCAGCGTGTTTTGTAGTGACGGTGCAATAATCAACGGAGTGGAGGCGAAATGGAAAATCGGCAATCCGCCCACGAAACATTGGCATGAAATAAGAGCTGAGTATTTCAGAGACGGAAATTTTTTGCTCGGCGATTTCAAAAGGCTTGCTCGATTTCTCGCAACGGCGGGAAGCGATATCGCTCAAGAAGAAATTTCTAGTAGCGCAACCGAGGCGACGGTATGACGCAACCGACCTTTTTGGGAGTCGTAAGCGCTGTTTCGAGCTCTTCAGTAGTTGTCGAGCTTGCGGCCTCAGTTGAGTCTGGAATTGTGGTTCTCGAGGGCAGAAATTACAGAATCGGGCAAGTGGGAAGTTTTGTAAAAATCCCATTGGGCTATAACCAATTGTATGGAGTAATCGCAGAATCTAGTGAATCATCGAAAATCGACGATGACGCGAAAATGTCCGCTGAGCGTAAATGGATTAAAGTTGAATTGGTGGGCGAAGCGGTCGGGATGTCTTTTGATCGTGGGATCAGCGAGTATCCCAGTATCGGAGATCAGGTGCATTTCGTCGTCGACAGCGATTTAAAGCGGATTTTCAAAAGAACTTCGCAGAGTCACTTTCAAATAGGCAGACTATCCAGTTCAGAAGGTATCGAAGTTAGCTTGGACCTCGACAAGCTCATTGCAAGACACTCTGCCGTTCTTGGGTCAACAGGATCTGGAAAATCTACGAGTACTGCCAGTTTATTGCGCTCTATGGTCTTAAGGGGAGATCATGCAGCACTTCCATCCTCGCGCATATTGTTGATAGATATTCATGGCGAATATGGTTCTGCATTGGGAGATATTTCAAAAACGTTTTCTGTGCTGCCCTCTGGGGAAAATCAGCTCTACATACCATATTGGTGCTTGTCCCCCGAAAAGTTGATTGAATTTCTGTGTAGCAATCCAAACGAGTCGCAAAGGTCGCTCTATATGGATAAGAGCGTCGAGGAGAAAAAACTCGGCATTGCTGCCAACAAGATAACGGGAATTGATCCGCTTAAAGTGACTAGCAATACGCCACTTCCGTACCGGATTAAAAAAATATGGTATGAACTCTGTTACGAAGATGGGGTTAATTTTCTAGATGCGGCCATGACTACTCCTGCTTTCGTGACAGGTGGACAAGGAGATTTTCAGAGTCTCGTCGCTCCAAAGTTTTTGCCTCCCGGGCCCGGTACATCTTTGCCAAAAAAGGGTGGAACTGGAGCAATGAAGCGGCAGCTCGATATGATGAAGTCGCGGTTGTTGGATTCCCAATATTCGTTTTTGCTCGAGCCAGGTGCTTGGAGTCCTAATGCCGACGGGGTAATTGAAAAAGATCTGGATTGCCTGCTGCAGGAATGGTTTGGCCATGACAAGCCTATAACCATATTCGATCTGTCGGGAATGCCATCTGCTCGCCTCAGTCTTTTGCTTGGATCAGTGTTGGACATTATCTTCGAGGCTGCCATTTGGGGTAGAGGTCTTAAAGAAGGGATGCGTCAACGCCCTTTGCTTGTGGTTCTTGAAGAGGCTCATCGGTATTTGAGCAAAGGTGAATCTGGACTTTCGAAGGAAATGGTTCAGAGAATCGCAAAAGAGGGCCGTAAGTTCGGAGTAGGCGCGATGATCGTGAGTCAGCGGCCGTCAGAGATAGATGAGACGATTCTCTCGCAATGCGGCACTGTGATAGCGCTTCGAATAAACAATTCGACCGACCGAGGGATCGTTAAGGCTGCGATGTCGGAAGGACTTGCAGGAATAATTGATTCGCTACCCATTCTTAGAACGGGTGAAGCTATTATCGTGGGTGAAGCCGCTCAGCTGCCCACGAGATGCAGATTCAATATGCTACCCGATGGCAAATATCCCAATAGCGCCGACCCAGAAATTGGGGTGCAGTGGAGCAAGCCTCGGTCGGAGGAGTCGTACGATAAGTTGGTCGCTGCTTGGCGGAATCAAGAAAGTAAAATCGGAGAAAATAATGGAACGTCAGCCAATTAGTTCAACGAATTTGTCTTCAGTTGGTCACGATGAATCTACTTCAGTTCTTGAGGTGGAGTTTGTGAATGGTTCTGTCTACGAATATTACGATGTACCGCGAGAGGTCTATGAGGAATTGATTCGCGCTGGCTCTGCAGGTAGTTTCTTTGCGCAGAGAATAAGAAAAACATATTCATTTGCTCAAATTTAATGCCTCTCCATATTGTGCATTTCATCGGCATAAGGATGAGTTTCTCCCAACGCAGGTAGGTTTCAGTTTTTTAGATCAAAACTGCCGTTGGCTCTACTGGATAGCGTGCCAAGATCATTGATCGACGGCAGCCGCATTGTTAGGGCGGCTGGTAGCCAATCGCATCTTCTTTTCTCGTCCGGCGTTAGGGCGAATCCTGACACTGGAACGGTGGCGGCCATAAACAGCCACCGAAGCTTGATACAACGCCTGCCTCCCACGACGCTGCGAATCCGAATGTCCAGCCCGGACTCATCGATTGGGCGTGACTCATTCGGGCCAAGTTCCCTGACCAAGCGGCTTAGGAGATTAGCTCTCGCTGCAATGTCGTCGCCGATGCTGAGCCGAGTGGCGCCCTGCTGTGTCATTGGCATAACCCAGCTTTCGAAGAACGCCATGGTCGGTCGCAGCAATTCGCGGTCCTCGAGACGGAGGCTGCACTGCCAAAGTGCCGAGACGAGCCGCGCCCCTGCTTCATTCGCCAGAGTGCTATGGCCAAACCGATGCGCTTGCTGAACGATGAATGTCAACAAGGCAAGTGTGTGGAGACCAGGGTGATGTCGGAGGCGCTCGTAATCCGACGGTCGGAGCTTCGGAATGCCGTAACTGAACTTTCGACCAGCGGCGAGGACGGGTGCGCCTTTGACCACTGCCTGAACATCGGGATCCAGGCACTCCATCCATCGCCGACAAGTCTGTGGCGTCGGATAAGGGTTTTGAATGGTTTCCCAGAGGATGTGTGTGAACTCGGCCTTTGATCCTGCTCCACTGGCGTTAGGAAGGCGCAGCGCTTCCACTTTGTCGATCAACGACATCCTGGGTGCTCGATCGCCTTTGTCGTAGCCCCACCATTTGCTTGGTCGCCAGAGCTCTCCTGTGTGCTTGCTGTGCCAACGCAAATTCGGCTCAACAAGGCGAGCGAGATCATCAACGCTGGTCGGCCGCAATCTCTGTCTGACGCCAGCCATCCAGTAGCGAACGCGCAGTGCAACGGCCTGGGCGAGGCGTCCGCGGTCGACGGACGTCACTTGGAGCACCTTAGGTAGGTGACGTAGGACCTGTCCTCATGAAGTCTTATGCCGCCTGTGCCGCTCGCTAAAGCGGAGGCTAAATTTTCCCAACCTCCTTCCACTAGAAAAAGATCGTTACGAATCAAGGACATACGTGTGTAGGCATCAAGCCAAGCAAAGACGAAGCGCGCTGAAAGTAACAGCATTGTTCAGCAGCCGAGCCCAACGTAGCATGCACGACACAACGCACGACCGAGCGCGACGATGGCCGAAGTACAGATTGACGAGGATTTGGCGAGAACGCTGGAAGAAAGTCTGACCCAGCGCTACGGACTGATGCTGCCGTCGGCCGCGCTCGCCGGCGCACTTGGCTATCCGACGATGCGGGCCTACCACCAGGCCGTGGCGCGTCGCACGATTCCAGTGCCGACGTTCCAGATCGAACATCGACGGGGGCGCTTCGCCCTCGCAAGAGACGTCGCCCGCTGGCTTGCGGGACAGTACACCGGCGCGGCTGGCCCCAACGTGCAGCCCGGCTCAGCGGAGTGCCTCCGGCCGAACCCGCCCACGAAGGAGGAACCGCCCATGTAGAAAAGACAACGCCAGTCAACCTTTCGGATGACCGGCGTGCCCCGCTGAAGAAACTTCAACGGCGTGGAAACCGCAGTTTCTTCTCGCAGAGCACCCCTGTCAAGACTCCCACCAGGCATTTTCATGCCGGGTCGGGGTGATTTTTGCCCGGAGAAACATCATGAACACTGCGTCCGACTTGCCGGCACGCAAGGTGGTCTCACGCTCGCCCGTACGGACGGTGCGTGTGCTCAACCTGCCCGGCATCTTCCCTTCGCCCGTCGAGTGCGAGTCATCCCTGGAGCGCGATTTCGTATTTCGCGCAGCCCTTTGTCCAGGAGTGGCTCATCTCAGACATCAACCTTTTCAGCTCAAGCTCAGATCGGGAAAGCGCTACACGCCTGATTTTCTGGTGCGACACCTCGACGGCAGCCATACCGTCATCGAGGTCAAGCTCGGCCAGAAGATCGAACGGTACCGAGCGACCTTTGACGACGCCGCCGAGCAGCTGCGCGAGCGATCTTTTCGATTTGCCGTCGTCGACGAAAGCGGCATTCGAGAAAGAAAGGCTCACGAACGTGCAGCGCGCGTGCTGCGCTATCGAAAGGCCGCGGTCGAGCCAGCACTGCGGCAGCGGGTACTGAGTTCCATTGCGCCTTGCCAAGAGGGGGTCTCGATCGATGCACTGAAGGAGCGCGCTGGGGCATCGCGGGAAGACCTTTTTCACCTCATTGCCGCTCGCCATCTGCGCTCTTCGCGCCTGCTGCCATTGGACGGCAGTGCCCTTCTTTTTTCCTTTCAATCTGCGGAGATTTGCCATGAACATCGTATTGAAAACTGGATTGGTGCTGCGGAGTGGCCAGCGCACGCTTGAACTCACCCGCCTCCTTGCCGAAGACCGTGTTCAGTTCGAAGACACGCTGACGCGAAGGGCGATAACGCTGCGCACGGCCGAACTGATGAAGCGCCTCTGGACGGGGCGCTACAAGGTGGTGCTAGGAGCCATGGAAGGAAGGCAGACGACCCGCGCCGGCGATGACCCACATGATCTCGCACCGGCAAGCCCGGTTCCAATGGTGGATCTGACGCAGATACCGCCCTCCTGGCGTGCGCAGATCGAGTACCGCATGCGCTATCTCAAGGGATTGCAAGCTGCGCATGTCAGCAGGGGTGATCGTGTCCGGGTGGCAAGGGTAATCAAAACCGTTGCGCGGGCTACAGCCGACGCGTCAGCGCCAACCCCGTCGACAGTGATGGACTGGGCACGACGGTTCCACAAAGCGGAATGCAATCCGCTCTCGCTGGTGGACAACATCAAGACAGCACCACGCAGCCGTCGGATGCTGAAAAAGATCGACGAGATCATCACAAGCACGTTGCGCACCCAATACTTCACATTGGCCCGCAATTCGCTCCGGCATGCCCACGACTGCATTCAGCGTGAACTGAAGCTGGCTGTGCGCAATGGAGAGTTGAACCAAGATCAAGCCAAGGTCGGGTACGCCACCGTATGTCGCCGTGCTAAGGAGGTCGACGCCTATCACCGGATCGCGTCGCGCGAAGGTGATGCACGAGCGCGCATGGTATGCCGCAGCACGATGGATGGCGCCTCTGCGGCCTATCCCTTGCAGCGTGTCGAAGTTGATCACACGCCGCTGGACTGGGTCGTTGTCTCAGATGAAACAGGGCTACCTCTGGGGCGTCCGTTGCTGACGGTGGCGATGGATGCGTACTCTGGCTACATCCTGGGCATGTATCTGAGTTTCTATGGTCCCGGCGTGACCAGCGTCGCAGGGGTCCTGCGCAATTCAGTGATGCCGAAATCCGATCTGGTGGCGGAACTCGGCCTGAAGAACCCCTGGCTCTCGCACGGCCTCGCTGACGAATGGGTCCTGGACAACGGGTTGGAATTCCATTCGCGCGCATTCAAAGGCATGTCTTGGGAACTGGGAATCGACATGACTTACTGTCGGGTCCGTACTCCGTGGCTGAAGCCGCACGTGGAGCGCTTCTTCGCTGGGCTCAGTCACCTGACTCTGGCGAAGGGCCGTGTTCGGAAGGGCGTTGCCAACTCGAGGAAGACCGACCCCTACAAAGATGCATCCATCACCTTTGGCGACCTGGTCGAAGGATTGATGATGTTCATCGTCGACGTTTACCCATTCCAGATCAACCAACGCAAGCTCGCTAGACCATTCGACCTGTTCCAAGACGGCCTGGACCGTTGCCCGCCGGCCATTTACCCAGGAAGTTGGGAAAACATGCGGCTGATTTCCGGATTGTCGAAAACATTGACCGTCCATCAGGGTGGGGTGGAGTTGGTGGGATTGCCGTACGGTAGCGCCGAACTCCTGCCGCTGATCAAGCAGCATGGAGGTCGCTTCAAGGCGCTATGCAAATGGGACCCCAATGACATGGGATACCTCTTTGTGCAGAACCCGACTCGCCTGACAGAGTGGGTCCAATGTCCTTGCCGCTGGGGAGAGTACGCAAACGGGCTGTCTTGGAATCAGCATCTGCACATACGAAAGTTTGCGCGCGAAGATCTCGCTGCCAAGGGTGCGCAGGAAAAACTCAGGTCTGCACGCATGGACCTGCACGATCACTGGATGAATGCGAGCCGGCCGAAGGACCGCAAGAACTCGCTGAAGGCTGCGCATTTCGCCGGGTTGACATCCAGCCGAATCATCAGTTCGGACGTGCCGGAACGCCAGACGCCGTCGCCCGCGCAGCTGATTGTGGAACCGCCGACCCCGTTGATCGAGGCCGACATTCCGGAGTTCGAGGCCTTCTACCTGGGGCCGCGATGAACGAGCGCAGCAGCAACGAAGGCGATGTGGATTGGCCCGACGAGGAGGAGCGGCAGACCATCGCGAGGCGGCTCTTCACCTACACCCCGCACGCCTTGGCCGCCGCAATACCGGTCGATCGCATCATGGTCAGCCACCCTGGGTTCAAGGAAATCTTGACGAGTTGCGACCGCGTGTTCCAACTCAGTCGAGAGTTCTCCACGCAGCAGGGTGTCGTTGTGAGTGGCCCCACAGGTTCGGGGAAGACGGCTTTGATCCGGTATTTCCGGAACTCGTTGCCCAAATCCAATCTGTTCGAATCAGGATACGGCGCATTGGCGGTTCGACTTTCCAAGCGGCCAACTGTTGGGCAACTCATCGGGGGGCTGTTGCGTCAGATTCGGTACCCCTTTCCCAATGTCAGCACGCATACGCTGGCGGTCAAACGCAATGTGCTGATCGACGCCCTCAAGCAAAAGGGAACACGCCTCCTGTTTGTCGACGAGGCCCACCACCTGTTGCCGCAGACCCGAATGCGCGTCCGCGCAGAGGAAGGCAGCAACGTCACCGACTGCCTGAGGGAACTGATGGACGAAGTGCCCCTGGGACTTGCTCTGTTCGGTGGGGAGGAGCTTGCGGATCTGACTGGTGTAGATCTACATCTCGCCAGTCGGATCAGCGCACGGCATCTGCTTCACTCGTTCGAGGCCGGGTCCATGTGGCACGGCTTCGTCAGAGCCTTCGCCAGGCAGAGCAAAGGCTTCAACCTCGATTTCATTGCAGAGAAAGGCGAGGCGACGCGAGCGCAGAAAACCACGGGCGGCAATTTGCGGGCGTTCAAACGGCTCGTCACGGAGGCTGTACTCATCGCGGCTGACGAGGGTGCCACTCAGATCCAAGCCGAGCACTTGCGGACGGCATTTGAGCGTGTCTATGGCAAACACGCCAGCCTGGGCAATCCTTATGCTGAATGAGCTGCTGCCCCTGCCAGTGGCCGTATCGCCCCACGAGGACGAATCCGGTCTCGGCTTTCTGCTGCGGTGCTCGCATGCCAATGGCGTTGCGCTCCCGGAGCTTGCCAACCTGGCAGGCGCGCGATCGATCCGCTGGATGACCACCCGCGACATGGAGGCGCTCGCCTTCCTGACCGGTGTATCACCCGAGTGGCTGATCACGCGCCTGAAAAGCCGCCGGCATGTGGATCGCCGAAGACGATACTCCTATCTCGGCTGGGACTGGGGATCCGTCGCTTCGTTGCGGATCAAGCATGCCCAGGTGTGCCCGGAGTGCCTGTTAGAGCACGGGTGCTGCAAGACGGAGTGGGAGGTCACGGCCGTGCCCGCCTGCCCTATCCACCAGACGATGCTGATGGACCGCTGCCCGCACTGTGGCACGGCGTTGTCATGGCTTCGCCCCGCGGTCGATATCTGCCGTTGTGGCCGATACCTTCGCCGCTCCGCTGCAGCGACCAGGCCCACCGCCCGGATCCTGGGATGGTGCCGAGCAATGAAGGGCCGTTTGGAACGGGATAGCGGGGCCGTCCTCGCGGCCATGCGCACCTGCGCACTGCCAAGCTGGCTTATCCACGTGAGCCCGGACGGCGCGTCTCGTCTCATTCATGCGCTCGGCGTGTTGAGCAGGGCCGAAGAGAGAATCTCCTCGGCGCGGGCGATAGAAATACCGAGTGTGGACGGGGTGGCCGCGCTCCTCGAGCGAGGCTTAGCACGAGCGGACGCGATCTTGGTTCAGGCCGCCGAGAAGAACCAGGCAATGCGGCCACTGGTCTATGAGCCCGGCCTGCAGCGGTTGACCAAACAAGGTATCGAGGCAGCCGACCAAAGAGCCGCTCTCCAATTGATAGAGTTGCTCGGTAGCGAGCCACCGCGGCCGCTTCGAGCCGGCCGCGGGCGCGCAGGACGGTCACCCAGAGGACAACTGGAGCTCTTCGACCATGCCGAAGGCTGAAGAAGAACTGCACGGCCTGATCGGGCTGTCTAAGCCGCTTCCACTGGAATCCCCAGCCTCCTGGATGACCCGTGCGGCCCTGTCGCAAGGAGAGACCGTTGCTGCACTGCTGGCCCACTTGAACCTCTCCAGGATGCGCGACCTCGATTTGGCGATCACGTCGGAGGCCGGACGAAAAGCGATAGTGCGTTGTGGCGTATCAGCGCATTTTTCGCTGGCAACCAGGATCTTTGGTCGTCTCAGGGGTCTGGGAAAGACCGGAGCCAGCTTGTTGCTTTCGACTCGAGAGGGACGGCCACGCTCTCGGTTCTGCCCACAATGTCTTTCGGCCCAGCGAGAGAGTTACTTCGAAATCCACTGCCGATTCGCCCCATGGCGCTTCTGCCCGCTTCACCATTGCTTGTTGGAAGACGCTTGCCCACACTGCGCACATCCCGTTGTTCTTCCATTCGACATGGTCTGCGCAGGGAGCGGGAAATCAGGGATCGGGTATCTGAGTCAATGTCAATCGTGCGCAAAGTCGTTAACGGCCGCACAAGCGGTTGCACTTGATAGCTTGCGCCTGTCGGAATGGGATCACATCCTTCTGAAGAATGGGCGCGCGACGCTTGCGGCCTTACGCGACGGTGTTATGCGTGTAGACGATCATGTGGCGGCGCCGCTGTCTAACTTGAAAAGGCTCGCCAAGATGGGGGTGCTGCCGATGCACGCTGACCAACTGACCGCGGATGCGGCCAGAAAGACCTTGGCTGTCCCGATCGGTTTGGGAGGGGCGCCTTAGGCCTGGGCCAAAGTTAGTGCATGTCTCCCAAGCTGGTTCAAAATCTCGCAGTAGGTCTTCCAGCGTTTGAGGCCCTGCACGCTGGCTTGGGAAACCCGAGGAAGGAAAGGCAATCATCATGGCCCAGTCAGTGCTTCAGTTGACGCAAACGCCCGCGTTCAAACGGCGCCTGGAGGCGCGGTTTGCAAAGATCGCTGCCGAGCGCGACAGGCTTGGGCTTCCGAAGGCGGTGATCGTCGACGAGGTGGTGTACAGGCAGTTCCCCGATGAGAGCGTGGAGCGTGTGGACGTACAGAAAGCGCCTCATGAGGCAAAAGATCGGGATCCCGGTTGAGTTCTGACGAAACGAACAGCAGCTCGGGACAGGCAAGTTTTAGGACCGGCCGTTGGTTACGCCGATCCTGCTAACTGTGGTCGATCTTGATTTCGAACTGAATCCGTAAGCCCATCAGAACTGAACCCTTTGCTGTTTACCGATCCCTTCGGCCTCGCCGCACTCGGCGGGCACCGTTGGGTCATCGGCCCCATCCGGATCACGCCAGGCTTATCGGAAGCAGCGCGAGAGGTCTTCGAAGGCTCGACAACCGGCTCCATACCAAGGGGACACAATTTCGGTGGCGGGCACAGTGAAGGCGTCAAGGAACAGTGGGACAGGCACCTCAGCGAAAATAAGATGGATCCTGCAAAGATGACAAAGAAGCAAGCCGAGGACTTTGTCTCGGAAGTGAAGCGCTGCCCCGACCCCAGAGTCCGGCGATACAACCTTCGCTGTGGGACGAGTTCATGAAAGAAGGTTTGCGCCGAATGCCTACCGCAGGGGAATCGAATGAATGAAGATGTGCGTAGCGGTGAGTGGCAGGCTCTTTACGATGCGCTTCACAGCGCGCTCGACCCGCCTGGGACTGAGGATGCCTATGGCAAGGGCGACTACTGGCTGATAGATGATGATTACGGCGACATCACGCAGAAGTTGTGCGTATGGCGACCTTCATTCCTGCAGCCCAGCATCATCCATCTCTTCCAAAAAACGCTGGGTACGTATAGCCATTGGCGATTGATGGTGCAGCTGGAGGTGGAAGTAGATGGCGTACTTGATACTTCGAATGGCTTTACCGTTTACAGCGACAAAGTGGAGCCGCATTGGGTCAGCGATGCGGATGTCTTTGTCGATCTACGAAAGCGTCTTCACCTCTAACTGCTCGCGACTACGGTTCCCAGTTTTGCTCTAGGCAGATGAAGCTGATCCCTTCGCGGGTCAGAAAAGCGCTGAATGATTGAATGTGGTCAGCACCGAGGATAAATAGGATGCGGGTGGCGCCGAGCTCTTGAAGACGCGCGAGCCAAAACGCCTCTCGGATCGGCCAATAGTTTTTTTGGGCAGCATCCAATTGCCTAGTTGCCGCGCTGTTGATTATTTTTCCAAGCCCGAATTGCTGTTCGAGTTCCTCGCGTGAAGGGATACCAAGAATCGCTCGTTCAGAAGGCTCGGGATCGCAGAAACGATGACGGATCCCGAGGCTCGTCGCGACCCTCCTAGCGGTTGACTCTGAGCAATTCCAACGGAGGATGGCGGCTTCATTGAGTTCCTCGGCTATCGCGTCATATCCACCGGATTGAAGCTCCCGCTCGAGGTACTGATGAAGTGCAGTTGAATCGCCGGCTGATTGGCCAACGATCTGGTGGCTGTGATTCATTCCCAAAATTGTGAGATGCACTTTGGGTTCCCTTGTTGGAGGAGGCGCTAGGCAGTACTTGAGGCGAAGCAGGCAATTGCGCAGGATCGATGCGTTGTTAGATCGTTGCGTTGGTTCTTGTAGTCCTTGCTTGACCTGCACCACTTCGACTTTGCACGGTCGCTTTGCAGATTTCGCTCGCATTCTGAGATTCGCGCAGCGGTAGTAACACGCCATTGTCCAAACGCGCAAGCTCACTTCACACGGATGACACGAGGATCGTCGAGCTTCGCAAGGAGTCGCTCCACGACAACACCGTGGTTTCTTCGACGTGTACTTTGATTTTCATTCTGAGGATAAGAGCGACCTCAACGGTTGCCCGACCCCGGGTGCTCGGCTATCTTGCAAACAGTTTGTAGCCTGTGGAGAGTCGCTGTGAGGCAGCGCTGAATAGGCTGGCAATGAGAAAAAAACAGGTAGCACGACGAGAGAGGTACTCGTGCTGAACCAAGGCCGAAAACGAGGGACTAGATGGGATCGATTGTCTTCGCCCTGCGGCGGCTGATGCTGCGCGCATTTTTTCTTCAGGCAATCGTTGAACGAGAGCACGGTCTTTGCACACCAGTCCAAATTCGTAAGAAGGCTGCACTGGCTGTTCTTGCGCTTCTTGTTTGTCTTTGTTGGTTTGCTCCTCCAGTGCATGGTCAAACTATTTCTGACTCTGTCACCAGAACTTACCAAACCTCTCACTGCGGTTTGAACGATGGGGATCTCTACCCCGCCGCGACAAGAACACAGCCGGAGCTTTTCAGCACTGCGGCGGCCGCGTGCGACCGCTCATTCCAACTGCTTGCCAACTACTATTCCACTTACCCTTACGAAGAGCCTAAAGGGGTATTCCCGAGTGAAACCTACGGCGGGTTCTTCTGCCGCACGCCGCTGTACTCGAAAGCAGATGGCTCTCTGACTCATCCCTCGGCGGGTTGCGCCGGAACCATTCTGTACTCTTGCTCCGCGCCGAATTCACAACTGGTTTCCAAGGATCTGGATGGCAGCGGCGAGCGAACCATGGTTTGCGAGTGCATGAACGGGTTCACCTCCGTCAGTGGGATGTGCGTAGCACCAGAGCCCGCTGCGAAGATGTGTACGCCAACGGCCGGCGAAGCAGTCGGCAACCCAATACTGCCGCTGACTGGAGAAAAGATCCAGACGGAAATCGATCTCGCAATCGGAGGGGCGCAGCCATTTTCGTTCATTCGTATGTATCGCAGCAGTTCCGGAGCCGCTGCACGTGATGCGTCAATCTCTTTAGGTTTGGCCTGGACTCACAACCACAGTACCAACCTCAAGATTGCATCTGATTCGGTGATCGTTATGGCCCCCGATGGCAGCGTGAGGCCCTTCATGCGGATTTCTGACTCTTCGGGCTGGGTTGCCATCGATGGTCCGGACACACTGTCACAGGTAGCCAGCGGAGAATGGACATATCGACGTGCGACGGACGACACGACGCTAAAGTTTGATAGCGACGGCAGATTGCTTTCGTCGTCGCGACTCAACGGGTGGGTCGTCTCATATGCGTATAACGCGGCCGGCCAACTCACTGCTATTTACACCGGTCTGGGGAACGCGTTGGGCCTTGTGTATAGCGGCGCTGGCAGACTAGCCAGCGTCAGTACCTCTGATGGTCGCGTAGTCAGCTATACGTACGACTGGAAGGGACGGCTTTTTACAGTCACACACCCCGACGGCACGAGCCGTCGGTATCTCTACGAAGATGCCCGCTTGCCATATGCCCTCACCGGGATTCTTGACGAATCGGGCACCAAATATGCGGAGTTCGCATATGACAGCAAGGGCCGAGCCATAAGGACCGAATACGCTCAGGGAGCGAATCGGCATGTTGTGAGTTCCTATGAAGGCAGTGCCACCGTGGTGGACCCCTTGGGCACGAGGCGCAGCTATAACTACGGAGCCAGGAAGGGCAAGCTTGCAGTTACGTACGGCTCGCTGCCCTCCGGCGAAGGCAAGAGCGACGCCGCCTCGCGCGTGCAGGATGTCAACGGTCTGATCACCAGCGAGACCGACTTCAAGGGTGTGATCACCACCACGACTTGGGACGTCGCCCGCCGGCTGCCTACCTCGGTCACACGCGCCTCCGGCACCCCCGAAGCCCAGACAGCGACAACGCAATGGCACCCGACGTTCTCGCTGCCTGCGCTGGTGACCGAAGCTGGCCGCACCATCGCCTACACCTACGACGCCCTCGGCAACGTCCTGACGCGCACCGTCACCGACACGGCGACCAACAAGGCCCAGCTGTGGCAATGGACCTACAACGCCCAGCAGCTGGTGGCCACCGCCACCGAGCCCAACGGCGCCGTCACCAGCTACACCTACGACCCGCGCGGCAACGTCCTCACCAGCACCAACGCCCTGGGCCACGTCAGCAGCTATACATACGACAACGCGAATCGTGTGGAGAGCATGACGGCCCCCAACGGCCTCGTCACCACCTACACCTACGACCCGCGCGACCGCCTCCTGGCCCAGACCGTCGGCGGCCAGACCACCACGCTCACCTACAAGCCCTACGGCACGGTCGAGACGATGTCCTTGCCCACCGGCCTGGTTCTCACCTACAGCTACGACGCCGCCCACCGCCTCATCGGCTGGAGCAACAACCGCGGCGAGAGCGGCACCTACACCCTGGACGGCATGGGCAACCGCACCGCCGAGCAGATCAAGGACAGCGCCGGCAACCTGGCCTGGAACACCGCGCGTACCATCAACGCCATCAACCGCCTCAGCGCCCAGACCGAAGGCCCCAACCAGGCCAGCGCCTTCGGCTACGACGCCAACGGCGAGCTGACCACCAAGTCCAACGGCCTGAACCAGAGCACCCAGTACGGCCTGGACGGTCTGCGCCGAGTCAAGGCCGTGACCGACGCGGTTGATGCCACCGCCACACTCAAGTACAACGCCCTCGACGCCGTCGCCGAAGCCAAGGACTTCAAGGGCGTGGCCACCAGCTACACGCGCGATGCCCAAGGCAACGCGACGGCCGAGAGCAGCGCCGACACCGGCCCCGCCAGCACCCAGTACGACGCCCTGGGCCTGCCCACCCAGATCACCGACGCCCTCGGCCAGGCCACCACCATCACCCGCGACGCCCTGGGCCGCCCCACCAACCTGGTCTTCGCCGACGGCAAGACCACCACCCTGCGCTACGACCTCTCGGCGAACAGCAAGGGCTATCTCTCGGAGATCGTCGACCGCAGCGGCACCACCGAGTACACCCGCGACGGCTTCGGCCGGGTCACGTTGAAGAAGCAGACCTTGGCCAACGGCAGCGTGCAGCAGGTCAGCTACAGCTACAACCCGAACGGCACGTTGGCGAGCATCGGCTATCCCAACAACGGCGGATTGCTCACCCACAGCTACGACGCCACCGGCCGCCTCACGGGCCTGAGCCTGAACGGCAATCCGCTGGTCACCGGCATCGCCTGGAACCCGCTGGGCCAGCCCACCGCCTGGACCTGGGCCTTCGCCAGCCCGAGCCTGGCCGCCAGCCGCAGCTATGACACCGCCGGCCGCATGACCGCCACTGAGTTCAGCCGCTACGTCTACGACGCCGCCGGGCGCATCACCAGCCTAACGCAGACCCTCTACGGCCCGGGCGATGCCGACCCCACCCACAGCACCATCGGCGCGAGCGACATCACCTGGGCCGTGGGCTACGACGCCGTGGGCCACATCACCGGCTTCAACGCCACCGGCGACACCGCCCGCTTCGGCTACGACGCCAACGGCAACCGGAGCAGCAGCACCAGAGCCCTCAACGGCCAGACCACCAGCCGCACCTACACCGTAGGCGCCACGAGCAACCAGCTCACCGGCTTCACCCAGAGCATCAACGGCGCCAGCAGCACCAGCGTCACCTACGGCTACAACGCCAA